>DATHGV010000350.1:0-5198 GCA_035490135.1 Candidatus Methylomirabilota bacterium
GTGTCTGACAACATCCTCTTGGCTTCGCTAAACCGGCACGTGCATCGAAACTTCCCGACTGTGGTCCCGACCTCCGTTTTAAACAAATGGCTCAGCCTGGAGGTACTCAGCGAACAAGCACCGGCCACTTCGCCGACAGTCTGCGATGAATTTTCGTGTAATAGGCGAGTGGTTTTTTCAATCCTGAAATCCGAATGTCTCGGCTCCATAACCATTCTCCCGCTGATCTGGCCTCGTGATTACCGCATGTCCGTGTATGAGAGGGTTGTCTCAACCAGCTGTAGGAAGAAAGCTGATGGGTTGGCAAGAAAAAAGTTCCGCACCTGGCTAAAAAATCCCAGCGCGGTGATGCAGCGTCAACACTTGGGCGTTCTCAGGTTTTCACACCATTCGAGAATTGATTAGGACCTGAACCGTGCGCAAACTCGCGGACTTACGGAACGTTGTTGCCCTTGAGCGCTGCGTCATAAAATCGAGGATGCGCTCGGGGATGCGCAGCGAAACTGGCTTGCAAAGCTGTGCGGAGAGCGGGGGCCATTTGCAGCCGTGCAACTCGCGGAAGCATTCATCATGCGTTCACAGGGGAAGCCTAATTAAAGATTGGCCGCGGAAGCCTTGATGAACGTACGCCGTTGCACAACGCAGCCCTCCTTCAGCCGCCAACCACGACGCCAGATTTATGGGGTTTTAGCTTTTGCCGCGTCGCTTTGCTGCAGCACAACATGGGACGAATCCTTGATGTCGGTAACAATCAAAAACCGTTGCGACGGGGAGGAGTTTGGGTCATTGCCCTCAAGCACCTTCAGCGGTCCGATCGCCTGAACAATGCCTGCGCCATCGGGATTTGTCTTCAGGATTGCAAGTGGCTCAAGTTTGCCTAATGGCGGCTGGGGGGCGCCGCCTAAAACATCTGTGTCTTGCTGTATAGCCCTGTTGCCCCATTCGGCTCGGGCGGGGCCTGTGCGACGATCTGCGGTACGCCCTGGCCGTCCCAACAGCGCACGGTGAAGGTGTGGTTTCCATGTTGGAAGGGCCACTCATAACGCCAGATGACCCAGGTCAAATGTGACAAGGGCGTTCGCAACAACGCCGGTTGCCAGGGGCCGTTATCCACCTGCAGTTCCACTTTCGAGACGCCGCGGGCTCCGGTATGGGCGATCCCGCCGATAGGGACAATCATTTTCCTCTGGTCAGCCTGGATGATATCCATATCCATCCCCACCACATCGATGACCGAGGTGGCTTCCATCACGGCTTCCTTATTCCAACCGCGCACCACCCAATAGCCCGGCTCCCAGTCGTCAATTACCTCGATGGCCGTGATCCACTTGGGCTGTTTCATCCCGCACACGTTGGGGATGTAGATCCGCAAGGGAAACCCGTGCTCGGTGAGCAGCGGCACGCCGTCCCAGGCATACGTCAGCATCACGCGCTCATCGGCCTTGATGGTCTCAATGGGGACCACCTCGAAGAACCCGTCGGCGGCATGCATCTTGAGGTGCGAGGCGCCCGGTTTGAGCCGCAAGTCCGGCAGCAGGCGCTGGAGGCTCACCCCGGTCCAGCGGGTGGTGCCGATCAAGTCGCCTCCCACCGGATTCGAGATGCAGCGGAGCGTGATAAATTGGTGGAGCGGTTCGTAGCGCCGGAGTTCATCGAGCGTCAAGGCCAGCGGTTTTTCGACCAGGCCGGTGATGTTCAATCGCCATTGCTCTTCGTTTACAGCGGGCGGAATGGTGTTGATATCAATGCGGTAATGACGTTCCAAGGGCGTAAATTCCGGCCGCGTTCCAGGCACCGGCTTTACTGCTGCGCCGGCATTGGGCAATGCATGGGTCGCGGACCATCGCCCTCGCGTTCCGACGGTCGACATCATTTTCCGGCGCTTGGCCTCGGCCAGTTCTCCGACTACTGCTCCGACCACTGTGATGGCTGCGGTGGCGCCACCCAAGCGCACCAGGAAACGGCGCCGATCGATTCGCTCCACAGAAGCAGCTGCCTCGTCACCTTCCTCGACCGAGACGGTAGCGGTGCCGGTGGCCTGGATGAGTCGCCGCGAAGCTCGGCCCAGCACCAGTCCCCATATAAGGAAGACCGCCACAATCCATAATGCATTTGCGATAGGCGGTGTGGTGGCGGTCTGGCCTACGGAGTGGCTGATCAGCGCGACCGGCAGTCCGACAACCAGCCCGAAGACAAGCCCGATGCCATCCGCATAACGCCCTCGGACAGCGCGGACGACTGCAAAAAGGATTGTTCCCACCACAAGTCCTGTGACAAAAAGGCCAATGATTGCCATCGCCTGTTCCGCCATTTTGGCCGTTTCGGCCGTCGGCCCCAGGTGCAACGCTCCAATCACCGCCACCATCGTGCCGATGCCCAGGCCAATCACACGCCCCGGCAGCACGCGCGTCGTCCAGTCGAAAATGTCAAAGGGCGCAAACGGCAGCCCGACCACCCTCCAGCCAAGAAAGAGGATGGCGATCAGCGACGCTGTCACCATTGCCGCCACAAACAAGCCTGCTCCCAGCCCAATTCCCCTGCTGGCACGGATCTCCTTCATGAGACGTCCCCCGCCAAACGCGGTGCCAGGAATTGCCAAGGCGCTTCCGAGGGAAAGAAGTTCCGATTGGTCCGGTGGACATGGGACCACGGCGTGGTCCAAGAGACGTACGCCAGTTCAGGCTCGCCGGCGTTGCTGGTGACGACAGCAGGAACGCTCCTCGTAATCATTTCATCCTCCTTTTTGTCGAACCCCTAGCGAGCTCATGGGTTCTTCGTCGCTGCCGCTTCGGGTTGCGGTGTCTCTGTCTGCCGCAACACGACCTGTGATGAATCTTTGATGTCGGTAACAATCAAAAACCGTTGCGACGGGGAGGAGTTTGGATCATTGCCCTCAAGCACCTTCAGCAGTCCGATCGCCTGAACAATGCCTGCGCCATCGGGATTTGTCTTCAGGATTGCAAGTGGCTCAAGTTTGCCTAATGGCGGCTGATTGGATTCCGCCAGATACACCTGATATGGCGTCTGGGGAGCGAGTCCTTTCGCCGCAATTTGAACGAGATCCAACAGACCGAGTGAGTTCACCGCTACTGATGCCTGAGCCTCTGGCAGCGCGGTTCCGCCCGCTTCCAAGTGCAGCCGCGCTGTATTGGCAGCGGCACCGAGTGGCATCAGATTTTCTGTACCCGCACCACTGGGAACTGCGTTCGGCACATAGACTAAAGCCTGCGTTGTTTGCCCGATTGGAATATTAGCGATGACCTTGTTGGTTACAGTATCGATTGCCGCGCAGTGTTCGCCGTTTTCTAGTGCGACATAAACTCGCGAGCCATCGCCCGACGGCCAAATTCCATGCGGAAGTTCGCCTACCGGAATTGTCGCAACTAATTCCGGTGTCTCTCCTCTGCGGAACACCTTCACCTCGTTCGGTCCGCCGATAGTCACGTAGGCGAACTTCCCGTTGCGATTGTTCGCAAAGTTTACGTGATTCGTTATCGGGCCGGTATCGAGCACGGCTTTCTGAGCAAACGGCGGCTTCGCGCCGTAGATTTGAACTTTGCCCGTATCCTTCAAGGTGATCCAGACTTCATCATTTTCCGGAGAAACCGCGATGTTGGGCGAAAAAGGACTTACTTGCGGTAACCGCTTGATAATTTTATGTGATGCCACATCGATCACAGCGAGTTCCGGAGTGAAACTGGAACAGACAAAAGCGTATTTGCCATCAGGCCCAAACATGGTCATCCCTGGACCATTGGCCACTTCGATGCGCCGCGTCTCTTTCATCCGCAAGGGATCGATCACTGACACGTAGTTCTCGCCGCGCACTGTCACCCATAACTCACGTCCATTTGGTGTGAAAAACGCTTCATGCGGAGAACGGCCGACGTAAACGACGCCTTTGACTTTATTGGTTGCCGTGTCGATGAGCGTTACGGAATTCGATGCTACCGACACCACGGCGAGCGTTTTGGAATCTGGCGAGTAACCGAGACCGTGCACGAGAAGCTGTCCTTTGTAGAGCGGACTCAACGCTCCCGGCACCGGATCGCCGAGTCTGATAACGCCGAGGAGCTTGTTTTCCGCAGGGTCAATTACCGAAACCGTATTTGAAGTCTGGTCGGCCGCATAAACGCGATCGTGGCTGGAGATTGGAATGTCGGGCCGCGCCCAGGGCGCTTGTTGTGCCATCGCGCACGGCAATAAACAGAGAGACAAAAAACCAAAAATTATTTTCATGTTTAGTTGTCCTTTCCGGTATCAGCAGCGGGCGTTTGATTTCCTTGCGCCGGAGCAGGTTGCTGCTGTTTCAACCAACGCTGCATCAACTCAATTTCTAATTGCTGGTCTGTGATAATTTCCTGCGCCAGTCTGCGCATTTGCGCATCCGTGCCGTATAAGAGTTGGGTTTTCGCCATGTCGATTGCCGCCTGATGATGCGGAAGCATCAATCTGACAAAATCGACATCGCCGTTGCCGGATCGGTCTATTGCTCCCATGGCCATGTGCATTTTGTCCATGCTCGCAATCAGCTCCGACCAATCAGGGTCGGTGCTCGTCTGACTGCCATGGTCGTGGGCGCCTGCCTGAACGATTATGCCCGCGGCGAAATTTCCCGCGACAACAGCCACTAATAAATTGGTTAATATTTTCATGGTTAGATTCGTTTCCGGTCGTGCTAACGCGTCTTCGCTAAAGTTATCGGTTCGTGAGTGCTGTTGCTAAGACGCGAGCGCGGGATTTTGTAGTACCACCTATGAGGTGATGCTCGCTCCCTCTTTGGAGATAGGGACATGAGCACGAAGGCTACAAAGGGCACTACGGCCACCATCCCGTAAATGTCGAAAGCTCGCACAGCGGGAATCACCGTCGCAGTCTCGCGGGAGTTATGGTTCAGTTCGTCGCTCTTCTCTTCTGCCCGGGCTGCCCGACGCATTTGATCGTGTTCCGCTTCGATGAGCATGGGGGCCCCGGCCGACCCCCCTGCGTCCATATTCCGTTCGCACACGCCCCTCTCATCTGCCGTTTAGCGTTTTGCACTACGGAATAGGCGGACTCGGGGTCGGCGAAACGCCGCAGATTTCCGGTGGGCAGGGCGGAAGCGGCGGAGTAGGGATAAGAAACTCATTACCTTGGGTCGAAGCCGAACCGCCGGACATGCAAGTACCCGTAAATGTATCCGCGTTGGGGTAAGGCCT
>DATHGV010000351.1:0-4176 GCA_035490135.1 Candidatus Methylomirabilota bacterium
CTCTCTAGGGGGTGACAGAATCACGGAGCTGAGACGATGCTGACTATTTTCTTGTCCATTGCGGCGGAAAGGAGTAGAGTCCCACCAATTCTGTTGAGGTGCTCCCATGAACCTACTCTATCTTCGCCGACGTTTGTTCCTCGCCGTTGCGGCGTGTCTGGTTTGCGGACTGCTCGCGGTTGCCGGGGACGAGCCAAACCTGACCAGGGAGCAGATCAAGCAGTTCCTTGTCACCGCCAAGGTGGTGAAGAATCACGACGTCAAGAAAGGCGTCACCAACACCGCGCGTCTTACGCTGTCGGACGGAACGGTTACGCACGACGCCTCTTTCCAAGCTATTGATGAACATAAACACGAGATGAAGCTTGCCAGCGGCGCCATCGAACTGAACTTCGTGGATTCCTACAAGTACAACATCGCAGCCTATGCGCTGGCTGAGTTGATTGGAATGGACGACATGGTGCCGGTATACGTCGAACGCAAATGGGAAGGCAAGGTAGGCTCGCTCAGTTGGTGGCTGCCGGTGAAGATGGATGAGGCGGATCGCCACAAGCAAAACATATCAGTGCCGGATCCCGACGCCTGGAACAATCAGATGTACAAGATTCGGGTCTTCGATCAATTGGTCTCTGATGCCGATCCCAATCTGACCAACGTGCTAATCGGTGAGAATTGGCAGATTTGGAGGGTTGATTTCAGCCGCGCGTTTCGCCTCAACAAGGAACCGAAAGACAACAAAGACTTGACGCGCTGCGACCGGCAATTGTTGCAGAAACTGAAGGCCTTGGACGCGAACACGCTAACAGAAAGAACCAAGGGCTATCTCGATAAGGATGAAGTGAAGGCGGTGATGATGCGACGGGATAAGATTGTGGCACAGTTCCAAAAGCTGATCGCTGAAAAAGGTGAGAACCAAGTGCTGTACTGAATCATTTAAGCGCCAGAGTAAACTGTATCGCTCGATAGGCGGTGGCTCTTTCGGGCATCAGGGCCGGCGGACAACCAGCGAGGGATGGAGCGGATGCTACACATCATGGCTTTGCCGGTGACACCGGTGATAAGGAGAAAAACATAATGAAGAAGCAAATCGCTGTGCTTTTCGCATTGGCACTAACCTCTCCGCTGACGACGGCGGTTTTTGCGCAAGAGACTGCCGCCAAGTCGAAGGAGACGCGCTTTGAAGGTAGAGTTCAAAGGAGCAGCAAGGAGCAGTCCTCTCTGACTATTCGTCAAGTGGGTGGGAATGCGGAGAAGACCTGTGTGTACGACAGCTCCACGAAATGGGTCAGTCAGTATCACGGCGACAAGAAGGTCAACGACATTGACGCCAGCCAGGTTAAAGACGGGGACTACGTAATTTGCAAAGGCAGCGCCGACGGCAGCATAATTCACGCGAGTCTAGTCTCTAAGCGGCTCACGCACGGCAATGCCAACCAGTAGACTATCTCGGTGTTGTATCGCAAGTTGAAACTCCCCGATCTCTTTTAAGAATAGGTGCTCACATAGCAACCCGCTCACGGAGCCTACATGCATGGCTCCGCGGGTGGGGTTGCGTGTGGTCCATCACCAACCGCCGCGTAGAAATCTGATCGGCCGTCCCGGGGTCGTGAGGATGGACGTGGTCCCTAGGAGGAACAAAAATGGTCCGCGCTCCGGTCCGGGTCTCTCCCCAACACCTTGGTATTTTTTTCGTCTTGGTCCTGGTGTCGGCGGTGGAAGCGTGGGCGGAATTGGCAAAGGCTCCAGCGGGCTCCCCGGGACCCCTAGTCGCTATCGGCGATGTTCACAATGACTTTGACGACTTTGTCGCCATTCTCCGGCGCACCGGTCTTACGGACCAGCAGAACCGCTGGACCGGCGGCAAGACAACCTTTGTGCAGGTCGGGGACCTCCTAGACCGCGGCCCCAAGCCGCGCGAGGTCATGGACCTGATGATGGCCCTCGAGAAAGAAGCGCCACAAGCAGGCGGCCGGGTTGTGGGTTTACTCGGAAACCACGAAGTGATGAATATGATGGGCGACCTGCGCTACGTCACTCCCGCGAACTACGCAAGTTTTGCCGACAGCAATTCCGAGAAGCGACAGAAAGCTGCGTATGCCGAGTATACGAAGTGGAAGAATAGTCACGCATCGCTATTCGTAGAACTTCCCCAGCCCCTGGAGTTGACTGAGGCAGAGTGGATGGCACGCCATCCGGCGGGTTTCATTGAGCAGCGGGAGGCGGTAGGTCCAAAGGGAGAATACGGTAAATGGTTGCGGGGACATGCCGCGGTGGCCGAAATTGATGGAATCATCTTTTTGCACGGAGGAATTTCTCCTGAGCTGGCCAAGACCAAGCTTGACGCTATAAATAATCGGATCCACGAGGAAATCAAGGAATTTGATGCCTCGAAAGAGTATCTGCAAAATGAAAATTTGATTCTGCCATTCTTCACTTTGCAGGAAATCTACAGTGTGCTTCGCGCGGAGGTCAGCGCTGAGCTTAAGTCGCGTGTGCCCGTCAACAATGAGCGCCAGGCTAAGATCCAGGAGTTCCTGAAGCATGAAGATTGGTTCAGTGTGCGGGTTGATGGCCCGGTGTGGTTTCGCGGTTACGACCAGTGGAGCGAAGAAGAGGGTGCGCCGCAGGTGAGCAAGATTCTGGAGGGTTACAAGGCGACACACATTGTGGTAGGCCACACGGTGCAGAAGGGTGGTCGCATAAGGCCTCGCTTTGGCAACAAGGTGTTTCTGATCGACACCGGCATGCTCAGTAGCTACTACCCTGGAGGCCGAGCGTCAGCTTTGGAAATCTGCGGCGATGGCAAATTTATCGCTGTGTATCTTGACCAGCAGGTAGTACTTCTCGATTCCAGTCGCGCTTCGCCTCAAGACGGAGGCCCCGGGGAGCATCCATTGGCGGGGAATGGCGCGAAGGTTTCGGAAAAGGCAGGCATTTTACCCGCTGGGGGTATATGTTCCGGAACGACGGGCGCACCGCAATAAAAAAGGCTGTGAAAGAGAGTTCTTCGGATGAAGCGGTGGATTGAGCGCGGACTGAATATCGAACCCGGAGATCTGGGGCGTGGCATCCTGCTGTGCGCCTGTCTATTTCTGATTATCAGTTGCTATGTGACGGGAAGAGTTGCACGCGATGCCTTGTTCCTTGCCCGCTTCCAAGCGGTGCAGTTGCCCTACGCGGACATCGCGAGCGCGATTTTGGTCGGAATCGTCGTAGTCGGCTATGTTCGTCTGGGGCGGAGAACCTCTCTTCGCAACCTACTGGTGGGCAGTCAGTTCTTCTTCGCAACAAATTGCGCGGCGTTTTGGGCGCTCTCCCACTATTACCATCCCGCATGGCTCTATCCGGCGTTCTACATTTGGGTGGGCCTTTTCGGAGTGCTTGCTCCCACCCAGGTCTGGACCCTGGCGAATTATCTTCTGACCACCCGAGAAGCGAAACGCATTTTCGGCATGGTCGGCTGCGGAGCGATATTGGGTGCTATTTTCGCCGGTTTTTTTTCGAAGACTATAGCCAAGGCATTCGGCACGGAAAGCCTGCTGCTGGGCATGACGTTGCTTCTCTTGATTTGTGCCGCGCTGATGGGAACCGCGTGGCAGAGCTGGAAATCCCGGCTTGCGGATTCTGGTGAAACGGCAGCTGGGGATAAGGGAACCGGGCAAAGGGATTTACAGAGCAGCATGCGGTTGGTTCTTTCCTCTCCTTATTTACGAGCGATAGCCGCAGTGATCTGCCTTGCTTCGTTCGTCACTACGCTTACCGGCTGGCAATTTAAAGCGGTTGCCAAACAGTTCCTGGTAAACAAAGACGCATTGGCGATCTTATTTGGAAACTTTTATTTCTACGCCGGGATATTGGGATTGTTGATTCAGTTGCTGCTGACCTCGCGATTGCTCCGCCGATTTGGGATAGGCGCGATGTTGTTTGTGCTTCCCATTTCCGTAATGTTGGGGTCGGCCGGGCTGCTGATGTGGGGCACCCTGCTATCCGCTATTCTGCTGAAAGGCAGCGATCAAGTACTGCGCTACTCCCTGGACAAGTCTGCCGTTGAGTTGTTGTACCTTCCGCTACCTCACAGTCTCAAGTTACGGGCGAAATGGTTTATCGACACGGTGATCTGGCGTTTGGGCGATGGTTTGGCCGGGGTGACGGTCCTAATTTTTGCCACCTATCTCA
>DATHGV010000352.1:0-14077 GCA_035490135.1 Candidatus Methylomirabilota bacterium
CGCTGACCAGCACCGAACTGGACGAGGCCACAGCGAAGGTGGAGGGCGCCGCAGCCACGGACCCGGAAGCCGCGGGTTGCGCCGAAAGTGAAGCAGAAGCAGAAAAATCGCCGAATGCTGGCTGCGCGACCGGCCCGCCCGATTCCGTCTCGCGCTTCAGCCGTTTCAGGTCGGCACGCATGTCGGACGCGTGTTGATAACGCAAATCCCGGTCTTTCTCCAAGGCCTTGTTGATAATGCGTTCGAGTTCAAGGGGAACTTCCGGATTCAGCCGCACGGGAGCCGTCGGTGTTTTATGGAGAATCGCGTCGAAAATATTGCCTGCGCTTTCACCTCGGAACGGCAACGTCCCCGTGACCATTTCATAGAGCACCGACCCGAAGGAGAATGGATCGGTGCGTGCATCCAAATCCTTGCCGCGCACCTGCTCCGGCGACATGTAGGCAACCGTGCCGAGCGTTGCGCCCGGACTGGTCAGATGCTGTTCGCTCTGGAGTGTCACTTGAATCGTCGCGGTCGCTCCCTCGGCATCTCGGCTGCTTCGAAACGTTACCTTGGCCAAACCGAAGTCCAGAATCTTCGCATGGCCGCGCTTGGTCACGAAAAGGTTTGCCGGCTTGATGTCGCGGTGGACGATCCCCCCGGCATGGGCAGCATCGAGCGCGTCGGCAATCTCGATGGCGAGGGACAACACCATCTCGATTTCCAGCGACCGTCCCTCAATGTGGTGCTTCAGCGTCAATCCATCCAGAAACTCCATGGTGATAAACGTTTGTCGGTGTTGGTCATCAATCTCGTGGATCGTGCAGATGTTGGGATGGTTCAGGGCAGAAGCGGCCTTGGCTTCGCGCCGAAAGCGGCTGAGAGCTTGCGGATCTCTGGCCACATCGTCGGGCAGGAACTTGAGGGCGACAAAGCGATCGAGTTTGACATCCTCAGCCTTGTAGACGATCCCCATCCCGCCACCACCGAGCTTCTCGACGATGCGGTAGTGCGAGATGGTTTGGTCAATCAATTGGAGATCCCCACCCTTGAGTCTAATCATCCTATGCACGCGGCATCCTGCAGTCAGCGAATGACGACTCTGACATGGTCGCGTCGAACCCGGAACAGTTACTGCGTGATGGGCTATCCGCGGATTGTGTCTTTCTCAGCAAATTCTAAAACTGAACGGACTTCGCAAAAAGCAACCAGAAGCCCCGCCACACGAAACGGACGTCCGCTTCTTCGACCTAGCGGTACGCCGCCGCTTGTATCCCGTAAAGCTCCGAATACGGTCCGCCCTTGGCCATCAATTCCTCATGCGTGCCGACCTCGACGAGCCGTGCCCCATCGAGCACCACAATCAGGTCAGCCATGCGGACCGTCGAGAATCGATGCGAAACGAGAATCGTGATGCGACCACACGCGTTGTCGCCACCGCTGCGTGCCGCAGCCGCGTATCGTTCGAACAGCGCGTGTTCCGTCTCCGCGTCGAGCGCAGCGGTCGGCTCGTCTAGAATCAGCAGTAATGGTTCAGCGCGCATGAAGCCGCGTGCGAGCGCCAACTTTTGCCATTGGCCGAAGGACAGCTCGACCCCAGACGGCCACGTTGGACCAAGCTGCGTGTCGAGCCCCGATGCTAGACGGGCCACAACATCTCCGGCACCCGACCGGTCGACTGCCGCGCGCACGGCGAGCTCATCGTCCAGTCGAGGCACATCACCCAAACCGACCGCATACCGAGCGCGGAACTCAAAACGGAAGAAATCCTGGAACGCGCCCGCCATGCGCTCTCGCCACTCTCCGGCAGGCATTCGCGCGAGCGGATGGTCGTCCACAAAGATCGAACCCGACGACGGCTCGTACATCTTCGCGAGCAACTTGACGAGTGTAGTCTTACCCGCCCCATTTTCGCCGACAATCGCAACGACCGCTCCCGCGGGCAGCGTGACCGACACATCATCCAGCACCGTCCGGGACGTGCCGGGGTATGCGAATGTTACGTGATCGAGTCGGATCCCTTGACGCAACCCAGTAGGAACTGCCAGATTACTCGCAGCTGCAACGGACCGGGCGTAGTCTTCGAGCCAGGCGAGTCTGCGCGAGCCATCCATCCAGAATCCGCGCAAAAATCCGATCTCGCCAACCGTTGCACCGATGTACGCCGAGAGCCGCGCGCCAGCGGCGAGCACCAACAACACAGAACTCGCCGGTGCATGGAGACCCGACACAAACACGACCGCGCCGACATACGCAAACCCAAAAACCGACCACGCCAGTGCATGCCACCAGGCCGAACCCCACCGACTATTCGCCACGGGCTTGTACCCGCGCTCCCATGCGGCCCTCCGGTCCGCGACAAGCCGGTCTCCGATACCGGTCACCCGAACCTCCTTCCCTGGCGCGGCCGTCGTGGCAATCATGAAGAGGTGACGCGCCAATCGATGGCTCTGTGCGGCCCTTTCGTGCGCGGCTCTCTCCACGTCAGGACGCCACGTCGAGGTCAGAACTGTTGGGATTGCGAAAACCGCAAGCAAAACAAGCGCCGGATGAATCGATGCCAGCAAAGCCAGCGTGACACCAAGACGCAAGATCCAGCCTATGGTCGAAAACAGCGACATGTACATGTGATCCAGTACGAAGACCTGATCGCGTAGCATTGACAGGCGGTCGAGATACTCTGGGCGCTCCTGATGGGCGATCGTTGCGATAGATGCCTGTAGTTTAGCCACGTGGGATTCGAGAGCGATCGTCACCTTGTCACGGAAGCGTCGCTGTACGCGTGTGCTGATGGTGCGGAGAAACCACGTTGCGGCCGCCGAAACGGCGAGGCCAATCGCTGCGCCCTGCACCCAACCAGGTCGGTGTTCGAGAACACCTTTGCCGAGCAGCATGAGCCACAACGCTAAAAGCGCATCGGGCAGAGCGGCCAGCTGCGACAACACGAATGCCCACAGCATCAGGCGAGGCTCGTGTTGGTAACCTAGCTTGCACAACCGCCACATCGAGGAGAGCGCCGGAGGCAGAGGCTCAATGGCATTCACGCGCTCAGGCGAGGACGTCATAGGCTGTGCCCTCCTCGTCTGTTGGGATATTGAAGCGTTGCGCCTGCAAATCGAACATCGTGCGGTAACGGCCGCCCAGGGCCATCAACTCATCATGCGTGCCGAGTTCGATGACTCGACCGTGCTCCAATACACAAATTCGATCGGCTTGACGAACCGTGGAAAAGCGGTGAGAGATCAAGATCGTGGTGCACTGTCGCGTCGCACGGAGCAGTCGATCAAAGATTTCTGCTTCCCCGCGCACATCGAGTTGCGCGGTCGGCTCGTCAAGCAACACCACTCCGGCACCAAGGCTCACGGCAGCTAACGCCCGAGCCAACGCCACACGCTGCCACTGGCCCCCCGACAAGTCGGTGCCGCCCTCATACCCGCGAGCAAGCACGGTGTCGAGGGCCGCGAGATTCGCTGCGCCAGCGGACTCAAGGGCAGTCCGGACGATATCGTCTGGCGCGCCTGCTGGCGCGACATTCTCACGGAGTGGCAATTCGAGCCGCAGGAAATCCTGGAACACGGCCGTAATCCGAGCACGCCACGAAGCAACGTCAAACTCCCGGACATCAATTCCGTCGATTTCGATCGCACCGGACTGCGGATCGTACAGACGGCACAGCAGTTTTGCGATGGTCGTCTTACCTGCACCGTTTTGCCCCACAATCGCGAGCGACGACCCGGCGGGAATCGTGAGATCCAAATGTTCGAGAACCGGTGCGCCTGCCTGATATCCGAACGAGACGTCTCGGAGTCGGATCTCGCGCGCCGGTATTCCCTTGGTGGTGCGTTCGCCCGAGCGCAGTGCGCCGGCAGGACGCATCGCCGGTTCAAGCCGCAACACAGCAGCGACCGGAGCTGCGGCTCCGTCGAGCGCCCAACTGAATCCTCCGAACGCGATCATCGACACACTGATTGCGCTCTGAATGTATGTGACGGCTTCGCCAAGGCTAACCCGTCCGTGGGCTGCTGCAGCGGAAAGAATCCAAAACACGAAGACGTTCGCAGAAACAACGAGGAGCAGACTCCAGAGAACGGGCCGTTCGCGGAGACGTGTGGCCGCGTACTGAAGTTCGTGCAGCCGAGTGCGTCTGGCAATGAATCGGTCGATCGTCCAGCCGGCAAGACCAAACAGTCGCAGCTCCTTGCTTGCCGGTGGGTCCACTGCCAAACGGTAGGCATAGTCCGAGTCTCGTTGCGCGCCACGCACCTCTTCGGTGTTGCGGTCACGCCAGATGGCGCTCTCACGAAGCAGCCAATGCGTCGCAAGCCAGGCACCCGCAAGTACTACAGGTGCCCACCACGCGTATCCGACGAGAATCGCCGCAGACGCGAGCCCACCGATCATCTCGACCATGCCGTTGGCAATAAAATCCATGGAGATCGAGAGCGGCGGCCCGGTCATGCCCAGATCGAAATCGCGTGCGACCGTCAGGTCGCTTGTAAGCGTTGGATCTTCGAGATGTCCCATGCCGGGCGGCCGCACGCACGCTTCCGTAAGACGGTCGTAGAGCCATGCCGCCGTGCGGTCGCCAAGATTGGTGCTGAGCGCTTGATGAATGGGACCGAGAATCTGAAGGAGGACAAAAACTGCGCCCACAAAGGCGAGGGGCCCCGCAAGAGGATTGCCGCGCTGTACAGCGCCAACAAGCACGCCCATGGCAATCGCGAACACAGCCGGCAGAGTCCCACGCAAGACGAGGACGATCCACCAAGCCGTAGCCAGACGCAAGTCCGCCTTGCGCAGTACAGCGAAGAACTTCCATTCCTTCCGCTCACTCAGACTCTTGAGCATGAGCGCATTCTGCCACAGAAAGATGGGTGATGATTTCCAGGAGTCACAACTCAATCAGGAACCCATTGCGACAGGAGGTCACTCGAACTCGATTTTTCAAACGGAGAGCGATGAGAATTCCGAATGACTCACGCCAATACCTTATCCCTCTGCAAATACGATGCGCTTTTCTCTTCTTTCCTTGTCGATAGCGGGAGTGGAAGCCGCATGGTTCTCCACAAGGGCTCCCATGATCTTGGCTTCTTCTCGGCTTACAGGAAAATTCGTGCCCCTCGGACACCGCAAAATGCTCAGGTTTGCCAGTTCTGGGCGCGATAACAGGTACTTCCGATCGATGATGGGAGCGATCACTTTGAGCAGCCGCAGTTTTACACGAAGCCGATCGCCGGCAAACCTCTCACTGTCGCGAACAAAGCGAAGCTGTTCGAGTGGTTCGGGCTGAATCCGTGGCGCCTCCAGCACTTCCGCCAATCCGATAATCCCTCTCCGTCGTCCGCATTCCCACAAGTACACGCGGTCTCCGCGCTTGATCTGTTTCTTGAATTGATGGACGAGGCAGACGGGCTCTGGCAGCGAACGCAGGGCGCTCACGTCGGAAAATTTCGAGTTGGCTTGAAAAATCCATGATGCGAGTTCTTCCGGACTTGAGGAGACACCGCGTGTCGCGTCTTTGTCTCCTTTTGCGAGAACCGCTGCTTCGGCTCGTTGCTCCGCCGAAAGTGGGACCTTCGCGTCATCGAAAAGCAAAACGGTACTCCCCTCTTGAGACTCCCTCCAGCGCGCGACGCGCGAAGAGATCCGCTCGGCTCCAGTGTTGTTCCACGGCGTGCGGGGCGATGCGCACCGCAATCGATTCGATCAGATCGCTGTTCGAATTCAGACGAAAGGAAACAGTAACTTCAACTGGTGCGTCGGCGGTCATAACGGATCTCCAAATCGAGTCGCCCGAGTCACGGCGATCGATAAATCGCATTCCTTCAGGGCTGATATTTCTTAAGCGAGGCAGGGGTTCGAATTTAGCCGTTCTCCTTCAGGTCCCCTTCCCTCGGCACGCTTTGATGGGCGTCTGACCTCTGGCGAACGGCGAGGTAGGAATCTGTACCCACACTCCGTCCCATCGAGAAGCTGCGACCTCTCCCGTGTCGCTCTCAACGATGCCGGCGGTTCAAGCACCTCAAACATTTTTCGAAGTGCATGGCCAAAACCACCAGGCTATTTCGCATACTCTCAAGGAGGATTCCGTAGCTCTGCCCGTAACTTCATGCTAAAAGTTTGTCGGTCAGCCACTTAGACGAGACCGACCTGATCGGAGATTGCCCGAGTGAGCGTCGAGAGCGCGGATCTCAGCGAGCTGGCCGTACGGCTCACCGCTTTTGCGCGGCGAACGTTTGCCGACTTTGGCCTGGGCGGGCAGGATACGGCCCTCGTCGGCGTGGGCCTCTCCATAGAAGATTTCGTATGGAGAGTTCTCGAGGAATATGTAGAGGGCAGGCTGGAGCATCAAATTTCCCGCGGTGATTTGTTCTCCTTGCTGGCGACGGCGCTGCGAAACGACATTATCGATTCGCTCCGCAAGGCGGCGCACAGACGGGAGGAAACCCGCTCCCCGCTTCCTCGCGAGCGCGATTCCGTAGACGATCCACCGTCGCTCGACGAACTGCCGAGCAACGCCGCCCACTTCTTCGCGGTGCTGGACGAAGAGGAATACCGGAAGCGCGTACTGACTGCCCTCGCGGCAGAACCCGAACTGACGGAAATGGTGCACGTCATTCTCGACCTGAACGTTTACAGACCGCGGGAGATTGCCGCCGCTCTCCGTATCTCGGCGACGGAAGTGCAGAACCGGAAAAAGAGACTGCGGCGGCGCTTTATCGACTGCAATCTCGCCAAAGGAATTACCCTATGACCAGGAATCAAAAAACGGATCTCTTCGACGCACGCGCGCAGCGCGTGGCTGTTCTCTCGGACAAAGTGTTCGGCGCTCCGAACGAAATGGATGTCGTCGAAGCAGAAGATCTCTTGCGGGCCGCGGACATCGATCCCGAGGAACTCAAAGCGCGGTTTCATGCGAGGTTTGACGGTTTGGCGAAAACGTATGCGGCGAAAGGGCAGCGCGTACCGCCCTTGCTGAAACAGGCCCTTGCCGATTTTCGTCCCGGCGTCTCCCATTCCCGGGCCGAACGAGAGTTGCTGCGAGAAGCCCAAACCTCCATTCGCCATCTCTTGAAGCAAGTCAAGCAACTCCCTCAACTCCTCGCGAAACTGCCGAGCCCTAGGCTGGCGGCTGCGTACCGCAGCAAGAAAGAGCTCTCGGAGCAGGACAAGAAGTTACTCGATGAAGTTGTCGAAGATCTGCAACGCCGGGGCTGCGCTGCCAAGGGTCGCAAAGGCACGGCATGAGAAAGCTCGTCAAGGGTGCGGCGTATGCCCGTGCACTAGCACGCGAATTGCAGTGCGATCGCGTGGACCTTTGGCGCGCGGCACCGAGGCTCGGCTTGGAGATTCGGGAATTGAATGCCGACGGTTTTGATGGAGCGTTGGTTCGGGCGCGGGAAATTCCATGCGGAATCATCGCGCTCCGAAAATCCATCCGTGAATTGGGGCGCAAGAACTTTACCCTCGCGCACGAGGTCGCCCACTTCCTCTTGCCCGGTCACGATCAGACCGAACTCGTTTGTGCCAAGTCGGATATTGGAAATTGGGGCGATAGGTCAAAACACATCGAGCGCGAGGCCGATGAATTTGCGGCTGAAGTGTTGATGCCTACACTCGTTGTTCGCCCCATCGTGGATTCCGGAGAGCCTTCGCTGCAGCTCATTGAGAAAATTGCCAAGCGTTTCGAGACCTCCCTTTCCGCTGCGGCGTGGCGGTATTGCGATTTGGCCAAGGAACAATGCGCGATCGTCTGGAGTACCGAGGGACGGATCGCTTGGTCGAAACGCTCCGAGACTTTCGTCTTTTCCTTGCGCAAGGGCACTCCCCTCCAGCAGGGTACGTTCGCGTCCCGAGCTTTCGCCGCCATGTCCACTCCTAAGCAGCCGCAAGCGGTCCCGGCGAATCTGTGGGGTTCCAACTTTGCCGAAGATGCCCAACTATGGGAGCAGTCGAAAGCCTTACCCGCCTACAGCAGCGCGATCTCACTCCTGTGGGCTCGGCACTAGCCTTCTAGTGCAGGCCATGACGGCCTTTTCCTTCGACCCTACTCAGTTAGGCGGCAGGGCCGCGCCACCTAACCGCAGGACAAAGCTTCATTGCAAATCTGCACCGTATTCCTTGGTGAACTCGCCGCCATCTCGTGCTACCGGTCTTGGTGCCGCATCCAGGAAACGGACATCTTTCGCCACGACTTCCGTGTAGTGGTGTTTCCGGTTCTCCCGGTCGACCCAAGCGCGGTTGACCAGCCGCCCTTCCACGTACACCCGCACCCCTTGTTGCAAATCCGCGCCAACGGTTTCTGCTAGTTCTCCCCAAACCTGCACGCGATGCCAGGATGTCTTCTTCTGCCATTCTCCCAGCCGGTCTTTGTAAGACTCATCGACTCCAATCGAGAAGTTGGCCACGACATGGCCCTTCCTGGTGTGTCGGACCGCCGCATCTCGGCTAAGTTGTCCTGTCAAGACCACTTTGTTGTTCGCGTTTTGCGCGGAGGCGTCCCCCTTGCGGACTGACGTGTAACTAGATGAAGAACCTCTCGCCGTCGGCCAGGCTGTGGACTGCGGCGGGCGTGCAGCAACAGCTTGCGTCTGCGGCGTACGCCCGTAGCCACCGATGTTGGGTGTGACGTTGTTAGCCTTCCCGTTCAAAGTAAATTGCCTTCCCACCTCAGTACGAGGGGACCTAACCGCTGACGATGTATTCGATACCATTGTAGTTCTCCACAGATTGAGCGCCTCGGCGAGGAACTCAATCGATCTGAATTTCAGCAAAGAATTGCTGCTATCTGCTATGTGGGGAACCGCGCCGGAATTTGCCATCGCAGACCCAAGAAAATTATCTCTTGATCAAAGCGGCTGAAATTTCCCCGCCTCTTCGCATACTCCTCGCACGGCTACGCCGACCTTCTGCGGGAATCTGCCCTTGCTGCGTGAAGACTGCGCCCAGCCGCCCGCTTCTCCTGTCAAGGGCGTCCGCTGCGCTCCGTGAACGCGAACCCCACGCGCCCTTGACAGCGCGGACGGCTAGGCGCCGGGGAGCACTTAGGAAGGGCATTGCTTCTTTTTTTCAAGCGAAAACCACGCTTGAAAAAAAGAGGAAAGAGGAAAAACAAAATGCCAGACAAGCAACATGCCACTTGGGGAGAACTCCTGCGCGATGCGGTCGAAAAGCCGGGGCGAATGCTCGCAGCCTATACCGCATTTCATAACTACAGCTTCGGGAATGCGCTGCTTGCGCTCGAACAGTGCGTTCGGCGCAACTTGCAGCCCGGACCACTCAACACCTATCGCGGATGGCTTGAACGCAAACGGCAAGTCCGCAAAGGGGAGACCGGAATCACCCTTTGCATGCCAATGCCCTTCAAGCGAAACGCTCACAGCGACGAGAGGGAGGAAGAACAAGCAAAATCACAGACACGCAACGCCTTTCGCTTCCGTGCCTATTGGTTTGTCCTTGCACAAACCGAGGGCGAAGAAACCTACGTTGCGCCGACTCCCGGCTTCGACTTGGATACGGCGCTCGGTACGTTGAATATAGCGCGCACGACGTTTGACGAAATTAACGGCAACATTCAGGGGTTTGCAAGGCACCGGGAAATTGCTGTAAATCCGTTAGCTGCGCTCCCGCGTAAAACCACGTTCCACGAAATCGCCCACGTTGTTCTCGGACACACCACTTCCGAAAAGTTTGTGGACGGCGAACAAACTCCCCGCCATCTGTGCGAGGTGGAAGCGGAATCCGTCGCGCTCATCTGTTGCGAAACGTTGGGACTCGACGGAGCGGAGTTCTGCCGTGGCTACATCCAGCACTGGCTGAAAACCGAAAGAGAAATCCTCAACCACAACGCGGCGCACATCTTTGCCGCCGCCACTTCCATTTTGAAAGCGGGAACTCCCGCAACGGGCAGCCACTAGGCTGCCCGCTCCATATCTCCGGCTTGCCATTGGAGTTTCCGCGAGACCACCAAACCAAGACAGAAGGCGGCAAAAATCGAGATACCCTTCAGCCGATAAAGAATGCTGCCGTGGACCATCGCGAAGATTGCAGCAGGAGTGACGTGCAAGATGACGATTAACAGCGTGGGAAGCCTGTTCGCGTAGAGTTGGCAAAGACGTCCCAAAACATAGAGCAATAGCCTGCTCCATAGGCGAGCTACTTGCGATCGGTTGATCCTGATACATGTCGCCATTCCTAGAGTCTGTATTGCAGACGCTAATTTCGCGCGGCATCGCAAGAGTCCAGCTAGTGGGCAATTCCGCTAGTGATCACCCGAAACGGTCGCCGCGCCCCATCATCGGCGATTTTCTAATGTGACGACGATTTCGCACTTCCCACGGTTCCGTTCGGACTTGCCCGATCGTCGGTAAGGTGTGTGAGCTCCAGCTGAGCAGCCATCTCCGGACGATGAAGGTCTATGCCTTTCTCCCGCCTGGCACGGGGCGAAATGTAAGGCGTACGAAATGTAAGGCGTAGGAAAGATTCGCTTGACTCAAAACTGTTCACATACTATTTTAGTCTAGGCCTAGAATCACAGAGTCTTCCATAGGAGATACCATTCCGATGAAGCTCCGCAGACAACGAGACCTGTTTCCCGGTGCGTTGGAGATGATGATTCTCCGGACGCTGAAACGACAACCTCTGCATGGCTACGCTCTTGTGCAGCATATCAAACGATCATCCAACGACTTGCTGCAGATTGAAGAGGGATCGCTTTATCCGGCGCTTCAGCGTCTCCTAAAAGAAGAACTAGTCAAGGCCGAATGGCGCATCTCATCAACCAACCGCCGCGTTCGGACTTACAAACTGACGGCGGCGGGCGCCAGGCATCTAGTGCATGAAGTTTCGAACTTCGAAAGAATGCTTGAAGGAATCACTCGTGTCCTCGCTAGGCGTGAATCATGAATCCGTTCAAACAACTGTTTTCACGGCGCCGTCTTTACATCGATCTTTCCGATGAAATCGAGGCGCACCTCGAAGAAAAGATTGAAGAGTTGGTACAGGGTGGCATGTCCAGGAAAAAGGCAGTTGCCACTGCACGAAGGGAATTTGGGAACTTGACTTTGATTCAAGAGGAAAGCCGGGAGGTCTGGCAATGGCCGACTATCGAAAGTTTTCTCGCCGACCTTCGTTACGGAATACGCATGCTGCGTCGCAATCCGGCTTTTGGCCTCACTGCCATTCTCATCCTGGCCGTTGGAATCGGGGCTAACGCTGCGGTTTTCAGCATAGTGGATTCGATCCTCCTGAAACCACTTCCCTATGCGGATCAGGAACGCCTGATGATGGTGAGAGACGTTGGAGATCGCGACACAAGAACTCCGATGTCGTACCCGGAATTCCTCGGCTGGAAAGGTCAAAATCAGATCTTCGAGTCAGTCGGCGCGTATTCTTTCGCATCTGTTGACCTTACCAGCCCTGGAGAGCCCCAGCATGTCGATATCATTCGCGCTTCGGCAGAGCTTTTGCCGATGCTTGGCACAATGCTGCGGGCGGGCCGCGGCTTCACGGCACAGGAAGAATTGCGCGCGGGGCCTCCGGCGGTCATCATCTCGGATTCGTTTTGGCACAGTCGCTTTCATGGAGATCCTTCCGCTCTTGGAGGCAAACTCACGCTGAATGACACGCTCTTTACCATTGTGGGCGTGCTGCCGCCGGACTTTCACTTTGCGACCGATCCGGACCTAATATTGCCGCTTCGTTTGGACGCCGAATCCGCGGCCCCCCGCTTCAACTTTCTGCAGGTGGTGGGAAAGCTGCGTCCCGGCATGACGCTGCCGCAAGCTCGAGGCGCCGCGGCGGCAGCGGTCAAGCAGGTAAACGACCGTGCCTCCAGTTTTGGCGGCGCATCTGTTTACATTGCGCCATTGCGAGACTTCCTGATTGGAGATTCCCGGCCACTGTTGGTTGCGTTGCTCGGGACAGTCGCATTCGTATTGTTGATCGCATGTGCCAACACGGCCAATCTGTTGCTGGCGCGGGCTGCGGCCAGACAAAAGGAAATTGCGATTCGGATTTCGCTGGGTGCCGCTCGTATGCGCTTGATCCGGCAGTTATTGACCGAGAGCCTGCTTCTGTCGGTTCTGGGCGGCGTGATTGGCTTGGCGATTGCGCGGTGGGGACTGGTGTCCCTGGTTAAGCTTCTAGGAGATCGGCTGCCGCACTCGTCGGACATTCATCTTGATGGTTACGTGCTGGCCTTTACGGCGGCGCTTTCCATTTTCACCGGTATTTTGTTTGGGTTGGCTCCCGCGTTGCAGGCCGGTAATGGCAATCTGGTGGACCGGCTCAAGATTGGCGGCCGTCTCTCTGCCGGCCTCTCAAATACCCAGCTCATGCGCAATGTTCTCATCGTCGCCGAAATCGCTTTCTCGCTCGTTTTGCTTGCGGGCGCTGGCTTGCTCCTGCGCAGTTTCATCCGCTTGGCCCATGTGGACAAAGGCTTTGATCCAGATCACGTATTGACCATGCACATCGCGGTTTCTCCCGGCAAATATGCCGAACCAAAACGCGAGATAAACTACCTCAATCAAATCGTTGAGAGTACAAGGAATTTGCCGGGCGTCGAGTCGGTTGGTTTCATCACCAACTTGCCTTTTTCGGGAGATGCCATGAGTGGCGACTTCCTGATTCAAGGGGTGGCTATAGATCCCGCGAATGTCTCCGCTGCCTCAAAGCAGTTCGTCGTCGGCGAATACTTCAGCGCTATGCACATGCCACTGATCCGTGGCCGCTTCCTTAATTCCACGGACACTAACGAGTCACGACCCGTTGTGGTCGTCGACCAGGGTTTTGTCCGGGAGTACTTTCCCCACGAGGATCCCATAGGCAAACACATCGACGTTGGATGGGGCAAGAGAGGGTGGAGCGAGATCGTAGGCGTAGTTGGCGAAGCTAGAGAATTTGCCATGACCGCTAATCCAATTCCGACCATTTACTCTCCAATGGCTCAAAAGCCAGAACTGCTTGAGTTCTTGGCGTTCAATCTAGCGGTTCGCACCAAGCTCGATCCACTATCGCAAATCCAGGTGATCAGCGGCCAAATCCATCAACTCGATTCCACGCAGGTAATTTCGAAAGCACGCACTATGGAAGATCTCATCGATTCCAAGCTAGCCGCTCGTCGCGACCCCGTATGGCTTTTTGGGACCTTCAGCGCCATTGCCCTGTTTCTCGCCGCCATTGGAATTTACGGCGTGCTTTCCTACTATGTGCTACAGCGCAAATCGGAGATTGGCACGCGCATCGCGCTCGGGGCACAGAACGCCGATATCCTCAGACTGATTCTGGGCCACGCGGTCAAACTCGTTATCGTTGGAATGGCGATTGGTTTAGCGGTCTCTTTTGCTGTGGTGCGTGCGCTGAGCAGTTTGCTCTTTGGGGTACAACCTACGGACCTCCCAACCTTCCTCGGTGTGTCTGCCCTGCTGGCCTTCCTTGCTCTCGTCGCATGCGGCATCCCCGCGCTACGTGCAACACGGATGGATCCTTCGACGATTTTGAGAAACGAGTAGCTCGTTCGCATGGTATGTGACTTGCAGATTCTCCGGTGTGGTAAAAACTACGAGACCCGGAAATAACCGGCACCTCGTTGCAGGTCACTGCACCAAAAGACCTGTCCTCCATCACGGGCCACTCGGAGTAATTCACATGCCTGACGCATTTATCGAACAAGCAAGGTGTGATGCTTACGAAACAATGTTTTATCGGCATGACGCTGGTCGCGATTTTAACAGCTCCGATTAGTTTGTCTGCGCGGCTGAATGATCCACCGACCAACGCTGTCTCTTTGGCCCGCAAAGCCTTAGATGCGATGGGCGGCGAGCAGAAACTCAGGAATCTGGAAACGGTTCGCTTCAAAGCGATCGGTCAACGCAACATGCTCGAGCAATCGGAGCGTCCTGAGGGGCCCTACATTGTCGAATACCAAGAGATTTCCGAAGCGCGGGATTTCAAAAGTAAGCGTCAGGTCTGAACCGTGTAGACGAAGTGAGAGTAATTAAGGATGCTGCCGGATGTGGGCACATCGCTAAGTGTCCACGAGGGATAAGTGGACACATCCGAGCAGATGACCATTGAGGTCGCCAGCCAGGTA
>DATHGV010000353.1:0-3764 GCA_035490135.1 Candidatus Methylomirabilota bacterium
AGCGATGTCGAAGACCTGCTGTTCGGAAAGTTTGGTGCTGCTAATTCCGAACTGGAGAATAGAAACTGTGGACGCGCTGTATTGGATGATCAGTGGCGGGGTCGTTCCCGGAGGGAGCTGTCTCAAAATGGTTTGGGAAACGGCGGTCAATTGGGCCACCGCGGTTGAAGGGTTCGTGCCCTGTTGAAAGAAGACTTTGATTACGCCAAAGCTGTCATAAGAGGTTGACTCGATGTGCTCGATATTGTCGACCGTGGTCGTGAGCGCGCGTTCCTCACTGTAAACTAGCCGTTGTGCAATCTGGTCGGCCGGCAGTCCGGTGTAACTCCAAATCACACTGACCACCGGGATATTAATAGCAGGAAAAATATCGGTCGGTGTCTTGGTTAAGACAAAAGGCGTCATTAAAACCAGCAGCAGCGCCGCCACGACAAATGTGTAGGGTCGGCGGAGAGCTAGGCGAACGATCCACATAACATTCCTGCGATGTGGCTACGCAGGGGCATCCAATATATCATCGCCGAAGCGAGCGATAAAGTAATTCGTTCGGATTCTCTGAATTTAGGCTCTGCCATAAAGGAATCGCCACTGTGCAGGTGAAGGACTTATTCCTGACTCCTATTGGCACGGGCAGGAGCGGCCCGACTTCGCTGAAACGGCGAGTGATGTGGGCGGCGAACAGCCCCCGAATGTCAAAAAGCCAATCACATCCACTGCACCGGCCGTCGTGCTCAGAAGCGCCGGAAGCAGCCAACTGTCGCAAACCAACCAGACCGTGCAGCTGTCGCCGACGACGGTCTGACCAGCGGCTCACATGGCTTTATGCGCGAAGACCGCTATTTTTTGGCCACTTTCGATGGAGATGGTTTAGGGCTTTGGCCGGGCGCTGCTGATGACGCGACGTGGACTATTGCTCCCGTGGTGAGAGAATCCGACGGATTGTTGATCACTCTGTCGGATGGCGTGACACCTTGAACGATTTGGATCGTTGTGCCGAAGTCGCGGCCCACTTTGATGTCGCGGAGCTCAACCCTGTTGTCAGGTTTCACAACTCCAACCTGCAATCCCTGAGCACGGAACAACAAGGTGTTGTTCGGCAAGGTTACAATTTGCCCTAAGGAACTTGGTGTCAGGCGCACCTCGGCGTAACTCCCCGGCTGAATGTCATTGTTCGGGTTGTCCATGTGAAGTTCGACCAGCAGCGTCCGCGAATTTGGCGTGATGGATTCCGAAATGGTCGCAGCTCTCGCCGGCAACGTCTTGGCAAGATCTGAAAAGACGACATTGATCGATTGCCCTACACGAATGTCAGTAACGTTCGCTTGCGGGACGCGGAAATAAATACGCAGCGGATTCGTTTGCTGGATATGAAACATTTCCATGCCCGTGTTATTCGCGACGATCAGATCGCCGACGTTCGTATTGCGCGCGGTGATGATGCCAGGGAATGGTGCAGTCACGCGTTTAAATGCGACATCCTGTTCGAGAACCCGAAGATTGGCGGCAAAGGCATCGGCATTAGCCTTCGTGGTGACTTGATTGGTGGCGGTGTTCTTGGCATCGAGCTCGGAGACGACGCCTTCGTGCCATAACTTCTGCCATTTGTCGTTCGTAATTTTGGCTAGTTCGGCGCTCCCTTGCGCCAGCGAGGCTTGGGAGCGGGCCTGATCAAGCTGATGGTCAAGATCAGGTGTGTCGATCTCGGCCAGCAACTGGTCTTGTTCGACGTGCGCCCCGATATCCACCAGCCAGCTCTTGAGGTACCCGTTAACACGCGAAAAGATACTCGCTTCCTGCCACGGTCTGACCTCAGCTGGGAGCATGAGTCCATCGGGAGGCGCCGCAGTCGTTGGCGAAACTACCGACACGCTTGGTGTGGCCAACTGATTCGTATCGGAAGCCGCTTGTTTGTGCTGTGATAATCGCGGCACGAAACCCACGACGAGCGCACCGAGTAAGATCGCGGCGCCGATTACAGCGATCAGACGAAATTTGCGTTGACTGGTAAAAGAAGATTTGTCAGGTGGAACTGACCTTTCGGTTCCGAGTTTGTTTTCTAAACTAACGTTACCAAGAGTTGTTGTAGTCATAGGATATAATGGTGGCTAAGTCGCACGAGTAGGCGCAGCAAAACCTTGCGACGGGTTTGTTTCTTCGCGTTGTGCATTCGACGGTGTGGGCGAAGAGCGGTGCAGAAGGCTGAATATCACCGGCACAAACAACAGGGTGGCAAAAGTCGCGATCATCAGACCGCCAATGACACCGCGGCCGAGTGGCGCGTTTTGCTCGCCGCCTTCACCGAGACCAAGTGACATCGGCAGCATGCCGATGATCATTGCCAGCGCAGTCATCAAGACCGGACGCAAACGAGTGCTTCCTGCTTCCCACGCGGCACGCAACGGATCCATCCCTTCCGCTACTCGCTGTCGCGCGAAGGTAACGACCAGCACCGAATTTGCGGTCGCGACGCCCATGCACATGATCGCCCCCATCATTGCCGGCACGCTTAGCGTTGTGCTTGTGACGTGAAGTCCCCAAATCACTCCGGCGAGCGCGCCCGTGAGTGCGGTTAGGATAATAAATGGATCGAGCCAGCTTTGGAAGTTCACCACGAGCAGCAGATAGATCAGCGCGATCGACATCACCAGGCCGATCGCCAAACCGAAGAAGCTCGTGCTCATGGTCAATGCCTGGCCTCGTATGACAATCGAAACACCGCGCGGCAAAGTTTTTTGCGCCTCCGCAATGATTGGTTTGATATCGCTCAACACGCCACCCAGATCGCGGTTGGCAACTCCACCGAAGACATCGACAACCGGGATGATGTTGTAATGCGAGTAGATTGGCTGGCTGGTGGTTCGCGAAAATGAGGCCAGGTTGGACAAGATCTGGCCGTTAGCCATGCCCGGCGTCGAAGGAGCACTAATGGGCATTGATTGCAGCTCCGCCAGCGATTCTATCCGGTACTCCGGCGCTCGGATATTAACCAGGTACTGAACGCCGGTGGTCGTATCGAGCCAGTAGCTTGGCTGGACCTGGCTGCTGCCAGCCAGGCTGAGCAGGATCGACCCGGCCACGGCGCTCTCAGTCAGTCCGATTTCAGAAGCTTTTGTGCGATCGACGGCGAATTGGATTCGTTGCAAATCATCCGGCTGCTGAATCCGAACGTCGACCGCGCCGCGAACACGGCTAATCTTCTCAGCCAGGTCAGCCGCCACTTTATGATCGGCCGCCAAGTCGCGGCCTGTAACCTGAATATCGTAAGGCGCAGGAAGCCCGAAGTTGATCGTCTGCGTGGTAATGTCGGCCGGCAGAAAATAGAAGATAACGCCAGGAAACTGCTGGTGAAGGCTAAGTCGCAGCTGCCTTATGTAGCCTGCCGTAGGCTTGTGGTTTTCTTGCAAGGCGACCGTGATGTCCGCATCGGCTGGCCCGCTGACGCCGCTATCGCTGTAAGAGAGATTTATGCCCGAGACCGGAAGACCAATGCTATCGACAATTCCCTGGAGTTCTTTTGCTGGGATTTGCCGTCTTATCGTGGCTTCCACCTGATCGACAACGTTGGCCGTTTCCTCAACACGCGTGCCCGTAGCCGCGCGCACGTGCAATCGAAACGTGCCCGCGTCCACTGACGGAAAGAAGTCCTGGCCGAGAAATGGTACAAGAACCCAGGAGCCGGCGCAGAAGGCGAGAAAGGCCACGGCGAAAACCCCACGGTGGTTGAGGATTGTGCCTAACAAGCCTCGATAGGAGGAGCGGAATCG
>DATHGV010000354.1:0-6719 GCA_035490135.1 Candidatus Methylomirabilota bacterium
CGCAGTCATTCGTGTTGCTATACGTGATTCACGTATAGCAACATTCGCCAACAAACTCGTGTGGGTGCGCTAGCCCCGGAGGGCTTTTTCGATTGCCGATCGCGCAAGGCCGCGTGGCGCAGCTCGATCTTGCTCCCAATCTTGCAGCGTTCGCTTCGAGATCTGTAATTTCAACGCCGCCTCGCTTTGCGAGAGATTATTCCGCTCACGCCAGGCTCGTAATCTCCGTGGAAACGCCCCGGCTGCGAACCTTTGATGCCGAACAAGATCAGGGAGTGTCCCGAAAGCCATCCTGAGATGCTATACGTGAATCACGTATAGCATCAAGTCCGCGGGAGAAAATAATTGACTCGACTGCATCCCGCATTCTCGCCCCTTCGGGCTGCCCGTCCATCTCATCGCGTCCCCCGCATTTCGATTCCTTCGCTCCAGCTGATTCGGGCATTCGGGCCGCCCACTCCGCTGCCCTAGGCGCTGGTTCGGAACTGGTCGGGGGAGGGAAAAGGGGGTCAGTCCTCACTTTTTGAACAGGAGCGCCAGAGGCGGCTCCGTATTCCGGTGGATTGTAGGATTAGGCAGGAATTGCGGATGAACGTGCCGTTGCAGCGCCAGCGCCGGAGCTTACGGTGACACAACTCGAAAATGAAAACCAAAAGAAAGCGTACGACGTCTACAACACTGCCAGGAGGCACATTCAAGCTCGCGGATGATTTGATCCTTACTCGCGTGGGGTACGGTGCGATGCAGCTGGCTGGTCCGCATGTATTCGGGCCGCCAGCAGACCACGACGGTGCGATCGCGGTCCTGCGCGAGGTTGTTAGCCTCGGTATCAATCACATCGACACCAGCGACTTTTATGGCCCGCATATAACCAATCAGCTGATCAAAGAAGCGCTCCATCCTTATCCGAAGGTCCGAGGCGGACGGCCGGAAGCGGAAGAATTACGGATCGTGACGAAGGTCGGGGCGCGTCGAGACAAAAAAGGAAATTGGCCTAAAGCGCTCGCTCCGGATGAACTTCGCCAAGCCATTCATGACAACCTAACGAACCTTGGTCTCAGCGCGCTCGATGTTGTCAATCTGCGGGTTGGTGGCCTCGATGCGCCAGAGCCAGGTTCTATCGCGGAACCGTTCAGCGTGCTCGCCGAAATGCAACACGAGGGTCTTATAAAGCATCTCGGCGTAAGTACTGTAACCGCGGAGCAAGTGGCCCAGGCGCAATCAATCGCACCGGTTGTCTGCGTCCAGAATTTCTACAATATCGCTCACCGGCAGGATGATCCACTTATCGACTCGCTTGCCGAACAAGGAATTGCTTACGTGCCGTACTTCCCTCTCGGAGGTTTTTCACCGCTGCAATCCGATACGTTGTCCAGCGTTGCCGCCCGCTTGGGTGCTACTCCAATGGCCGTCGCCCTGGCGTGGCTGCTGCAACGTTCACCTAACATTCTGCTCATACCCGGAACATCATCTGTTGAACATCTGAGAGAGAATGTAGCCGGCGCTGGCCTGCAATTGCCCGATGACGCGATTAAAGAGTTGGACGACATCGCCGGTTAAGGCCTTTCAACACTAAATCGCTGCAGAAGCGCGAGAGTTATGGCTCCTCTTCGTCGCTCTGCTCGTCGGCCCGGGATGCCTGGCGCATTTGATCGTGCTCGGCTTCGGTGACGCCTTCCTCGAACATCTGCGCACTCTCGCTCCGTCCCTCGGCATCTTCATCTTCTCCGAGGGAGTCTGCTGCTTGCCGTCCGGTTGAGCCCGGCACGGGATCCCAACCGTCCGAATCGGGTACGGATTCACTGCTCTCTTCCTGCGGATCCGTTTCCGATTCTCCTGTCAGTTCACGTTTGGCCTGTTGATAGTCAGCCTCGGACGGTTCAGAAGAAGGACGACCGTTAATCGCGGCTAACTCGCGCGCACGCGCTTCAACCATCTCAGAGGTCACCGTCCCAATCCCAGCAGCGTTCTCCATTATGATACCTTTGTTCAGCGGATTCTTTCTCATAGTTTAACCAGCCTCCTATTCGTATTTACTTCGAGTTGCGCGACGAGCGTTCAAGTGAGCCTCGCCACGAACATCACTCACGATTCTATCGATCTTGTGCTCATCAAATTCAACACCAGTTTCGTCTAAGGTATCTCAGTCGAGCCTTTGTCCGGACGGATTTTTCGGTCGCTTGAATTATCATTGCTCCGGTGCCTACACACAGGTGCCGCTTTGCTCCATCACTTTGTGGTGAAATGCTCGACGCTACTTTTAACCCCGTCGCCCGTGCCATTGGCTTCCATTGAATCGACCGTGTAGTAGTATGTCGTCTTAGGCTGGACGCTGTCGATGCGTACACGGAAAACAGTTTCAGCATGGTCAGGGTTCAGCCTGATCGGAGATTTCGCTGTCTGCCTAAGGTCCTTTGGATCCGTTCCGTAATGCACTACTCCGTAATGCAGGGGTGATCCACCGGGGTTGTTGGTGGTCCACCTAACGATTGTCAGGTAGGAATCAGCCCGTTCAATTTCTGGCCCTTGGATGATCCGTACGCTCGCAGCTTTTTTGGTAGTAGGGATCAGCTGCGCGACTGCTGGTGTTACATAGAATGCGCCGCCCACCATTACCGTTAGCGTCACTGTCAAAAGCAGTCTGTGCATGCGATGATTGCCTGACTGGGCTCTTGATATTTCCTCTTGGTTTCTCCGTGTTCCTCGCATCAGCAGTGGCCACTTACGTTACGGAATAGCCGGGCTCGGGGCAGGCGCAACGTTGCAGACGACCGTTGCGCACGGGGGTAGAGGCGGAGTTGGGATCAGGAGTTCGTTACCCTGGGTCGCAGCGTTACCCCCCATCGCGCAAGTACCCGTAAAAGTATCGCTGTTAGCATAGGGTCTGGTGAAACCATCGGTGAGTGTTTGCAGAAATGCCACGATCTGGTTTTCCTCCTCATCCGTCAAGCCGAGGTTACCGGTGGTCATATCTATGTTGTTCCGCACTTCTGGCATAGGCCAGCAGTTTACTTTTTCGGTCGTTCCTTCCGGGCAGTGTCCGGAAGTGACATTGTACGGATATACGTCGCGCGTGTTATAGAAGTGGACGAGTTGCTTCAGACTTTTGATGTAGCCGTTGTGAAAGAACTCCTTCTGAAAATAGCCTACATTCTTGCCGTTCACGATCGCGCCGGGTGCCTCGGTGGTGGGACATTGTGGAGGTGCCATCGCCACATTGCGCGCCGTCGACACTTGGAATTGGCCGTCAACAGTCGGCGCTAGCGGTGTCCAATTCTGGTTCGGGTTAGGAGCGGCGCCAAATCCGCTTCTCAGGAAAGTCCCCATGCCGAGGTCTCGATAGGCAAAGCCGAGGGGATTAGCGATGAACTTGAAGGCATCGGGCTTCGTCTGATAGTAGAAGGCAACTCTGGGGTTAAGCGGGACCCCTTCATTGGCCGAGCCGAAGCAGGTGAAGAGAGGAGGGTTCGCCGCCGCGGCTGTGCTGGTATCGACTTGATCTGGCTTCAGAGTCGTCCCTCTTCCATCAACGTGGCACGAGTTACAATTGGCTTTGCCTTTGAATAGGTTGTAACCCGCCATCTCGTCTTGAGTCATAGTGTATTTGCCTTTTACGAAGGCGTCGAATTTCGAAGAGAAAGCGCTGACCTGCACGGACTGTTCGTATGCGTCAATCGATTGCCCCCAGTGGTTATAAGCCTCGTTGGCGCGGAGGCGGTCTTGCGGTTTTAGCTTAACCGGAGTGGTGTCCCCGCCGAACGACGCAGCCCCTCCTGGCGTTGCGCAGATCCTCTCAATGTCGCGTGGGAACTTGATGTCTAAGGAACCCTTGCCCCACACCAGTTCAAAAAGAGGTCTGTAAGCCGACTGCGAAAGCTTGTAGGCAATGCAGGCAGTGTCAGGGTTACCCATTTCCTGAGTATCGACAGGAGGATGCTGTGCCTGTTCGGCGTCGGGGTTCCGCAGCCGAAATCCAGTGGAGCGTGAATCAAAGAAATTCCCGCCAAAGAAAAGAGCCTGGTCTTGGTTGTATTGAAGGACCGGGAAGAACGGTGAATAGGTGTATCTCTGCGCTGTTCGCTTGCCAGCCCGAACGTGAACCGTTCCGGGATAGGCGATCATCGTCAGATTCACTGACGGGATCGGTCCGCTAAAGGCGACATACGGCATATGGCAGGACGAGCATGCCTGGTTTTTGCCGGGTGACATGTTCCGGTCGAAGTTCATGAGCTCACCCAGCGTTTCTATCGCCTCAGTCCCGGTGTTCTGAAGGGTTGGCGGCTGACCTGTTAGAGCGGGCGGTGGCAAGGCGCGCCAGCGCGCCAGCGCTCGTTTTTCGATGAAATCCACCTCCCGTAGAACCCTCGCGATCTCCGAGTTCAAATTGGACGGGAGAATACCTGGAGGATATGGGTTGTAGTCGGGTGGCGACTGTTGATGCGGTTTGTCGTCGGTATCCTTTGCTCCAGTTGCCACTGAACTGGCCGACTGCCCGTCAACGGTTTCCTGTGTTCCAACGGGCAGTGAAATGAGTCCAGTGCCGGTCAGGAGAGCAACGATGGCCGCTGATGATAGAAGCAACGCCGCGATCCATTTTATTTTTTCTCTCATACGCTAACTCCTTTCGTAACTTCGGTCGGACGGACCGGAGGGTTCGGACGACGGACGACCGTTAATCGCGGCTAACTCGCGCGCACGGGCTTCAACCATCTCAGCTGTCACCGTCCCAATCCCAGCAGCGTTCTCCATTATAATACCTTTGTTCAGCGGATTTTTTCTCATAATTTAACCAGCTCCCTATTCGTATTTACCTTGAGTTGCGCGACGAGCGTCCAGGTGAGCCTCGTCGCGAAGATCCTCACCATTCGATCGATCTTGTGCTCATCAAATTCAACACCAGTTTCGTCTAAGGTATCTCAGTCGAGCCTTTGTCCGGACGGATTTTTCGGTCGCTTGAATTGTCATTGCTTGGGCGCCTACACATAATCGAAGAGCGTCATGAAACCGTAGTCCATGTGCAGTTGCTGGTGGCAGTGGAAGAGGGTCAGGCCCGGATTATCAGCAATAAAGTCTACCTCGGCTTCCTGGTATCCGCCTAACATCACAACATCTTTCAAGATCCCAGCCGTCGGCTTCCCTGCCAGGCTCGTCAGCTCAAAACTATGGCGATGGAGATGGATTGGATGGATATCGTCACTGGCATTGCGCATACGAATGCGATAGCGCTTGCCTTCCTTCAGGTGAAATGAAGCCGGGATCATCTCGTCGCTCATCGGGAAGGCCACGCCATTGATGGTCCATCGGTTAAAACCTTCCTCGGCGGCGTTGTCCTTCGCGAAGGTCATCTCGATTGTCTCGTCCGGCGAAGGGGCAGTCGCACCGACCTTCGCGAAACGCGTGTAGTCCCAGTGAAAAGGCGAAGGGGCGATCCATTTCGGTTGTCCGCCGCGACCAGCGTATTCAACGACACTGCCCATGCCGTGCCGGCGATCGTCATCGGCGAGATCGCCTATGACCCAGACACCCGGATGATTCATTTCCACAACGGCGGAGACTCGTTCAGCTGTGCCCAGCCACAGGACCGGCACCTGCGCCGGGTTCGGAACAGGATTGCCATCGAGCGCAACGACCTGAAATGAGTGGCCCGGCAATGCCAGGCTGCGAATCTCGGTAGCGCTTCCATTTAAGATATGAAACAGGACGCGTTCCCCCTGCTTCACACGAATCGGCTCCCCGTGGCCGAGCATGCGTCCGTTGATCGTGAATGATCCGTAGCCGACCTCGTACCCGTGTGGCATGCCCTTCGCGATCGAGGCTTTCATTGCGGACTCCCCGGTTTGCTCGAGCGACTTCACGCGAGTCGGCGGAGACAGGAAATCCATGGGCATGTCGCCGCCGCGACTGAAAGTCGGCTCGAACTCCTTTAGGACAAGAAAGACTTCGCGGTCGTATCTGCCCGGTTCCTGTTTCGGCTCTATGTACACCGGCCCCACTTGTCCGCTGTACTGTCCAGCCGCGAGATTTGCGCCGGCGCGGTTGTGGGTGTGATAGAAGCGCAAGCCTGCCGGTCTTGGCGTGAACACAATTCGCCGCTTGCCATGGGCAGGAATAAATGGCGTTCCCTCCTCGGCGGCTCCGTCCACGTCGGTCGGGATCTTCTGACCATGCCAATGCAGTTGCTCTGGCGTATCGGTGTCGTTGAACACGTCCACCGTGACTTGCTGACCTTCTTTGAACCGAAGCAATGGCCCAGGGAACTGTCCATTGTACGTAGTGATGGAAATGATTCGCTTGGGCGCGATCTCAACCGGAGACGTTTCGATGCGCAGTGTGTAGTCTGCGGCAACGGACTCGTTCGGCGAAACCGCTGGTTCACTGTGCTGAATTGGCTCCTTCGTCTGAGCAAGGACGCCTCTCGGCCAGAGCAAAAATCCTCCGGCCATAGCGCCCGTGGTCTTCAAAAATTCACGCCGCGACTCTGCAAAGTCTTTCATTCCATTCTACCTACAGAATTGAGCAATCGGACATAGAGGGCCAGGACTTCTTTTTTATCCTTTCATTGGTCTTTCGACCGCTCGCAGTGACATCCGTTTTTGCCAGTTCATTAGGGTTTTACGACGCCCAGTTGTTGCATCAGCGAGAGATTGTCTTCCAAGTGCCAGTTGTCGGAGATTTGTCCGTTTTGCACGCGATAGATGTCAACCGCGCGGAAGCTGATC
>DATHGV010000355.1:0-2816 GCA_035490135.1 Candidatus Methylomirabilota bacterium
GCGCGGTAAACTCGCGCAGATTGCGGGCGACGTTGGCGGCGCCGCCGGGATAAAACGATTCGCCGGAGACCTCCACCACCGGCACGGGCGCCTCGGGAGAAATGCGACCCACCTTGCCCCAAACGAACTCGTCCAGCATCAAATCGCCAATGACGAGCAGGCGTTGTTTGCTGGCGCGGTCGAGGATTTGCTGGAGTCGTTCTGAATTCACAAATCGGAGGACGGATGCCGCCGCGCGACACGGTTGATGCGATTAAGGGACGGCAAGACGCGGAGTTGAGCAAAACTTACTTCCATTTAGAGTTGCATTAATCCTGAATACCGGGTCGAAATCAACAGTCGAAGCAACCAATGATTTCAGCACTTAAAATTAACAAGTGGGCGGGGTTTACACTCGCGGTGATAGGGTTCAGCGCGCAAGCCGCGCCAGCGCCCCAGCATATCGACGTAAAGCAGTACAAGAAAGTGGAAGATGTGGTGGTCCCGTTGCCGAATGAAGTTTTCGCCGCGCTCAACAAACTGGGCCCGGTAAACTGGAAAGAGTTCGTTCGGACAGAAAAAGGGGTCAATTTTAGCGAACGCCCGCGGACCGCGCTGCTCCTCGGTAACGTGATCGCCGATGGATTCATCGCGGTGCAGGCACAGGATGCGCCCGCAGTTAAAGACATCGGGCAACGTGTGCTTTCGCTGGCCAAGGGGATTGGAGTGGGGGCTTCCATTACACCACATGCGAAGGCGATCACGGAAGCGGCTGACAAACGCAGATGGGAAAGCGTTCGGCAGGAGCTGGATCGCACGCAAAGTAGCGTCCAGGGGGCGATGAACGAGCTGCAGGATCAAAAGCTCTCGCAGTTGGTCAGCCTTGGCGGTTGGCTGCGCGGCACCCAGATCCTCACCTCGGTGGTGAGCAAACATTTCACCCAGGAAGGCGCAGAGCTTTTGCATCAACCGGACCTGCTCAGGTATTTCGGGGATCGATTAAACTCCATGCCCGAATACAGCGTGCCCGTGGTGGAAAGCATCAAACGCTCGTTAGTGGAAGTGCGACCGTTGATTGATACCGGCAACAAACCGATCTCACCGGAGGCGGTGAAAAAGATTAACGAAATCACGACGCGCCTCGATGGCGAGATCGTGACGCGTCAGTGATGAATTCGCATCGTCAGGTCATATTCATTCTGGTGGTCATCCCGCTTATCCTGGGCGCGACGGCGATCGCTTCCGTTGACGATGCCCAATCTTTCGCGCTGCAGGCGGCTGAGCCTTACGTCAGGGAAGGGTTTCAAGTGCGCGAAGATTATTGGGGCGGGGACCTTGCCGCGGGCGAAAAGAAGGCAGTGCGCCAGCAGCTGTTCAAAGGCAACGAATATTGGTTTTGGCTGGGTACAGAAGTGCGCCGCGCAAAGGTTTCGGTGCATATTTACGACAAGGAAGGAAAATTGATCGAGCAACCCGATAGTTGGCAAAAAGGGCCTTATGCTGCTGCCCATGTCGTTCCCACCTCCACCGATAGCTATTTTATCATCGTCGCGATCGAAGAGTCTCCCGAGGAGCGCACCCATTGGGCGCTGGTTTACGGATTTCGGTAAAAGTCTTATCCTTATTCGGTATTCTTTACTTCCGCTCTAACCCAACAAATACGAATTGGATGACGGCGCTCCCAATCCGCCGCGCTTGTCGGCTTTTCAACAAAGCTGAATAGAATTAAAATCAGGAGAATTAATCGGTGACCGAGACCCGTACTTTGGAGTTTGAAAACGCGCGCGCGTTACAGTCGCTCTACGCCAACGATATCAAGCTCCTGAAAAACCTGGAAGATTCCCTCGGTGTGCGAGTGACGACACGTGAGGGATGGGTGAAAATGGAAGGTGAGCCGGAGAAATTAGATCGCGCCCAGCGCGTCTTCGATCAGCTGGAAGAAGCGCGCAAACGCGGCGTCGATATTCAGAAACATGAATTCAATTACGCCCTTAATTCCGTGAGCGAAGAACGGAGTGACAATTTATCGGATGCCATTTCCGCTCGGATCGTGACTTCGTCGCGCAAGGCACCAGTCATAGCGCGCACGGTTGGCCAGAAGAATTATGTCGAAGCGATTGAGAAACACGATGTCGTCTTCGCCATCGGCCCAGCCGGGACCGGCAAAACTTATCTCGCGGTGGCAATGGCGGTGGCAGCGTTAAAGAAGGAACAGGTGTCGAGGATCATATTGGCTCGACCGGCGGTGGAAGCCGGTGAAGCCCTCGGATTTCTGCCCGGGGATTTGCAGGAGAAAATCACGCCTTATTTGCGCCCGCTCTATGATGCTTTGCATGACATGATGGAGGCGGAGGAATTGGAACGCGCGCTTTCCCGCGAAGTCATCGAAGTGGCGCCGCTCGCCTACATGCGCGGTCGCACCCTGAACAATGCCTTTGTCATTCTCGATGAGGCGCAAAATGCCACGACCGAGCAAATGTTCATGTTGCTCACACGCATCGGCATGAATTCCAAGTGCGTCGTTACCGGGGACGTCACCCAAATCGATCTTCCCGCGAATAAACGCTCCGGCCTGGTCGAGGCCTTGCAGGCCCTCAAGGCCGTGCCCGGCATCGGCATGAGTTATTTTACCGACCGGGATGTCGTGCGTCACCCCCTGGTCCGTGCCATTATTAATGCTTATCAGCAGCATCGAACGCCCTCCGGGCGTAAGTAATGATCGATTTTTTCAAACGTAGCGAACTGGTCCGCCGCGGCCTGGCTTCGGGAAAATTGCGCCGCCGTCGCGCCCGCAACGGATTGTTGCGCGGGCTGGAATATTCCTGGGGCATGAAGGG
>DATHGV010000356.1:0-24350 GCA_035490135.1 Candidatus Methylomirabilota bacterium
TATTTCCGCATCATCCGCGAGGAGAGCGAGCGCTTGACCGCACTCATCAACAATATTCTGGACTTCTCCAGAATCGATGCTGGACGAAAAGAGTACGAATTCCAGGAGACCAACTTGGGCGAACTCGTACATTCCACTCTGGATTCTTATCGCTTCCAGATCCAACAAAACGGTTTCGGGTTTGAAGAGAACATTTCGCCCGACATTCCACCCGTAAACGTCGACCGCGAAGCCATCGCGCGGTCGCTCCTTAACTTGGTCAACAATGCATTGAAATACTCGAAAGACCAGAAGCACATCGCGGTGAAGTTATACCGCGTAAACGGCTCAGTGAAGCTCGAAGTCCAGGATCGCGGCATCGGCATCGCGCTCAACGAGCAGGAGAAAATCTTCGAGAAGTTTTATCGCTGTGGTGACCCCTTGGTGCACGACGTGAAGGGCTCCGGGCTGGGACTCTCGTTGGTGCGCCACATTGTGCGCGCCCATGGAGGTGATGTGCTGGTCGAAAGCATCCCCGATAAGGGCAGTAAATTTACTATCGCGTTGCCTCTCGTTCTACCGCCGCAAACCGGCAACGCAGAAGGTGCAGTCGCATGAGGACTACAAGCTTGAATGTCCCCACCAAGCTTAAGGGGGAGGGTATGGCAGCAGCGAAGATTCTAATCGTCGAGGATGAGCCGAACATGGTGGCCGGCTTGCGCGACAACTTCGAGTTCGAAGGTTTCGAGGTGCTCACCGCGCCCGATGGCGTTCAAGGACTCGAGAAAGCCTTGAAGGAATCGCCGGATTTGGTCGTTCTGGATGTGATGATGCCGCGCATGAGTGGCCTGGATGTATGCAAGCAACTGAAGGCCAAGCGGCCCTCGATTCCCATCATTATGCTCACCGCGCGCGGACAGGAAGTGGACAAGGTTGTCGGTCTCGAACTGGGCGCCGATGACTACGTCACCAAACCCTTCTCCATCCGCGAACTGCTGGCGCGTGTCAAAGCCGTTCTGCGCCGGTCCCAAACTCTGCCAAAAGAGCAAGACCGCTACACCTTCGGCGACGTGGAAGTGAATTTGCGTAGTTACCGCGTGTTGCGCGGTGGCCACTCGGTGGAGTTTTCCAGTAAGGAGTTTGAGCTTCTGAAGCATTTTCTATGTCACAGCGGAGAGACATTAACTCGCGATCGTCTGCTCGACGAGGTTTGGGGATACGAAAACTTTCCAACAACTCGTACCGTCGATGCTCATATCGTTCGGCTTCGCCAGAAACTTGAACCTGTTCCGGATCAGCCGCGCTTTTTTCTGACCATTCATGGGGTCGGGTACAGGTTCGTAGGATGAACATGACCGCGAAGACGCCAGAAACGCGCAAGGCCGCTGCCAAGCGGGCTAATAACAGTTCGGCGCTTGAAACCGGACAGACAACCAAAGGTCGCCGGCGTAAGAATTCAAAAATGGCGGCCACTACCGAAAGCATTCACGCGATCAGGCAACAACTGGACGCTGTGCGTCGTGAGCACGCCATACTCCAACAGGCGATATACGAGGCCGCGCAAATCCAGAGAAAACTCTGCTCCCCTCGCGAACTCGTTTGGGGCGATTTTGAAATCGCCGGAGAAATCTTTCCGGTACGTCATCTTTCAGGAGACTTTTTCAAAGTGATGCCACTTGATGCCGTTCTAGGACTCGCTGTGGGTGACATCGCTGGCAAAGGACTATCTGCGGGAATTTGGCAAGCTCATTTGATCGACTTGATTCAACGTTGTGCGCGTGCTTACGTTCGCCCGGCCGATGTGATTGCCGCCGTCAATCGCGAGTTATGCCTCGATCACAGTGAGCCGCCCATCACCGCATTATTCTTTGCCCGGCTCGACCCACAGCAAAATGAACTGCAGTACTGCAACGCGGGTCTCCCCGCTCCGCTGATTATGCGGCGCGGCAGATCGGTGGATCGATTGGAGGAAGGTGGACCGATGTTGGGAGCTCTCGAAGAGGCCTCCTACAACTGCGGGACTGTCTATTTAAATCCTGGCGATATGTTGGTCGCTTACTCCGATGGTCTGACGGAATGCCGAAATCGCGATGATCAGGAGTTCGAAATCGGACGCTTGTCAGCCGCGGTGGAGTCTTACCATGGCGCCACCGCAAACCAGGTTCTTTTTTCCACCCTTGCGACGGTGCTCGACTTCGCCGACCAGTGCCCGCCCGGCGATGATTTGACCCTTCTGGTTATCCGTCGCTGCGAGACTAAGCTCGCACTTCCCGAACGCAACAATAAGCGCGACAAGAATTTTTCTGTGTCCAGCCGGCTCAGTTCGGTTGCTGTAGGCCAGACGTGCTGACCCGACGCTTCAAAAACTAAAGCAACTGACGACGGCCTCAAAGGTGTTTGACGCGCCAGCGCTATTGGTGTGTTCAATTGAAAGGAAGGACTCGCGATGTCATCTATGTCGATCTCATTACCCGAGCAAAGACAGATGTGCGAAGCAGTCATTCAGCCGGAAACAGTCTCCTCAGAACTTTTGACGGTGCTCTACATTACTCACCATCGCCACGTTTTGCAGACCTGCAAAAAGTTTTTTCGTCAACTCGAAGACGCTGAGGATGCTGCTGCTGAAGTCTTCCTGAAGCTGTACCGAGTCTTGCACCAAAAAGATGAGATGGTGCCCTTCCGCCCGTGGATTTCGCAGATAGCAGCCCACCACTGTATCGATAAGCTTCGCCGAAGAAAGCACGAGAAGAGCTCCTCATTGGAGGAAGTCGACGTTGAGGGTCTTCTTGATAATTCGAGCCCATCCGCGCTCTCCGAAGTTATTCGCAACGAGACGGAGGGCCAAATCAGACAAGCCCTGACGAGCTTACCGGAGAAGCACAGAGTCGTTCTGGTGTTGCACTACTACAACCGGATGCGTTATTCCCAAATCGCTAACGCATTGAACATGTCGCTATCTGCGGTCCGCGTCCGTATCTTTCGCGCCAAGCGTTTTCTGCGACGCAAACTAGGGCGGGCACACCGGGCAGACACCTTTACGAAAACCTGTTCCGAGCAGAGGACAGTCCGGAGACCAGGACATAAGCACGACACGGCGGCGATCAACAGGCCGAGAAGATTTAAAGTGCCTGCCTCAGCCGGCATCGAAACGTTGCATCCAGTGCCCACGCTTTCCAAATTCTATGTCGGTGCCCCAAGTGCCGGCGCAGATCAGAGGCCGTGCTGAGAAATATGGAAGCAGCACTCGCAGTGTCCCGGGAAACATTTCTGCCGACGCCCCGCTGATTCGGCCGTATTTTTCCTTCGCGATCCGCTGCAATGTTTCATCCGCTTGCTTCTCGCGTCGCCACCTTCTATGCTCCCGGTATGTTTCGCGCCCCGCGCAAATTGGATTCCGAACCTGAGTTATACGAGACCGCCGTACGCGCCCTGATGCGTCGCGCTCATTCCATCCACGAAATGAAAAAATCATTGGAACGGCGCACCGACGACAAATCCTTGGTCAAGTCAGTGCTTGATCGCCTGAAGCATCAGGGAATGATTGACGATGCGCGCTATGCCAAACAATTTACTCGCCAGCGCGCTGAAATCCGCAAGCAGGGCAAATTTCGCATCGCCAGGGAGCTGCGCGCTCGTGGGATCCCCGACCAGCACATCGACTCGGCGCTCGAAGAATCCGCCAAAGAGACCGACGAGCGCGCCGTGGTGCGTCAGCGCATCGAAAAAAAACTAAAATTATTTCGCGGCGAAATTGATGATCGCAAAATCGCTTCTCTGTTCCGCAGCCTCCTCCGTGCCGGTTTCTCTTCCGACGTCGTTGGCAACGAACTGCGAGCCGCGACCCGCGAAGATGTTCCCGCCATTGAAAATGCCGTTGATGAGGAGTTGGCGTAAACAGCGCCAATAGTCTTTATCCGCGGGCTCTCTTGGTCCCTCTTCCCTCCTCTGCGATAATGTTCTAACGATCCCTGACTCGACCTGAGGCTTACGTGACCGGCAACGAAATCCGCGCCACATTCCTAAAATTCTTCGAAAAAAACGGCCATCGCATCGTGCCCAGCAGCTCGCTCGTGCCTCACGGCGATCCCACGCTGCTCTTCACCAACGCCGGAATGAATCAGTTTAAAGATGTCTTTCTCGGCCTGGAACAGCGCGATTACAAACGCGCCACAACCGCCCAGAAATGCGTGCGCGCAGGCGGCAAACACAACGACCTCGAGAACGTGGGCTTCACCAAGCGCCATCACACCTTTTTTGAGATGATGGGCAACTTTTCTTTTGGCGATTACTTTAAAAAAGAAGCTATCGCCTACGCCTGGGAACTGGTCACCTCCCCGGACTGGTTCGCCCTCGACAAATCCAAGCTTTACGTCACGGTCTTCGGCGGCGCCGAAATCGCTCCCGGAACCTCGCTGGGCGTCGATGCAGAAGCAAAGTCTTTTTGGCTCGGCCAAAACGTCCCGTCCGAGCGCATCGTCCCCGTACCCGGATTAAAGGAAAATTTCTGGGCCATGGGCGATACCGGTCCCTGCGGACCTTGCAGCGAAATCCATTACGACATGGGCGCAATCGCCTCGGACGAAGGCCACGCCGACTGCCAGTTCCCCTGCGATTGCGGCCGCTACGTCGAAATCTGGAACCTGGTCTTCATGCAATTCAATCGCGACTCGTCCGGCAAAGTCGCTCCTTTGCCAAAGCCCTCCATCGACACCGGTGCAGGCCTCGAACGACTCGCCGCAGTCATTCAAGGCAAGCTCAGCAATTTCGACACTGACTTATTTCAGCCTTTGATACAAAACGCTGGCGAGCTCACCGGCACGCGCTACGGCAAAGATCCGAAATCCGACGCATCTCTGCGCATCATCGCCGATCATTCCCGCGCCGCTACGTTCCTGGTCTCCGACGGCGTAGTGCCTTCAAACGAAGGCCGCGGCTACGTCCTCCGCAAAATTATTCGGCGTGCTCTGCGCCACGCCAACCTTTTGCAGGCCGCTGCCAGCGTGCCGGCTACCGTTCTGCCAGCGATGGCCGACGCCGTGAAGCTCGAAATGGGCGCCGCCTACTCTGAGCTGGAGGAAAATTTCGGCCGAGTCCAACAAATTTTGCTGGGTGAAGAACAGCGCTTCTCTCGCACAATTACCGTGGGCTTGAAGAAGTTTGCGGAATTTACCGGCGATGGCACACAAGCCACCGCTCGCGACACCAAATCAGCTTCGCTGTCCGGCGAAAAAGCATTCATGCTTTACGACACCTACGGCCTGCCGCGCGATTTCCTCGAAGACCTCGCCCGCGACTCCGGCATCACCGTTGAATGGCCTGCGTTCGAACGTGCCATGCAAGAGCAGCGCACCCGCGCGCGGGCCTCCTGGAAAGGCACATCCAAGGAAAGCGCCAATCCCGCCTACGCAAAAATTGCGGAAACTTTCAAAACCGAGCCGTGCTTTTATTTCAGTACTACCTCCAAAGATTCCCGCATCGAAGCGATCATCACCAAAGCCGGTTCCGTCAACGAACTCAAAGCCGGCGAAAGCGGCGAAGTCGTCCTCGATCGCACCTCCATCTACGCCGAATCCGGCGGCCAGATGGCCGACATCGGAGGTTTTTACGATAATTCTGGCAGTCAGCGTCTTGCCGACGTAAGCGGCGCGTTCTATCCCGTAGCTGGCCTCGCGGCTCATCGCGTCACCGCAAAAGAAACCCTTCACGTGGGCGACCGCGTCAGCGTGGTAGCTGACGCCCAGCGTCGCACGCATATCATGCGCAATCACAGCGGAACGCACCTCGTCAACGCCGCGCTGCGCAACATCCTCGGCACGCACGTCAAACAAGCCGGCTCCCTAAATTCGCCCGAGCGCCTGCGTTTTGATTTCACCCATTTCGCAGCCGTCGATCCTCAGGAACTTCGCGACATCGAGCAACAGGTAAACGAAGAAATTCGCGTCAACACCGCGATCGAAACCAACGTCACTTCCCTCGAAGACGCCTTGGCCTCCGGCGCTCTAGCTTTTTTCGGCGACAAATATCCCGAGCACAACGTTCGCGTGGTCACCATTCCCGACCCTCATGCTCCGCGCGGTTTTTACAGCAAGGAACTTTGCGGTGGCACGCACGTTCACCGCATTGGCGATGTCGGCGTGCTGAAAATTGTCAGTGAACAATCGGTTGCTGCCGGAGTCCGCCGCATCGAAGCCGTAACCGGCACCGGCGGGCTTGAGCATTACCAGAATCAGTCGCGTCTCCTGAGCCAGCTCGCCAGTCAACTGAACGTCGGTGAAGACGCTCTCCTAAGCACCATCGAAAAACTCTCACAGACTGCTAAGCAGCTAGAGAAAGAATTGGAATCACAGAAGCGCAAAGGTGCGTTAGGCCAACTGGACGAGCTCGCCGCCAAAACCCAGATCATTAAAGGGGTAAAAGTACTAGCCGCCGAAGTCGCAAACGCGGACCGCGACGGTTTGCGCCAGCTCGTCGATAGCCTCCGCCAAAAACTGGGTTCCGGCGTCATCGCCCTGGGTATGCCCGATGGCGACAAGGTAGCCCTGATCGTAGCCGTCACCAAGGACCTAACCTCTAAAGTCCACGCTGGCAAGCTGATACAGGCGCTCGCCAAGCAAGTAGGCGGCTCGGGCGGCGGCCGCCCAGACCTTGCAGAGGCTGGCGGAAAAGACACATCCGCACTAAATAGTACCCTCCGTTCTATTCCGTCCCTTCTCGAGCCGTTGTTATAATCGCGCAGCGCTGGAAGAGGGTCCGTGGGCTCTCAGACTGCTTGTTCGAGCATTAATCGCTCAGCGTCCCCTCAAAATTGCGACAGGTAATCCGCTCTATTGACTCGTCGCGAACACTAAATCGATTTGAAAAATAACCAGCCTTCCCCAGGCACTTATGTCTAAGCTCACCACACTCTCGGCAACTGTAGCTCTAGGAGCGCTTAGCTTGTTTGCATCTGCGGCTCACGCACAAATTACTGCCAGCACAGACCTTAGCGGGCGTCGTCTGTTCATCAACGGCGATCCCCCCGTAAAAATAAACCTGAGTGCCCCAAAGCACACCAATTTTTACCTGCCCCGCGAAGCTCCCTTCGCGGGCCGTACACATCCGTCGGTGTACTTCGATCGAGACGGCGTCGAAAAACTGGTGCGCGAGGCAGCCGACCGCCATCGTGTCGACCCCGCCCTGATCCGCGCAGTGATCCAGACGGAGTCCAACTGGAACCCCGCCGCTTATTCGCACAAAGGCGCCGGTGGTCTCATGCAGCTAATCCCCACCACAGCTCGCCGCTTCGGCGTAAACGACGTCTTCAGCCCGCAACAGAATATCGACGGCGGTGTTCATTATCTTAAGACGCTGCTCGACCGTTATAATGGCAACCTGGACATGGCTCTTGCGGCGTACAATTCAGGTGAAGGCGCCGTCGATCGAGCACATGGTATTCCGGCGTTTCGCGAAACCCGCAATTACGTGCAGAAAGTGCAGAATGCCTACTTCCAACCCGGTTCGGGACGTCTTACAGATAGCTGGCTCCGGCCACATCCCATTCGACGGGAGACAGATTCGAACGGTAGAATTATTTTCAACAATGATTGAGACCAAGAGTGTTCTAACAACGTAGTCTGTCGTTTGCGAGTTGACCCGAAAAGAAAATGCCGAGCGCGATTCCATCCGCCGCAAATAGTCTCAAAAAGATGTTCGCCCTCGTTTCGCCGTTTTTCATCCTGTTGTCTATTTACCCCGCTTTAATCCCTCCTGCCACCGCCGCGCCTTCCGCGCCAACGGCCACCGTAAAACGCCAGGCTGGTGCGCAATTCCAGCGCGCTGAGCAACTGCGTGCCACGTTAAATCTCAAACCTCTAGCCAAGCGAACGCTCGGCGATTATCGCCAGGTGGTCTCTAGCTATCGTCGCGTTTACCTGATCACGCCGCGCGCCAATGAAGTGCCCGAGGCTTTGATTGCCATCGCCCAGCTATACACCGAAATGGGCGAACGTTTTGGCCGCAACTACTATCAACACGCCGCAGATTCTTATCGCTTCCTCTTGCGCGAGTATCCGGCCAGCCGCCACGCCGCTGATGCGATGCTTGTTTGCGCGAAACTCCAGCGCGATCAGCTGGCCGACTATGCCGGCGCGACCCAAACGTATAAGGATTTCCTGAAGCGCTTCCCGCGCTCCCCAAGAAAGCGCGAAGCGCAGGAAGGCGTCGCGGAATTGGCGTTGCTGGAAAATAACTCCAAGCCGTCGCCTGACAAAGATAAGGCCGCCTCCGACGCGGCGACCGCGGAAGTCGTCTTTCCTCGTGATGAGTCAAGCGACGCCCTTCCATCTTCGTCCGCTATTCCCCACCCGGCAGGAATCCCGCGGCTGCGTCGCATTCGGAGCGCCGTAACGGAAGACGCCACGCGTATAACCATCGATCTGGAAGATGTCGTGCACTACAACTCTGGGCGACTGGAAAATCCCGACCGTATTTTTTTCGATTTGCGCGAAGCGCGTCTCACCTCCGAAGTTGCGCGAGAAGTGACTCGCGAAAATGCCAACGTGGACGGCGACGTGCTCACCGCCATTCGCGTGGCGCAAAATCACGCGGGTGTAGTGCGCATCGTCCTCAATGTAAATCGCGTCAAGGAATACGTAGCCTCCATCTCACCGAATCCGCCGCAACTTTTGATCGATCTCTACAGAAAACAACCGCCTCCGGCAATTTTAAAAATTGCGCGTGCTTCCCATAACTCCTCCAATATCCACGAGACTGCTGATCTCCGCGGCCCCGAGGCCGGAAACATTGAACCGGATGGTGATGGAAAGAGTGACACCCTAGTTCGCCCGTCACAATCGGCGGCCACTTTTAAAGTATCCAAGAGCACCTCTAAACCGGATCTTGATCAACCCGCTCTCGCCCCGCAACCAACTCACGACGGCCAATCCACGCTCACCCGTGCCCTTGGCCTAAAAATCGGGCGCATCGTAATTGACGCTGGACACGGCGGCCATGACACCGGAACCATCGGTCCAACCGGCTTGATGGAGAAAGATTTGTGCCTGGATGTGGCTCTTCGTCTCGGCAAAATTATCAAGCAGCGTCTACCCGGTGCGGAAGTTGTCTTCACTCGTTCCGATGATTCCTTTATTCCTCTTGAAGAGCGCACAGCCATTGCCAATGAAGCGCACGCCGATCTCTTTATCTCCATTCACGCCAACTCCAGCCAGGATCACGGCGCCCGCGGTATTGAAACTTATTATTTGAATTTGAAGGGCTCTCCCGAAGCTATGGAAGTGGCGGCGCGCGAAAATGCTGTCGCCAACGTGGGCATTCACGACCTGGAAGATCTCGTCAAGAAAATCGCCCGCAACGAAAAAATTGACGAATCCAGAGAATTTGCCGAGGACATCCAAGCTTCCCTGTCCCAACGGGTGCAAAAAGCCAACAAAACCGTCAAGAATCGCGGCGTTCGCAAAGCTCCCTTCGTGGTGTTGATCGGCGCGGACATGCCTTCGATCCTTACGGAGATTTCTTTCCTCAGCAATCCCGCCGACGAACAGCTTCTCAAGCAGCCTGAAAACCGCCAAAGAGTCGCTGAGGGCTTATACCAGGGCGTCGCCAGTTATTTGCAAAGTCTCAACAGTGTTACTTTCAATGGCCCCTCCAAGCCCGCGCCTCCCCGCTCCACCAGCGCCAAACTTGAACATTCGCCCAACGCACAGTAATCTTGCTGCATCTACTTAATTAGCCCTATGTCGATCCGTTCACCGCTCTCCCGCGCATTGCTGGCCATCTCATTCGTGATTGCCCTTTTCTTGCTAGCGCCATCACTGCGCGCGGAAACAGTTCTTCCCGCGCACTTCGGCAAATGGACGGCAAGCAATGCAGTTCAGTCACCCGCCATTCCAGCTAACACGAAAGACATACTCACGGAATCGGGATTGGAAAGCGCGGAAACGCGATCGTACTCGAACGGCAATGCCGTCGTCACTCTCACCACCTACCGTTTGCACGATTCCAGCGGCGCCTATGAGGCCTATACATTCTTTCAAGACCCAAAAAACAGTTGTCCACAATCCAGCGCCCTAATACTGTGCTCCACCTCCGTTGACGCTTCCTCGGACAAAAAGCGGGTCGCGCTAGTTGGAAATATTTTGATCGTCATCGACAACCCTGGTGCTCTGATCTCGGGTGATCTGGATGCGTTGTCCAAGCAAATAAATGCTAAAGCTGATAAAACCCCGACACCGCCAATTCCAAACTATTTACCGACACATGACCTCGTCCCCGGAACAGAGAAGTATGCCTTGGGAGCGGCCGCTTTTCGCGCCGCCCTATCGACCCTCAACCGCCCGGAATACCGCGCATTATCCGATAATGCCGGCTTTTCCTCCGGTGCCGAGGCTATGTTCGCGCAGTACCAAAAACAAGGCGACGCCGCCGTAGTTCTGCTGATCGACTACCCCACCCCGCAACTCGCTGGTTTGCACTGGAAGCATCTCGAGCAGGCTCTTCCTTCTTCATCGAATGCCGACCGAACTTCTATTGAACGCAAAGGCACGCTCCTCGCCATCGTGCTCGCCCCGTCATCCCGCGCCTACGCGGCGCTCCTTCGCGATGCTGTTAATTACGAAACGCAAGTGACCTGGAACGAACCGACTCACACCATCACCGATCCCCCGATAACCACCGTGCTCGCCAAAATCATTATTGCCACCGGCGTCTTCATGCTGGTCGCCATCGTGTTTGGCGTGGCATTCGGCGGCGTGCGCGTCCTGATGAAATCCCTCTTTCCCGGAAAAGTCTTCGATCGCCCCGAGCAGATGGACGTTTTGCAGTTGGGTCTGTCCGGCAAACGCATCAATTCCCGCGATTTTTATTAAAAAGATCCCACCAACCGCTAATTACGGAAGTAACAAATAGTGTCCTGCTTGCGTATAAATAGACAGCCTCAACCTTGACTTGGTGACAGACTTATCGTGTCGTACACTTTTCGGTACGTTTGACGGAGAAACCCCTAGACTATGCCCGGAAGCGGCACGAGAATCTCATCGAACTCTGTCCGTTTGAAATTGGCCCTTTGCTCCACGTTACCGCTGCTGGCACTCGCCGCCGGTTGCCAAAAGGGTCCAGCGGGTCCGGCTGGACCTGCCATGCAGGCGATGCCCGTCCAGGTGCAGGTCGTTCAAGCCCAGAAAATCTCCGATAGCAGTGAATATCTTGCCATCCTGAAATCGCGGCACTCCGCCGCCATCAATCCCCAGGTGGAAGGCCAAATTACCAAAATTTTTGTGAAGTCCGGCGACCGCGTCAAAGCCGGCACTCCCATCCTGCAGATCGATCCCCTGAAGCAGCAAGCCACCGTAGGCAGCCAGGAAGCTAGCCGCGCGGCGCAGGAAGCCAATCTTCGCTATGCCCAGACGCAGCTTGAGCGCGAACGCAAACTGTTTGAAGCGGGCGTTGTCAGCAAGCAGGAATTTGACAATGCTCAGACCAACCGTGACGCGGCTCTAGCGCAGCTCAAGTCCCTGGGCGAGCAGGTTAATCAGCAGCAAGTCGAGCTGCATTACTACCGCGTGTCCTCTCCCATGGCTGGAATCATCGGTGACATTCCGGTGCGCGAAGGTGACCGTGTGGCGGTCACCACATTGCTGACCACGGTCGACGAACCCGGCACCCTCGAGGCCTACATTTACGTCCCGGCGGAGCGGGGAAAAGATATTCATCTTGGCCTTCCGGTTCATTTGCTTGACGAATCCGGCAAGCCCGTCAGCGACGCGCGCATCACTTTCGTTTCTCCCGAGGTTGATAACGATACGCAAACCATCCTGGCCAAAGCTTCCATTGAAAATCCAAAAAGGCAATTGCGCGTCTCCCAGCAAATGCGCGCCCAAGTTGTCTGGAGCAATCACCAGGGTCCCGTCGTTCCAGTCTTGTCGGTAACTCGAATCAACGGACGTTTCTTTGTGTTCGTGGCCGTGAAAGACGCTACCGGAACGTTCGCCCGTCAAAAAGGCCTGACCATAGGCGACACCGTCGGCAACGATTATGTCGTCCTGGATGGCTTAAAGCCTGGTGACCATCTCATCGTTTCCGGCACCCAATTTTTGCAGGACGGCATGCCCGTCGCGGAACAAATTCAAAATGCTAGCGCCGCACCCGCTCCTGACAACACGGAAAAAGATGCCGGACACTAGCCCCGCTGAGACCATGCCTGTAAAGACCCCCACCTCACGGAAGGCGGATCCCGCATTTGTTTGTTGATTTCTTTATCAACCGGCCCGTATTCGCCACCGTTTGCGCCTTGATGATTATTCTTGGCGGCGCAATATCCATTCCTTCCCTTCCAGTAGCTGAATTTCCTGATCTCGCGCCGCCACAAGTCGTAGTTAGCAGCGGCTACATCGGCGCAAACGCGCAGACCGTCGAGTCTGCCGTCACCATCCCCCTGGAGCAGGCCATCAACGGCGTGCAGGGTATGAAGTACATCACCTCTACCAGCGGCAATGACGGCACCAGCCAAATCACCGTAACCTTCGATGTAACCCGTGACGTAGACCTGGCCTCGGTCGATGTCCAGAACCGCGTCAACCAGGCCCTCGGCCGCTTGCCAAACACGGTAAAGAATACCGGCGTCATCATAACCAAACAGCTCGGAGGCTTCGTCTTCGGCGCCGGTGTGTATTCCCCGGACGGCGCCTACGACAGCTTGTTCCTCAGCAATTACCTCGATATTTACGTAAGAGACGCCGTCAAGCGCGTCCCCGGTGTCGGCGACGTATTTATTTTTGGAGAACGCAAATACGCCATGCGCTTGTGGCTTGATCCCGGACGCATGGCCCAGCGCGGATTGTCCGCAACCAACGTGCTTGCTGCGCTGCAAGAGCAGAACGTTCAAGTCGCCGCGGGCCAGGTTGGTCAAGCTCCATTACCTCCCGGACAGGCTTATCAGATCAGCGTTCGCGCTATTGGCCGCCTCACCGAGCCATCCGAATTTGAAAATATTATTCTCAAGACCGGGGCAAACGGCACTCTGGTGCGCTTGAAAGACGTGGGCCGCGCCGAGCTAGGTGCCGAAGACTACAGCTCCCTCCTAACGTATGACGGCCACGAAGCAGTGGGCATCGGCGTAACCCAACTGCCCGGCGCGAACGCGCTCGACGTCGACAGACTCGCGAAAGAGGAGTTACTGCGGCTCTCTAAGACGTTTCCGCCGGGCCTCAAATACGCCGTCGCTTTCGATACCACCACGGTTATCGGCGAATCCATTAAGGACGTGCTCGTTACCCTGCTTCAAGCCATCCTGTTGGTCATCTTCGTCATATACATATTTCTTCAGGATTGGCGTAGCACCCTCATTCCCGCTGTCACCATCCCCGTCTCGCTTGTCGGCACATTTATTTTCGTCAAGCTCCTCGGGTTCTCTATCAATACCCTGACTCTATTCGGCATCACTCTCGCGACCGGCTTGGTCGTCGACGACGCCATCGTAGTTATCGAAAACGTGGAGCGCCATATCGTCGAGGGCATAACCGAGCCCCACAATGCCGCTTCGGTAGCCATGAAAGAAGTGGCAGGCGCGGTAATCGCCACTTCCTTGGTTCTCGTGGCCGTATTCGTGCCCGTCGCATTCTTTCCAGGTACCACCGGCATCCTCTTCCGCCAGTTCGCGCTGACTATCGCGTTTTCCGTAGCCATCTCCGCTTTCAACGCGCTCACTCTTACACCCGCGCTTTCCGCAATTTTGCTCGGTCATCACCGCGAGCGAGCGCAGGGCCGTATCTTTAGAGCCTTCAATCGCATTGTCGAATCTGGGACCAACGCTTACCGCAAAATAGTGCGAGGCGTCATTGGCTGGCGTTTCGCCGCCGTCCTGGTATTCTTCGCGCTTCTCGGTGTCACCTACTGGATCTACCAGAAAGTTCCCCGTGGATTTATTCCTGAGGACGATCAGGGCTACATCATCGTGATCGTGCAGTCACCGCAAGGCGCTTCGCTGGACTACACGAAAAATATCTGCACCCAGGTAGAAAAAGTGCTCGCCGGAGTTCACGAAATCGACAGCGTATTTTCCATCACCGGTTTCAGTTTCTCAGGCAGCGCTCCAAATCGCGGCATCGTTTTCGCCAGCCTCAAGCCCTTCCAGGAACGCAAAGGGGACGAGCACTCTTCTGCCGGCATTATTGAGCGTCTTCGCCCCCAATTGTTTGGCGTTCCCGGAGCATTGGTAATTCCCTTCAATCCGCCAGCGGTGCAGGGTTTGGGACAATTTGGCGGCTTTCAATTCGAGCTCGAAGACCTTGGCCGCAATTCTATCCAGGACATCGCCAACACCGCTAATAAACTGGTCGGGGAAGGCAACAGCAGCAAAACATTGGCCGGCTTGTTCACCAGTTTCACCGCCAACGACCCGCAATACCTCGTGCGCCTCGATCGCGAAAAAGCCAAAAGCCTTCAGGTTCCCCTAAATCAAATTACCGACGCGCTTCAGGTGTACATGGGCTCGGTGTATATAAACGATTTCGATTTCAACAATCGCTCTTACCGCGTTTACATTCAAGCCGACGGCCGTTTCCGCTCCAAAGCTAAAGACATCGACCAGTATTACGTGCGTTCCGACACTGGAAAGACGATTCCGCTCGATGACCTTGTCACCGTGGAGCAAACTGCGAATCCGCAAGTCATCAGCCACTACAATCTGTTCAGATCAGCTGAAATAGATGGCTCCGCCGCACCGGGCCGCAGCTCTGGCGACGGCATCGCCGATATGGAAGCGCTGGCCAAAAAAAGCCTGCCCAACGGAATGACTTTCGAATGGAGCGGACTGTCTCTGGAGGAATTACAATCTGGCGGCAAAGCCACAATTTTATTCGGGCTTGGTCTGGTGGTTGTCTATCTCACGCTCGCCGCACAATACGAAAGTTTCGTGCTGCCATTCATCGTGTTGTTAGCCGTCCCGGTCGCGCTGCTCGGCGCGATCGGCTTGCAAGCACTGCGCGGACTCCAAAACGATGTGTATTGCCAGATTGGTCTCGTAATGCTGATCGGCCTCGCTAGCAAGAACGCGATTTTGATCGTTGAATTTGCCGAGCAATTGCGCGCTCAGGGAATGTCCATCATCGACGCTGCCGTGGAGGCCGCGCGCATACGCCTCCGCCCCATTCTGATGACCTCGTTAGCGTTTATCCTGGGCGTTCTTCCGCTGGTTCTGGCTCAAGGCGCGGGAAGAGCAGGCCGCATCTCTGTTGGCACCACAGTGTTCGGTGGCATGCTGGCCGCCACTACGCTTAACCTCATCTTCATTCCCGTGCTCTACGTAATTGTGAAGAGCATCGTGCCCGGCCGCACCCACACCAAAGCAATTCCCGGCGCGCAACCTGCAGCCCCTCACGCCTAAGTGCGCATTTGCTATTTGAAGGTCACTGATTCGTGATTCTAGCAATCTGTGTAGCAGCGACTTACGTCTTAGCTATTTGTTCGCCGGCAGGCTGGAGAAGTATTGATCAAGGCTCGCCTTGATTTCCTCAACGCATCTTTGAACGTTACGGTCCAACGCTGCAACCATCGCCTGCACATCTTTGCCGCCCACCGGTTCATCGTGGTTGCAATAATGCGACCACACGGTCGCGCCCGACTTCGCATCTTTCAAGTCAAATTCCGCTGTTACTCGCGCCTGAAGAGGCTCGCCGGCCACCTCTTTGAAATCGTACAGTCTTCCGTGCAGAATATAATCCGCGCGGCCGCTACTACGCTGCAAAGAAACGTCGCGATAACGGCCCGAAGCCCGCAACTCTCTCAGTAACACCTCCTGAATCATCTCCACTGGAGGTTCGGTCCAACGCTGGTATTCGTATGTGCCCATTCGCTGCGTACCAGCGCTATAAACGATGCGATCTTCGCGATAGAGATGCGAAGCCACCAGCGGTCCCAGTGCCAAAGAAACGCCCGATGCGTTCGGCTCCGCGTGCGGCTTCTCTGTCGGCACCGTGAGTTGATAATATTGCATCGGATGTGTCCCGCCGCATCCGCCCGCCATTCCCCCGAGCGTCAGTGCCAACACACAACTCGCCGCTTTTACGTTGTTCCAACGAAAAATATTCCGCCGGTTCCCTCTTGCGTGCCGGCCATTCGAACCCAAAGTTCTGGTCTTCATTGCCGATCACCCGTCCTGTGCTCGCGAGGACTGCTCGCTCGCAGCAAAGTGTACGGCTTGTTCCTGATTGTCTTTGTGAACTCCTTCAGGTTTTCGCTCGCGTCCCGAAAGTTTCCCAGCATCTCATCGATATTCTCGGAGTTCACGTCTAGCGTCTGATCAATACGCCCAGTCAGATCGGTAACATTGGTTAGTGACTTCCTCAGGTCCAGCACCGCCTGGCGAACATCCGCCCGGTTTTCTCCAATCAAGCCGTCCACATGGTCCAAAGTCTTGCCGGCTTCCGCCGAGGTTTTGCGCAAATCTTCAAGCAGCGGCCCCAACTTCTCGCTGCTAGCATTCAAATGCCCAATGGTTGCTTTTATCGCCGGCCGATTTTCCGCCAGCATCTGATGCGCTTGCGCCAGCGTCCCCGACAGATTCGACCGATTGCCGTCGTTCAAAAGATCGTTTACTCGCGCAATGGTCACTTTCAATTCCGTCGCGCGATCATTCAAGGTGTGCAAAAGCTGCTGCGCCTCGGGAGCCAGATCATTGATCCGTTCTGTGATGGCATTCAAATCAAGGTACCGGTCCGCTGGCAGTGTCGCGCCATCCTTTGCCAACTCCGCCTGCGGACTTCCCGGTACGATCTCCAGGTGGTTATCACCGAGCGGACTCATGCTCATGATCCTGACATGGCTATCCGTCTTGACCGGTAAATCACTCTGCACCGCCAGCGTGATTTCTATGTTCGATGGGTTTTGTGGATTAATGCGCAGCTTCTCTATGCGTCCGACTTTCGGCCCACCCGCGTAGCGCACCGTCGACCCCACTTCCAATCCTCCAGCAAACGGAAAGAATGCGTGGAATGATTTTGCTGTCCGCCCGAAGGCCCCAGTGATGCCAAATACCGTGGCAATCAAAACCGCCGTCGCGACAATTACAAATAATCCCACCAGTGCTTGTTCCCGTCTTGTCTCCATCACGCACTCCTCTTGGCTGTGGCACCCCGGCTATGGCCCGATTGCTTGGTCAACATCTGCAAATAATCCATTTCGCGCGCCACTTCCGGTTCCGGCACGCGATCCAGAAACTGTCGCAAGCGCGGCTGCGTGCTGTTCCGCATTTCCTCCACCGTGCCGATGGCCTCAACATTTCCTTTGTCGATCAGCACCATGCGGTCCGCAATCAGAAAAGCGCTGGCCAACTCGTGAGTGACCACGATAATAGTCATCTTGAATGCCCGCTTCAATTCCAGAATTAACTGATCGATGCCCGCCGCAATGATGGGATCGAGTCCCGCCGACGGCTCATCGAAAAACAAAATCTCCGGATCCATCGCCAAAGCGCGCGCCACCGCTGCACGCTTCTTCATTCCTCCGCTCAGCTCCGAAGGCATGTAATCTTCGAACCCTGCCAACCCGACCTGCTCTAATTTCAACCGCAGCATAATTTCTATCGTCGAATCTTCCAGCTTGGTGTGCTCACGCAGCGGCAGCGCCACATTCTCCCCGACCGTCATGGACCCGAACAACGCGCTGCCTTGAAACGACATCCCCAGCTTCTTGCGGATTTCGTCCATGTCTTCCGCCGAAGCGGTAGCGATGTTTTTTCCCCGTAGAATCACTTCCCCGGAACTCGGTTTTTCCAGTCCCACCAATGTTCGCAGCAGCGTGCTCTTTCCTGATCCTGAACCGCCCAAAATCACCATGGTCTCGCCGCGCATCACATCGAAACTGACGCCATGCAATATTTCGCGCTCGCCGTAACTTACCCGCAGGTCCCGCAACGAAATCATTACTTCTGGCGAAAAGTCGTCTTCTAATTCTTCGATCATCAAAGAATTCCCAGTTAATGCTCACTCCCAAAAAAGAACAGCGCGGTGAATATTAAATCCACCACAACCACCAAAAAAATGGACATCACCACAGCTCGCGTGGTTGAGCGCCCCACTTGTTCCGGACCCGCTCCCGTTGCCAGTCCTTCGTGACAACCCACCGCGGTAATGGTCACGCCAAACATGACACTCTTCACCAGACCGCTGACAATGTCACGCAGGAAAAGGGCGTCCACGGAGGCCTGAATATAACGAACAAAAGTGAAGTCTGCCTGCGCCACGCCAAACAGCGCCCCGCCCAATACGCCCATGGTGTTCGCCCAAATGGTCAGGCAGGGCAGCATGATGATCATGGCCAGAAATTTCGGCGTCACCAAAAAGTGAATGGGATTGACGGCCATGGTTTCCAGCGCATCAATTTCTTCCGTAACCTTCATCGTGCCGATTTCCGCGGCAAACGCTGACCCCGACCGTCCGATCACCACAATTGCGGTTATTAAGGGACCCAGCTCGCGCGTCATCGAGATCGCCACAGCGCTGGCTACGAAACTTATCGCCCCGAATTTTCGCAATTCGTATGCGCTTTGCAGCGCCAGTATCAATCCGATAAAAAATGTGATCAGCGAAAGAATAGGCAGTGCGCGAACCCCAACGTCCAAAGCCTGCGAAACCGCCCGCTGCAGACGAATGGGTTTTCCTTGGAAAGGGGCAATGAAGGTATAGTAAGCGGCTTTACCGCCCAAATCTGCTAGCGACCCCAGGTACTCAAGGCCACCTATGACACCTGAACCGATTTGAGCAACAAACGCCAAGAGCCCTCGATCTTATGTCCCACTTGGCCGCTGAGTCTAAGCCAAAGCCTGTTGTTCGTTATCGAATACTTCAAAAATCTTTATCAAGCGGGACAGCTGCAACACTTCTCTCGCCGATGGGCTCAATCCGTACAAAATAAAACGCAATCCCTGGTCGCGTGCGGCCTTCAATCCTTCTACGAGCGAAGCCACACCGGAGCTGTCGATATAGCGCACGCCCGTTAGATTCAGAATTACGCGCGGCGTCTTGGTTTCTTTCAGTTCTTTTAGTAATACCTTTCGCAACTCAGGGGAGTTGGCGAGATCAATGTGGCCTGTGATGTCGAAGATTGTGACTTGGTCTAACCGGCGAGCGGCAATCTGCAAAGTTACTCTCCTTGGGATGTCTGACCTTTTCCTTCAGCACTGAAATATTTCACCAGCCGCAGCCGGTTTACGCCGTCTTTGTGACTGTGCTCCATCACATCCATGCTGTCTCGAATGAAATGCAGTCCCAGTCCACCGGGCTTAACTTCATCCAGGGAGCGTGCGGTCAGTTTTTTTTGATCGAAGGGCACACCTTGGTCGAGCAACTCGATTTCCAGACCTTCGCGTTGTATCCCATTTACCATGCCTGCGATTCGCTTGCAAGACACGTCAATGCGTTTGTCCGGGCTACTTCCATAAGCATGACGCATCACGTTGGCCACCGCTTCGTCCACCGCACGCGTTATGGAACGGCACTCCGGAGGTGAAAACCCACTCACTTCCGTCAATCGTTCTATCGCGGCGCGCACTACGCAGAGCAGCTGTGGATCGCTCGCTAACGTCAGGTCCAATAGAAGCCCGCTTGTGTGCAATCGCTCAACTCCCTGCGACTCCGCGAGCATCTTCTCCTCGCGTCTTTTCTGTAACACGTGGGGAATCAGGAGACTAAGGCAGACACAATCGTGCATACCGCGTCAAAAGTCAATGCCATCTGCCTCCGGCTGCCTCCGCCCCCGGCAACCCCGTTCCACACTACGCGGCTCCCAGAAAAAAGGCCGGCATTAAACTCTATTTTCGTCACCCAAACAGGTATTTTAGAATCTTAGTAGTTGTTTCACTGGAGGCCGCGAGCGTGTCTTTGCGAATCGAAGATTACGGAATCATCGGTGATTGCCATACCGCCGCATTAGTTTCGCGCGAGGGTTCTATAGATTGGTTCTGCCTTCCCAGTTTCGATTCCGCAGCTTGCTTCGCCGCACTTCTCGGCACCCCTGAACACGGCTACTGGTTGATAACGCCCGACTGCCCAATCAAGCGCATCCATCGCCGCTATCGGGAAGACACCCTTATCCTGGAAACCACCTTTGAAACAGAAACCGGGACCGTAACACTCGTCGATTGCATGACGCCCACCACCAACACTCCTGATCTCTTGCGTCAGGTTGTTGGTCAAAGCGGCAAAGTGCCCATGAAAATGGCATTGGCTATTCGCTTTGATTACGGATCAATCGTCCCTTGGGTCCGCAAAACAGATGATGGCCTTATCGCCATCGCCGGACCTGACACCCTCCGCCTCCGTACGCCAGTCGAGCTTTGCGGCGAGAATTTTCATACCACATCCAAGTTCACGGTCTCCGCCGGACAAAAAGTTCCTTTCGAGATTTGTTGGTATGCATCGTATCGAGATGAGCCGCAGTTTCTTGACTTCGAAAAGACCATCGCCGACACCGAAAAATGGTGGCGCGAGTGGACCGGACGTTGCACCTTTGCGGGACCATCAAAACTGGCGGTGACCCGCTCGCTCATCACTTTGAAAGCTCTAACCTATGCCCCCACCGGTGCCATAGTCGCCGCACCCACGACTTCCCTTCCGGAGCTCATCGGCGGCGTTCGTAACTGGGATTACCGCTTCTGCTGGGTCCGCGACGCCACACTCTCACTTCACGCGTTGATTATTGCGGGGTATCTGGAGGAAGCGCGCGATTGGCGCGAATGGATCATGCGCGCAGTTGCTGGCAAGCCCTCCGAACTCAACATTGTTTATGGTTTGCGTGGCGAACGACGCCTTACGGAACTGGAACTTCCGTGGCTTCCGGGCTACGAAAATTCCGCCCCCGTGCGAATCGGCAACGCCGCTTACAATCAGCTTCAACTTGATGTCTACGGCGAAATCATTGACACGCTTTACCTTTGCCGCCAGGCCGGCATTCAGCCCAACAATAAAGACGTGTCCCCCGGAATTGGACGCGCTCTCCTCGACCACCTAGAAACTTCATGGGAAGAGCCCGACGAGGGAATTTGGGAAGTTCGCGGGCCCCGCCGGCACTTTACCCATTCCAAAATGATGGCCTGGGTGGCCATGGATCGCGCCGTAAAGAGTGTCGAACAGGGCTGGGTGCCCGATCCCGCTACAGAAAAGTGGCGAAACCTTCGCGATAAAATTCATGCTGACGTCTGCAACAACGGTTTCGATACTGAGCTGAATTCTTTCGTACAGTTTTACGGCTCAAAACATCTCGATGCCAGCTTATTGATGATGGCTATTGTCGGCTTTCTTCCCGCCAACGATCCGCGCATTCGGGGAACGGTTGATGCCATAGAAAAACATTTGCTTTCCGATAATGGTTTTGTTAACCGATACACTCTCGACCCGGAAGTTGACGGATTACCCCGCGGAGAGGCCGCCTTCCTTCCCTGCACTCTCTGGCTCGCAGATAATTATGCCTTCCAGGGACGTCATCAAAAAGCGCGCGAAGTCTTTGAACGTGTGTTAGCTGTTCGCAATGATCTCGGCCTACTTTCCGAAGAATACGATCCGGTGGACCGGCGGCTCCTCGGAAATTTCCCACAGGCTTTTTCGCATTTCGGCATGGTCAACACTGCATTCAATCTCGAAGGAAACACCAGCGCCGGCGCTTCCGGCGGCTCGCCAGGCACAAAATTAAAATAAGCTCCTGTCAATACGGTTCTGAACTTCGCGGCTTCAGTCGCATTGTAGCCGGCCACATTTTTGTCAACATTTTGGTTGGCCGTATCCTGATTGTTGCAGTTTTGTAACTTGTGCTTCTGCGCGTTCCGCGATTCAATTGTCAGTCGCATTGATCGCCGCGTGCCGTTTCCATCCATCACGGTTCGCAGGAGGCCGCTTGTCCGCTGGAATGAAAGTTATCTTTGTGCTTCTCTGTCCCATCCTTTGTGTCGAGCTCGGTGCGAGCCAGGAGCAGGAGCGTACGCATCTTCCGACTAGCAAAGCGGTGATCAAGCCCACCCCTGGCGCTCCGCAACGTACTAACGGCTTCCCAGAAACAATCGCGTTGAGTCCGGACGGGCGCTACGCCGCACTGCTGAACAATGGATTTGGCACCGCGCAGTCGGGCATGAAGCAATCCATCGCCATCCTGGATATGCAAACAAATCAAGTCACGGATTTTCCAGAGGAGCGGCTTGGTGAAGAAGCGCACCAAAGTTATTTTCTCGGGCTGGCTTTCAGTTCCGATGGCACACACCTGTACGCTTCACTCGGTTCGATCAGCGATCCCACCGGCGAGAAGCCGGGAAGTACCGGCAACGGCATCGCCGTATATCGCTTCGAGCAGGGCAAACTTGCTCCCGATCGTTTTATAAAAATATCTTTGCAGCCCGTTCCGGCAGGCACGCATGTGGCTCGCGGCTTTGGCAACCTCCCACCATCGCGCGCCATTCCATATCCGGCCGGACTCGCTGTTATCCCCGGAACGAGCGATAAAAAAGACCAGTTGCTGGTCGCCAACAATCTATCGGACAACGTGATCCTGCTCGATTCGGAATCTGGAAAAGAGTTGGCACAATTCGATCTAAGCACGCATCGCTTCATGCCTTCCTCTTTTCCGTACACCGTTGTGGCGAGTCGCGATGGGCGCCGCGCGTGGTGCAGTTTGTGGAATGCTTCGCAGGTCGCCGAGCTTGATCTGGTGCATAAAACTGTTGTTCGGCGCGTTCCGTTACTGCTGCCAAAAAGTTCTGTGGCTCCCGGTTCGCATCCCACCGCGATGCTGCTTTCTCCGGACGAGAAATTCCTATACGTAGCTTTGGCCAATGCCGATTCCGTTGCGGCGATCGACGCGCGTAGCGGCAAAATTCAAGCGTTCTTCTCGACGCATCTTCCGAAACAGGAATTCTCGGGCAATGAAACAGACGCTCTAGCGCAGAGCAAAGATGGAAAGCGGCTGTTCGCAGCCAGCGCGGCAACGGATTCCGTTGCCGTGTTCGACACCACAACATTGGCTGAGGGCCGACCGCATATCGGCAAGCCACTTGACGCCATGGGTTTCATTCCCACCGAATGGTATACGCTCGCCGTCGCAGTCGCGGATAACGATTTGCTCATCGCTACGGGTAAAAGCTTGGGCACTGGTCCAAATGCTGTCGATATATCCAAAATTCCTTCCAAGCGCAAAAGACTGCACCCCTACATCCCAACTTTGCTTCACGGCTCGATTGCTCGCATCAGTCTCGAAGAAGTAGAAAAAAATCTGCCGGCATTTACGCGTATCGCACAGGAGCAAATGCAGCTCTTAGCCGATCCAACAGCTTTGCCGTTCCACGATGGCGCGAATCCCATTCATCATGTGATTTACATCATCAAAGAAAACCGCACCTACGACCAGATTTTCGGTGACCTCAAAATAGGCAACCGCGATCCATCGCTCACCCTTTACGGCGCAGACATCACTCCCAATGAGCACAAGCTGGCTTTGCAATTTGGTGTGCTCGACAACTTTTATGATTCCGGCGAGGTTTCCGGCGATGGCCACATGTGGTCTACCGCTGCGATTGCCGGCGATTACAACGAAAAAACCTGGCAGATCGCGTACCGCAGCCGCGAGCGCACCTACGACTTCGAAGGCATGGTCGCTGATGAATATCCGCTGGAGCATGACGAACCGGACGTTAACGAGCCCGGAACCGGATACTTGTGGGGCAACGTGGCCCGGCACGGATTGAGCTATCGCCACTATGGCGAATTCGTGGCCAGCGAATGGTGCGGAGATAAGGCCGCCGCGGACACTTCGCCCGCGGAAGGCACGCCATCGCCAGCAAATAGCCCCTGCGCGCGTAAAGTTATAAAGCAGGGAGAGCCCCTGCCTGCGGGCGCCGGCGAACCCAATGGAAAGCCCAGTCCTTATCCCTGGCCCATCCCGGTGCTGCGCCGTGACGTCGCTACTAAACCGGAATTGCGTGGGCATTTCGATCCGCACTTCGCCGATTTCAAAATTGATTATCCGGACCAGTTGCGCGTGGATGAATTCTTGCGCGAATTTGCTGGCTTTGTTCGCGCGCGTAGAACGAACACGAAAGCGCAAGAATTGCCGAGTTACGTGATGTTGCGTCTGCCAAACGATCACACTAGCGGCACACGGCCGGGTTTTCCAACGCCATCGGCTTCCGTCGCGGACAACGATCTTGCGGTGGGCCGGGTTGTCGATGCGGTGTCGCACAGTGCTTACTGGGATGACACAGCAATTTTTATCGTGGAGGACGACGCGCAGGACGGTGCCGACCACGTGGACGCGCATCGCAGCATCGCTCTGGTGGTCAGCAAATACGCGCCCGGCTCGACTGGACATCCCTACGTGGAGCACGGTTTCTTTACCACCGTAAG
>DATHGV010000357.1:0-4745 GCA_035490135.1 Candidatus Methylomirabilota bacterium
TTCAGAAACTTATTGGAGTGCCAGCTTGCAGCGAGCGGCCCAGTTTCAGCCTCGCCGTCGCCTACCACACAACAGACCAGCAAGTCCGGATTGTCGAACGCCGCTCCGTACGCATGAGCAACGGAGTAGCCGAGTTCGCCACCCTCATGAATGGAGCCCGGCGTTTCCGGTGCAACGTGGCTGGGGATTCCACCTGGAAATGAGAATTGCTTGAACAGCCTTCTGATCCCGTCCACGGTTTGGGAGATGTGCGGGTAAACTTCGCTATAAGTGCCCTCGAGATACGTGTTGGCGACGAGTCCCGGTCCACCGTGTCCGGGGCCCGCTACGTAAATGACGTTCAGATCGTATTTCCTGATCAGCCGGTTGAAATGAACGTAGATAAAATTCAATCCGGGAGTTGTGCCCCAATGACCGAGCAGACGAGGCTTGATATGTTCGAGTTTCAGCGGTTCCTGGAGCAACGGATTCGCATAGAGATAAATTTGGCCAACCGAGAGGTAATTTGCCGCACGCCAATAAGCGTGCATTCTGCGTAGCTCTTCTTGAGATAGAGGTTGCTTGGATTCGTGAGACTTTGCTGAGCCGGCTGTCGCTGAAGCCATCGTGCTGCCCTCCCGAAGTTGTATTGAAGTCGTCTGTTACCGGGCCGCGTGAGAAAGGATTAGCAGTGTAAGTTTATCCCGGCAAACTTGAACAGGCTATTACAACGATTTTATTGACCGTTGGCCCCGATTGTTTGAATGGAGGGCAATGGCGAACGGTCATGTTCCGGCAAGCAGCTAGGCGGAGATGCCTTCTCCGCGGGTCCGCTACGATTTCGGGCCATAGTAAGCCATAGTAGTTGATCATGACTCCGCATCTTGTTTCGTACACCAGAGTAAAAACGTGCGTGGAGCGCTTGCATAGCCAATACTGCCTCACACCGTGGACTCCCGCTTGCGTATCACCGGTCGAACCGACTCCGCCCCCGGAATCCGGATCCGGCTGGGGTAGATGAATATATCGAATTGATGTCGCTGTGGGCGCTTGGACATTTCCCTACCTTCCGCTAGATATTCCGTTTTGAATCAGTCGCAGCTACCTTATGACTTCCTTACGAATTGCTCAGGACTTCTTGAGAGGTCTTTCGCTATGGTTGCGTTTGTTGGGCGGACACTACTGGCGCACCGAGAGGCGTTCGCACGCTGGTGGGTCCTTTGTGGGTGCCATGACTCCGGTTATTTTCATAACGATTGCTTTCCTGAGTTGTTGGTTTTTGCTATACGCACTGATGGAGTGGACGCAAGACCGACAGCGCAAGTCCGGGCCCACGAGTGGAGCAGACAAGGAAATCAGTGGCAGAGAGCACTGGAACCAGCGCGTCGTTCATTTTAGAAACAAAGAAAGACTCTAGGAGAGAAAGATGCGTGTGATCGATCGAAACATGAAATTTGGGAGAGTGTGTCTGGTAATGATTCTCTGCGTGAGTATTACTCCTGGTGGTGTCTTTGCTGACGACGGCACCCCTTCAGGTACCGCGTCACCAGTCAAGATGGATGCCCCCAAACCGGGGCTGACCGAACGAGAGCAATATCTACTCGATCGAGTGGAGCAACTCGAGAGACGCGTTGAAGAGCTGGAGTCCAAGAGCGGCCAACTTGCGCCTGCGGCAAGTGTCTCGCAGCCCGGAACGAAAGATGCAGGCAGTGCTGGCGCAGCGGCTGAAACAGCAGCAGCTTCGTCCTCTTTACTTGCCCCCACGAGCGTAATTGGCCCCCAGGTTGGGCAACCCACGGAAAAGGGGAAGTCCGGTGGTGCTGCCACGGGCAAAGCGGCCAAGGCGGAGCCCTTTGCCTTCGCGGATTTCACGTGGCTAAATGGCAACGCTCGCACAAAAGATACGCCCTACGCGACATCCTTTTTCACTCCAGAGATTCGAGCGGACGTTGACTACGTCTACGACTTCGCTCATCCCAAAGACGACACCATCGGAGGGTCCAGTGAGGTATTTCGTTCTAGCGAGGTTCAGGTCACACAGCTGGGTGTAGGTGGTGATTTCCATTACGACAATGTCCGCGGGCGCTTGCTGACCCAGTTTGGTTTGTATTCGCAGACTACCCCGCGTAATGATGCCAGCCCTGCTCGTGGCCAATGGAATCTCGCCGACGCTTATCGGTATATCTCCGAAGCTTACGGTGGCTACCACTTCAATGCTCTCCACGGAATTAATGTCGACGCTGGCATCTTCATGTCCTATATCGGCCTTTTCAGCTACTACCAGTTCGACAATTGGGCCTATCAGCCCTCTTACGTTTCCTCGAATACTCCGTGGTTTTTCAATGGCGTGCGCGTACAGATTTTCCCGACAGAGCATTTGAAGATTGAGCCGTGGTTCACGAATGGTTGGCAATCGTATGGTCGATTCAACAATCGTCCAGGCCTGGGTGTGCAAATCCTGTACCGGCCAAACGGCTGGCTCTCAGTTCTTGGGAATCAGTACGCTTTGGGTGAGGATGCGCTAAATACGCCGGGGCGCGTGCGTTATCACACCGACGACAGTATTGAGGTGAAGTATTACGATCACCCCGAAAGGTTTATGGACAAGCTGGCCTTCTCATTCACTGGCGATATGGGTTGTGAGCATGGTGGCGGGGTCAGCTGCTACGGCAATTCTGCCAAAGGGCCCAAGCAGAGTTTTCTCGGCTACATGCTTTACAACCGCTGGTGGTTCGATAAGGACAGATACGGACTAACCATCGGCGGCGGACAAATTAACAACCCTGGGAGGTATCTTGTGCTGTTGCCGCCCATCAATGGTGCGACGGCGGCCTCAGGAACCCCTTATTTCACAGAAAATCCCGGCGATCCCTATAAAGCCTGGGATATTTCTGGAACTTTTGACTGGATGCCTAGTCAGTACATTACGTTCCGCTGGGAGTACAACCATCGGGCTGCGAATGTTCCTTATTTTTCCGGGCCCGGAGGCGTTACGCCCCCTGGCGGGAATCAAGGAACTGCTGGGTCGTTGGTGTGCCTGAACGCGTTTGCGACTTGCGACGGTACACCCGCCACTACCTGGTTCCCGGACCTGCGCAAGACGGAAAACCGCGGCACCATGGCGATCCTGGTGAAGTTTTGACCCGGGCGGACGACCGGCGTTTTGCCGAAAAGCGCGTGGATAGTTAAGAACTACGGAGACCAGGAAGATTTTGTTGGAAGGACATAACTCAAATGCTTGACGCGATTTTTGTCGTGACTACAGCGTTATTTTTCACACTCGCAATTTTTTACGTCCGTGGGTGTGAGCTGCTCGGAAAAGGACGTTCTCATGAACGTAGCTAACGCAATCCTGCTGCTTATTTGCGCGCTTCTCTGCGGCTATTTGCTGTACGCATTGCTGAAAGCAGAAGAGTTCTAAGATGACCGCAAATGGTTGGTTTCAAATCGGCTTCTTCGTGCTCGTAATTTTCCTGATCACTAAACCTCTGGGCGTGTTCCTGGCACGCGTGTTCAGTGGGGAGAAGACTTTTCTGGATCCGGTGTTACGGCCAATTGAGAAATTGGTGTATCGCCTCACAGGCATTGAGGAAAAGCACGAAATGCGTTGGACCGAATACGCTGTCTCGATGCTGCTCTTCAGCGGAGTGTCCATGGCGCTCCTTTATCTACTGGAGCGTGTGCAGAAAATTCTTCCGCTCAATCCACAAAAATTCGTGAATCTGGAACCTGGGTTGGCGTTTGGCACCGCGGCATCTTTTACAACCAATACCAACTGGCAAGCCTACAGCGGTGAATCGACCATGAGTTATTTCACGCAGATGGCCGGTCTCGCGTATCACAATTTTGCTTCCGCAGCGGTCGGAATTGCCGTTGCGGTTGCGGTCATTCGCGGCATCGCGCGTAAGGAAACCGATAAGCTGGGTAACTTTTGGGTAGATGCGACGCGCTGCTTGCTCTGGGTTCTGCTCCCAATTTGCCTGGTGGGCTCGTTGGTGTTCGTGTCTCAAGGCGTCATACAAAATTTGAGGCCGTACACCACGGTGGAATTGATCGAGCCGCAAACTGTGCAAGTCACCGGCTCCGACGGAAAAACCACTACACAAACAGTGATGCAACAAGTTATTGCGCAAGGCCCGGTGGCGTCCCAAGAGGTGATTAAGGAGTTCGGCACTAACGGCGGAGGATTCTTCGGCGCCAACAGCGCGCACCCGTTTGAAAACCCCACGCCCTTTTCAAACTTTTTCCAGCTGGTTTTGATTTTCACAATTCCGTCTGCGCTCACTTATACCCTCGGCCGTATGACCGGTTCACAACGTCACGGCTGGGCTGTCTGGGCGGCCATGGCGTTTTTGTTTTTGGCTGGCGTGACCACCGCATATTGGGCCGAAGCCCGGGGAAATCCGCAGCTCGCCGGTATAAATCAAACCCGGAGCGCGATGCAGTCCGGCGGCAACATGGAAGGGAAGGAAGTGCGCTTCGGAATTGCGAACTCCGCTCTTTTTGCCACCGTGACCACCGACGCCAGTTGTGGCGCGATAAACGGCCAGCATGATTCCTTCACTCCGCTCGGCGGCATGGTGCCACTGATCAACATCATGCTCGGAGAAGTGGTTTTCGGAGGAGTGGGGGCGGGCCTCTACGGAATCGTGGTTTTTGTGATCCTGGCGGTATTCATTGCCGGGCTGATGGTAGGGCGAACTCCAGAATATCTGGGCAAGAAAATCGAATCGTACGACGTCAAGATGGCCATGTTGGCAATTTTG
>DATHGV010000358.1:0-8072 GCA_035490135.1 Candidatus Methylomirabilota bacterium
CGCTCCGATCAACGGCGATCGCATTTACAACGGTGCTATGGACGATGGGTCCGGCAGCGCTTTGGTTCTTGATGAAGCGGCCAGCCTGAAAGCACATCCCGAACAAGTGCGGCGCTCGCTGCTCTTGCTGTTGGTGACCGCCGAGGAAAAGGGTCTCCTGGGCTCAAAATATTTTGCCGCGCATCCCACGGTGCCGCTCAAATCCATCGTCGCGGACGTCAACGTGGACATGTTTCTTCCGATCGTGCCATTGAAGATTCTGAAGGTGGAGGGTATCGAAGAATCCGATCTCGGGTCGCGCGCCGCCGCCATTGCGCAATCGATGGGCATCAAGCCGATCGCTGACCCAGAGCCGCTACGCAATGCTTTCATCCGCAGCGATCAGTACAGCTTCATCAAGAAAGGTGTGCCCGCAGTCAAAGCCGACGTCGGCTTCGAACTAGGCACGCCCGAGCAGAAAATCTTCAAGGACTGGCTCACGAATCGCTATCACGCACCTTCCGATGACGTGAACCAACCGGTCGACCTGGCATCCGCTGCACTGTATGAGGAATTCACGCGGCGGTTACTCCTCGAAACGGCCAATTCTTCCGCGCGGCCGCAGTGGAAGGCGGAGTCGTTCTTCCGGCGCTACGCTGGGAATTAACATGCGGTTGCCAACCTAAGCATCTTCACTTTGGACGTGGAGTCGGGCTCTGCAGCTCTAAAACTCGAGCCACTTAGAGAATTTACGAATTCCATTCTGGGAGGAATTTCTTCAAAACTCGAACTGCACCTCCGACGTTGAAAGACAGAGGAACTCGAATGGTGAAGGCTTCCTTTGCTTTTCATCAAAAATCCTACGCGTTGAGATGATCCTTGCAGTTAGTCATTTGTAAAGCGCGATCCGCCGATCCACAATTTCATATTTGCTGCTGCTTTGGCATGGCAACTAACATGCTGGTATGCAGTCAGAGTGTATAATTCGCAAAAGCTAAACCTTGAATGGGCCTATCTGTACAAAACGCTCGTAATCACCGGGACCATGACTGGCCTTCTCATTTGTCGCGCCGACAATGTGTGTGCACACGCCCAACCGAAGCTGCCTAATTTCGGCACCGAAAACCTCGGAGACGGCAGGTGAGGCCGCGAATTTCTCCCGGCAGCAGGCGATGTCCCGCCGCGGTCTGTACGACGCTCAGGCGATCGTTTCCGCCCTTCGCCTGCACGGGCAGCGCGAACTGTTCGCCGTTCTTGTTGACGCCGACATACACCTCATCGATTTCAATCTGCTAGTCGCCATACCTGTCGTCTCAGCTTTTCTCTCGGCCTATTCTCTCTTAATGCTGATGAACATTTTCAATCGCACGCTTTTGTTTCCTATTGCTTCAGTTCTGTCCTATGCCGAGAGCGTTGACGTATCCATGCCAGATGGGACGAAGACGAGGGTCTTCTCCTCGGCTTCCGTACCCGGTTTCTTGAAGAATAGTCGCTGTTGATCAGTGTGAACGCTTCCGTTGCAGGCTGGGTTGGCTGCGCGAATAGGGACGCCACCACGGTGTTATCCGGTTAATTCGGAAGAGGTTTCGATTCCGCGGGAAACGTCGAGATGCTCGCGTCGGACGAGCGGATCGGCTGAGGTCGATATCCGTTGCGTGTGCGGATGTGATACTTCTTCGCGCGTTCGCCAACAAGTTTCACGTTGATCGCGCGCCAGCGATGATTGGGGTTCACCGCCGGATAGTAACTAATCGAATAAAGGTGCCCCAAGTCATTTCGGATCGAAGCAAAGGCCTTTTTTTCGTCTCTCCAACTTTTCGCAAAGTAGGCTTTGCCACCTGTCGCGGCGCTCATGCGCTCAAATACCGCGGTCGAGACAGGTTCAATCTTGGCTTCCGCAGTACTCACCATGTAGACAGGAATGCCAACGGATTGAGCCAATTCAGTAACATCTTCCGGAGGCACTACACTGGCGTTGTCAGGCCCGTTGGAGAACACTACCACAACTTTTCTTCCAGGATGCCGGGCCCCATCCTGGAGTGTTAGCAACAAGCAGTTGTAGAGCGCCGCGTCATCTCCGGCCACCGTGGTGCGCACTCCGTGCAGGACCCGGGCGCGGTCAGCGGTTAATGGCGCGGCGCGGGAGAGGTTGCGGCTATAAGAATAGAACGCCACTTTGTCTACGGTTTCCAGAGAGCGAATGAAATCGGAAATGGCGTCCTGTGCGAAGACGAAGCCGCGATACATATAGTTGCTGGTGTCAAACAAGACAAAAACATCGGCCCCGGCCAAGGCCGCGTTGAGGTTTGGGGCCGCGTCTCCTTTTTGACCATCTGTCAGCGTCGGGGAGGAGTTGCCCGCTTCCGGCTTGTCCTCATCTGACATGTCCACCAATCGGCGAGTGGGTCCGTTGCCTTCTTCAAATGTGGCAATTTTCTCAGGGATACCATCTTCGGCGATGACAAAGTCGGAGGGCTGAAGATTCGTGATGTAGTTGCCTTTGTTGTCCGTGACTGCAACGTTTAGCTGAACGAGGTCGACGACAACGCGCAGAGGAGTACCGCCTTGGCTTTGCTGGGCCCACATAGTTCGAGTTCCAAAACTAGATTCGAGAAGGAAGAAGAGTGCAGCAGCCAATACTAGATGATGTTTTCGCATTGTTTTGACCTGTTGTCTCTGCCAGCTGAGATTGTCTGACGGAACTAAGGCTGAGAATTTGCACCACTAATGAACAGTGAGGCCATCTTGCTGTTCCGAAACTCGTCGCCCGTTTCGCGCGTGGCGCGCCACAGCGCCGGCCAGTCTTCGATATCGGTGGCGAAAATCTTTTCGACCATGCGGCGAGTGAGTTCAGGAACGAGCTGATTCAGCATCGCCGGTGAGTAACCTTTTTCATCGGCCAAGCGGACCCAGTACAGATTGTTGGAATCCCACGACTCGGCCAAGAGACGGCTGGAGTAGCCGGCGAAAGCAGGGAACGGCGCGAGATTCATCAGGTCACAACGGTAGCTTTGCTCCAGAATGGCGTGGGGTACACCGAAATCACGAGACAAGCGCTCGGAGTTGACTTCCTCGGGATAGCGCCGGGAGAGACTCTCCAGCTCTCTGCCGGCAGGCCCGAGAGAGTCGGTCTGCTCTGGAAATCTTCGGCGGTACTCAACAGCAAGCCAAAAGGTATCGGCCGACGGCAATTGAGGCAGTATTTCTGCCAAACGATCCGCATATAGCGCTTGCTCCAGGCGCTCCGAAATCTGCGAAGCCATGCGATCATCCAGAATGCTCATCACCTTCTTCCGCAGATCTGCATTCTGCACAGAAGCAGCCAACAGTTCTTCTCCTGTTTGTTGATAAAGAGCGACAGCGTGAAGCTCATTCTGCGTTACCCGCCACCATCTCGGGACGACCGCGTTAGTCAGAAGGCCTGGCACTACGTTCTCCCAGATGAGGGCCTGCACGTTCTCAGGGGCAATGAAATATTGCTCTGCTTTCGCCAGAACATACGGTAGATCTGCAAGTGAACCCACCAGACGTGCACCGCCACCGGCTGGCGAGCCGGCCCCGAGCAACCGCGGAGCTTGCCAAATTCGCTCCACACCCACAACGGTTTCTGCAGCGAAGTCATGCGAACGAACAAAAAGAGGGTTATGGTGGAGGATTTGAGCGCCGGGTGGCTCGTAGTAGGCGTAGTTGAGTCCAACTAGCGTGTCTCTTAAAAAAGATGCAAGCTGACCACGAGCGGCGGTGAGTTGCCCAACAGAACTTGGTGACTTGATGACGTCCGTCAAGTTCGTCCGCATCTGTAAGTCTGTATGACGACTGTTATAAATCCCTACAGCCCACTGCTCTCGCTCATTCGCGTGGAAAATCGGCTGGGGCATCTCAAATTCACGCAGTTCTCCGGCCAAGGGAAGCAAAGTGTTCGCCTCAGCCTTTACGCGAGCGACATCGTGTAGGGCCTCACCGAGGGATAACAGAACGTCCAAAGAGACCAGGCGCTGTTCCTCCAAAACCGTCCGCATTTTGTTGGCTAGCAGATCATGCGTCTGCTGACCGTCGGGATTCAACTGATGTGGACCTGCGAGCAAACTGATGATTTCGTCTTGCGAGCCATGAGGATTTCCGGTCACCGCGAGACGAAGCTCTCGAATTGAATTGAGGCCTGCATCAAAAAGCTGTGCGGAAGTCGTGGTCTTATCAAAAGACTTCACGAGGCGTTGCCAAGAAACGTTCAGCTCTGTCGCAGGAATCTGCCCCTGGCGCGCAAATATCTGCCAAAGTCCCACGCTAGCCTGGAAAGTCCCAAGAGCGTTACCGCGCAGGCTGCTATTTGAGACTTTGCTCAGGCTGGCGACCACGGTGAGAAAGCTGGCGATGGATGCATCGTCCAATTCTGGGAACTCGGGAAAGATCCGATACTGATCGTTCAACTCCGCAAACTTGCTGGCCATTAAGAAGACTGTTTCGGGACTGGTCCGATGATCCGGAGCGCGCCTGGCATCCAATTCACTTAAAAGAAGATAAGCTTGCAGGGGCCCTTCGAATGTTCCCACGCGAGAAAGTGCGAACATGGTTTCCAGCAGTTGCTCGGGACTGTCGAGCCGCCCGTGTTTACCTATGTCACGGACGAGCTTCAAATCGGTCTTCTGGCCAAGAATTTTCTTCCAGGCCTCGAGGTTTCCAGGTACGTGAGGCTCTCCGTTGGGTTCAAACCAGGAGCGAGTCACCAGAAGCAAAAGGCCCGAATCAGGACGAAACACTCCAGTGACGGCGTCTTGTGAAATGTTTTTACCCCGAAGGGCCTCATAGTAACGACGCAAGTGATGCGGTTCGGTGAAGTGCGCTTGTTGAATCTGGCTCACGCGGCACAAGGTGTCGAAGTAGGCGGCCAGCCAGCCCCCGTCCTTGGCAAGCAGTCGAGGGATGAATTCTACGGGCGACTCTGGACTGGCTCCAACCAGATCCTTCCATCCAGCTTCCACCGCGGGTCCCCCAGGGACGATCACATGTCCTGATCGAACACGGATGTGAGTCCCGTAAAAGTCCAGATGAGCGCTCAAAGGGATCATTTTCTTTACAGACTGCGGTTGTCGAAGAGCAACTTGAGTTTCCCGGTCCACTCGAGACATCGCCCAGTAAAAGTGTGCCAAAGCTGGGTCCCGCAAGATCGCGGCGATTAAATCCGATTCTTTGGTGATTCCCTTCTGACGCCAATCCTCTTCGGCTAGCAGAGCAGGCAGGTAGGAGCTCGCGAAAGGGTAGTTAAATGGGTTTCCTTCTCGGAGACTCGCTTCCAACTCAAGCAGAGGGAATCCTGAATCGATGGTTATGAAAGCTCTCTCGGGGTCATCTGTTAACAGGGAGGCGTTGCTCTGTCCGCAATCCGGCTGAGGCCGGTAACCCAAGATTTTCAGCAGGGGCTTGGCCTCCACGCAATTAGAGACGTGAAGCACACCTTGGGGTCCGGCCAAAGCTGCCAACTCTCTGGCCTGCCGAACGTAGCGGATCAGCAGGACCAGGAATTCGGTTTGATTGCTACGATGAGGACCTTCGTAACCACGCAGGAACACATTGCGAGCCAATAAAGGCAGCACTTCTTCAGACGTAATCTTCTGACTAATGCCGGCCATGCGCAGGAAGGAACGCAGCGGGCCTGGAATGGCTACTGTGACGGCTTCGGCAGATTGTGCTGGCGCCCGCCGCGATGGCGAACCGTCAGACTGAGCCGCGCGCCGCGCATTTGGAGTAGCGTAAGAGGACGCACACAAAAACGCGGCCAAAAGGACAGAAACAAAACAAGAGTACTTCATTGCCCAAGCCCTGTCCGAATCCTTTTCGGACGAATCGCTTTAACGCTCCCGAAACATGGCGGACGGTCTCGCAAACAAAACAGCGCGAGTGACCGAGTCTCGGGCAACGCCAAAATGTGGCACTGAAGATAAATCAACCTTTGTCTTAATCCAAGTGTTTTTATGTGCCCCGGGGATCTTGGAAAAAAACGGGCCAGTGTGGAAGAATCGAGAACCGCGGAAGCATCCAAGAAGTCAAATGTCTTGGTCTCCTTTTGTCGCGCATTCTAACGAACACAACGAGAATGCACCATTGGGCTCGGTATTCACCTTCGGTATTCACGGACTAGATTTTCTTTGCTTTGGCTTTTCGACGATGAGATGCCCCTTGAAAAGCGGCACAATCCGGAGTTGCTCGTCGATCTTGCGACGCCCGAGATCGTCGATCGGCAATCCAGCCTTGTGTTGCGACCACGCTTGAATGAAGGAACGCGCGGTTTCGTGTGCGACGTCCTTCACCAGGCCGCGAGGAACACCCGCTTGCACAGATGCTGTTTCCAAAAGTTCGTCGTCCAGACGGGATACATCTTTCGTTCGGGCGAGTGGCAGGCCCAGGCCTCGTTGCGGCAGGTAACGCATCGTGGAAACGTAGTCGTAACCGGGCGAGAGCGTCGGCGTTCTACCATCGCGGTAAAGCAGCGACCAGTTCTTCAAATGCATGTCGGCATTCCCGATCGCTGCATTGAAAACAATACGTCGAATGAATTCCGTTAACCCCTTCTCCCCGAGAAGCGCCCAGATGTCTTTTGCCATACCGGTGTATCCGTGTTGCTCGTATTTCTTTTCCGGATACTGACCGTAGATCTGGTTGAAGTCTTCGGCGTGAATCCTCTCTCCGTCCGGTCCGCGGTCGAATCGCCGGATAAAGTACGCGTTCATTTTGTCTTCCGCGAATTCCGCCGGAAGATTCCCGATCGAACTGACGGGGATAAGGCCGAATTCCGGTACGTCGATTCCCACTTCCCTGGCCAGCCTCATCATCGCAAATTCGTTTTCCGGCACCTTGGGGAATCTTGGCGACGGTAGCTTTACAATCCACTGTCCGTCCCGCCCCTGAACTGGAATGCGGAGCTGTTTTCCACTCCGGCCGATCGCGGAGAATTTGAGTTGCACCCCGGCGAGAGAGAAGCGCAGCACCTCTTCTTTGTTTGCTTCGCGCGTTTCTGATTTCTTTTCGGGCGGCGGCAGCGGCTGTCCTTCACTGTCTTCGCCGATCACGGCCCCGGGCAGGTCGGCCCCGACGAGCCACAACAACGGAAATTCTCTCTCCGGACCGATCCCGGCGCGCTGCGCGAGATAGTCGCGCAACACGCCATCGCGCTCCGGCAGCAGATTCGAGAAAAAAGAAGGCAGACGCCGCTGAATCTCGCGCGGCCTCGTGATGAGTTTCCGTTCGATATCGTAATAGCTCAGGCTGAGCACCGGGCGCTGCTCGTCTTCGACATATCCCGGATCAAACACGAAGATACTCTTGTCGGTCACGACGTTCGTGATGGCGCCGACGAGCCGGTTCCCGAGTTTGATTCTCAGTGTGGACATCTTGAATTCCTTCTACCCTTCCGTTTCCGTCAGGCTTCCCACGAGCGGTACCGGCTCCTCTTCGCCTTTCCCCTCCCGTCCCTTCATGAGGTTTTCCACGACGGGAACCAGCCCGGTCGGGACAAGAACAGCGGAAAGACCCACAGCATTAGCAATCTGCTCGAGCGTCGTCCATTGAAAGTCAGTTTCCCCACGCTCGATTTTCGAAATATGCGATTGCGGCAGACCGACCAGCGCCCCGAGCTCCGCCTGGGTCAGACCCCGGGAGATTCGCGCTTGCTGCAGGCTCTTTCCCATCTGCTTAAGCATCTGAGACTCCTTATGAAGCTACTATAGCATATAGTAGTTACGCTTTGTTATATGTTATTGCATCTGTCTCACACTAATATATGCCATAGCATCTATTTAATGCTTAATGTCGGCCTAGCCCTGGTGGCACACAATCTCGTGGAAGCCGAACTAACCGGGATTAGGTCCTTCGCCAGGCGAGTATGCCTGAACTCCCACTGAGTCAATTGCCCGGATTGCGGCGGGCAATGAAGATGAGAAACTGCTTGACACTGGAGTAGTGTTATAGTTAACTATAACAGTATCGGGACGAGGAGTTCGTCGAGCCCGAGATCAGGAAATGAATTTCTTAAGGAGAATGAAACATGAAATCCCATCATTTTGTGTTGTCTGTTGTTCTGATGTCCCTCGCCACCGTGG
>DATHGV010000359.1:0-6263 GCA_035490135.1 Candidatus Methylomirabilota bacterium
ACGGCGACTATGATGCCCGCGAACAACAGCGCGATCCAAATCCAGATCTGCGGTCCGTTGGCACCGTCAGGGTTGGCACTGCTCCGGGCGGCCAGAGCGTCGCCGAGTCCTTCCCAAAGGGTTGTAGCGTCAAAGGACGGCGAGCGCCAGAATGACAGGTATTCCGAACTCGGATGCATGATCGGCGAATAAATGAACAAAGATGCGGCGGCCACCAAACCGATGCCCGCCATCGTCCAAAGTATTTTCCACTGTTGCCGTCGAATTCCCACCAGGGCTCCAGCGGCCAGCATTGCGCCGAGAAAGATCACGTCATAATAGATACATTGGGCGAACAGCAGGGAGATAAAACCGGTTGAAAAGATCCGCGACTTCGTCGGAGACTCCAGGATCCGCCAGATCTTGCCGAAACTGAGCACCAGCAGGCAACCCGCCAGACCATAGGGACGATTCGCTTCCACCACAAAAATGAACGCGGGCAAACCGCCCAGCAACGCGATACTCAAGATGGGCGCGCGTCCCCCAATCCAACGCTGGCACAGCCACAACGAGGTCAAAAAGAACAAACCAATACCCAGCCCCAAAATACGGATGCCCATATCGCCGTTGGTAAGCCCCAACATGCCGCATCCGCGCACCAGGAGCGGCCAGAGTAGCGGACATGAGTCAAACTGCATGTTGTGCCAGATGTCTCCGAGGGAGGGCATGTGGGCGAGATTGAAGGTGTTGGTTTCATCACGCCACAACGGCCCGGCATTCATCGCCGCCAGCACCAGCAGTATGGACGAGAAGGCGGTACCGATCAGCGCTGCCGCAATTTCTGTCCCAGATTTCGGTAGTCGCTTCAATGACATGTCCTTGAGATTGACCGACGGAACTGTCGCCCGTCAATTAGCGACTCGGAACAGGGGGGGCGAAATCCGTTCACCGGATTCGACTCAAGCGCTCAAACAAGAGCATGCTGATTCCTCTTGTGGAATCGGTCGCCGATCGTACGGGGCAACACCTTTCAACCGATTCGGCTGCGCTTATTTCGTTCAGGCGAGCGACCAGTCGAATTGGCTTTCGCAGCAATGTGCTGGCCTCAATTAGTTCCGCATACGATCAAATCTATAACGACAAAGTGAGTTCGTGCGAACGACACAATTAAATCCACCGTGTAGTGAGCATTTGAAATAGAAGTCACCTCATAGCGGCTTAATTCGAACAGGGTTGCTGCAACATAATCGTTGATCACTCGCATGAGCGGCATCGCGTGCACGTTGTGATCACTAAAGGTTTGCGCTGCGGGAGATTTGTTCTGAAAATCGCGCCATGCAAACTGCAGAATCGCGTTCGATGGGCCAGGTTTGGGACCGGCGAAAAATCGAATGGGTGCTCGGTGCGCTGATTACAGCCGCGGCCGTGTATCTGCACTGGGTGAACTTTCGATCGGCCGGGGCTCTGTGGCGCGACGAAGCCGGTGTCGTCAGCATCGCGACCCTGCCGACCGCTCATGAAATGTGGTTCAACATTAGCCACGAATCCTGTCCGATTCTTTTTCCTACCCTGCTTCGCGCCTGGTTCTTCACCGTTGGTAGCAGTGATGGAGGGTTGCGCGTGTTCGGATTAATCGTCGGCCTGCTGATGCTCGGCGCGGTATGGTTGAACGGCTGGTTCTTCCATCACTCCGCGCCTCTGGTTGCACTCGGGCTGCTGGCGGTGAACGCGAGCGTCGTCCGCTGGGGTGATTCACTACGCGCGTACGGGCTGGCGAGCGTGCTGATGCTGGTGACGCTGGCGATGATCTGGTGTTTCACTCGCGCGCCGGATCTCAAACGCTGGCTTGCTGCTGCGGTGGCGGCTGTGATCAGCGTACAGAGCCTGTTTCAAAATTCGTTCCTGCTACTCGCGGTTTGCGCCGCCGCCGCGGCGTTGATGGGCCGGCGCCGGGATTTCAAAAACTGCCTGGCCGCGCTGGCGATCGGCGTCCCCGCGGCGATCTCGCTGCTTCCGTATCACGCGATCATTCGCGAAGCGCGCGATTGGTCGGTGCTGTCACAGATCGGTTTTTTGCCTGCTTTAATCTGGACAAATCTTTCGCGCGCGATGGCACCGACTGTTCCCTGGCTGCGCTGGTTGTGGATTGCGCTGGCGCTGGTCGTGATCGCGCGCTGCGTGAACAGGGTTCGCGCGTCGGAGGATGATGCGAACCCTGCCCCCTTCTTCGCCGGAACCGCTTTAATCGCGGGGCTAATCGGTTTCTTCATTTTTTTGTGGATCGCGAAAATGCCGACGCAGGTCTGGTATTTTCTGCCAATCACGACCTTTGCCGCCGTCTGCATCGACGCCGCGCTGGCGAACTGGGCCGCGCGCTGGCAGCTCTGGCATTGGGCGTTTCCGGTTCTTGCGCTCGCTTGCCTGCCGGGGGCACGCGAACTTGCCGCGTATCGCCAGACGAACATGGACCTGATCGCCGCCGTCTTGCGCGAGCGCGCCGATGCGCATGACCTGATCGTCGTGCATCCGTGGACGTTTGGCGTTTCGTTCGATCGTCAGTATTCCGGTCCAACGCCATGGACCACGGTGCCGCCGCTCGCGGATCATCGGTTCCATCGTTACGATTTGTTTAAGGCGAAGATGATCCTGGAAAATCCCGCGCAACCAGTATGCGACCGAATCGCCGCGACGCTCCACGCGGGAAATCACGTATGGCTGATCGGAGACGTTCCACTGAGCCAAACGCCGCCACCGCAGATCGAGCCCGCGCCGGACAATCCGTGGGGATGGCTGGACGATCCTTACTCCGACGTCTGGGGCGCGCAGATTGGTTACTTCGTTGCAATTCATGCCACGGAGGGCGAAGTCGTCCCGATCCCGTCGTCAAATCCTGTCAGCCCGCTCGAAAATGTGCAGGTGGTATCAGTTGCCGGCTGGCAGGAAACTTCCGCAGCACACGGGGACTGATTCGGGAGAGAAAGTTTCGATAGACAAATGATGAGACAGGAAGCGGATATTCCTCTCGTCTCCGACGAACCTAAAACATTCGCGAATAGAAACGACCGTATTCTGGTTTGCCTCCTGTGCTTTGCGGCGGCAATTCACGTTTTTATTTTCTCATCAACGTTCCCGTTCTTTAGCAACGTTGATGAGTATCTCCATTTCGACCTTATCACACAATACTCGCACGGACAGTTTCCGCGTAGCTTCCGTCCTCTTAAGCAAGAAACTCTGGATTGGATTGTTACGTACGCGTCGCCAGAATTTCTTGCCACGCCAGAGCAATTTCCAAACGGACAGTTTCCCGCGCCGCTATGGAAACGATCCGGTCCTGAAGTCGAGGCGGAGATTGCCGCGACAAAGACTGCGTGGAGTAGCGAAGTCAATTTCGAGTCTTCTCAACCCCCGCTGTACTACGCGCTCGCAAGTGTCTGGTGGCGGATCGGAAGGAAGGCCGGGTTGGCCGGGATTCAATCATTGTATTGGATTCGATTCCTGAACATTCCACTGATTGCGATTGTAGTCTGGATGGGGTACCGGGCCGCGCGCATGATTGCGCCCGAGCGCGTCGAGTTGCGTATTGGCGTCCCGCTGCTGATTGCGTTCATTCCGCAAAATGTTTTTTATGCCATGAACAACGACGTTTTGTCGCCCGTCTCTTTCGGCGCGTTATTTCTTTGCAGCTTGCAATGGTTGCGAGCGAAAAAGGCAAGTCTTTGGCTTGGGGCAGTGACCGGTTTGGCGGTAGCCGCCGCGTACCTTACGAAACTATCGAATCTGCCTTTGATCGCAGTCACTTTAGTCGCGGTCATTGTGAAACTGCTGCTGATTGTCCGGCGAACGTCGCGCACCGGGCTGGTGGCGCTGGCTGCACTCATTGTCTGTGCCGCAATCCCAATTGGCAGTTGGATGGTGTGGACAAAATACCAATTCGGCGACCCAACCGGATCGACAGCGAAAATCACTTTGCTCGGTTGGACAAGAAAGCCGTTCGATGATTGGTGGCGGCATCCAATTTTTACGCTGCGCGGTCTTTGGCTGTTTTGGTCAAATTTGATGGCGAGCTTTTGGCGCGGCGAGGTTAGTTGGCACGGTCGCCCGTTGAGTTGGGGACTTGGCGATAGATTCTTCGCTATATCGTCGCTGATCTTGCTAGGGTCCGCCACCGTTGGGCTACGCAGGCGGGCTGGACTTTCCACTTTCCAGCAACAGGCGATCGGCATTGCGATCCTAGTCTTCCTGGCGGGAGTCGTGTTTTTGGCGCTGCTTTCAATTCAGTTCGATTTCGGGGATTCGACCGGCCCATCGCGTGGTTACCCCTACTTTACCGCGGGCCGTCTGCTTAGTGGCGCGCTTATCCCGTTTGCCCTGGCGTACGTCTATGGCATTGCCTTTCTGTTGCGCCGAACAAGCGCTATTGTGCCACTGATTGTGATCGGCGCGCTAGCGGGGTTTTTAGTGACGTCACAAATGGTTATTAATCACGCGACGTTCGCTAGCGAACATAATTGGTTTCATCGCTAACACATGTGGCGTGGCACCCGGACAATCCTGCTAACAGCCAGCCTGATTCTGATCGTAGCGGCGATAAGAGCTCCGCTTTTGCCGATTCCACTTGAACGCGATGAAGGCGAGTACGCCTATATCGCATGGCGGCTCGGGTATAATGAATTGCCCTATCGCGACTGGATCGACCAAAAGCCGCCAGCGGTTTTTTACGTCTATCGATTCGCGTTGAGCCTTCCGTTCGAACCTGTTCGCGCGATTCATTTTATCGGGCTGCTATTTGCGGCGGCTTCCGCGTGTGCGCTCTTTTTTCTCGGACTGCGATTCATGGATCGTTTTTGGGCCTGGCTGGGGGCAGCGCTCTTTGCGCTTCTGGGCGCAGATCCGTTGGTGCAAGGAACAGCGGCGAATACCGAGCTCTTTATGTTATGTCCGCTCATCTTTTCGCAGATCGCTTTTTTTGCCGCGGCAGCGAAACACCAGCGCAACATTTCGTTTATGGTGCTCGCTGGCGCGTTGACTGGGATCGCCTTTATGTTCAAGCAGGTCGCGATTGTGAATTGGTTCTTTCTGGCTGCTCTCTATCCGGCTTTCGTTGGCGGAGAAAAGCGGTGGCGGGGCGCGATTTCATTCGTCGCCTGGTCAGCGACGGGCCTGCTAGTCATGCTGGGATTGGTGGCCCTCTACTTCTGGAGGCGCGGCGGATTGAATGAGTTCCTCGATAACGTTATCACTCATAACTTGGAGTACATCGGTGCCGTCGAAGCGTCGGCACGGCTTGAATATTGCTGGGGCACGCTCGCGATCCTCGCGCGAACGCAAACGATCGTGTGGGCATTTGCCGCAGTCGGCTTGGCTGGGCTTCTCACATCCGGCAGAGTCAAGTGGTCCCTCTTTGTGGCAGGCTCGCTTTTGACAAGCTTCATCGGCGTGAGCGCCAGCGGATATTTCTTTCCGCACTATTTTCAGCAGCTGCTTCCGCCGCTGGTGCTGGCTGCTGCCGCCGGGGCCGAATGGCTCGCTGCCGTTAAACTGTGGAAAATTATTCCTGCATGGGGGCGGCGTGCAGCGCTCACTCTGCTGCTCACAATTTTGCCTGCCATAACGCTTTGGCCGTTCCTGTTTACCTACACGCCCGCGGAAGCGGTGAGAAAGATTTACCCCGGCAATTTCTTCGCCGAGATGCCGGAGTTTGCGCGCCGAATTGAAAGCGTGACACCGCCTGAGACATCCGTATTTATTTTTGGGGCTGAGCCGGAACTCCTGTTCTACGCGCATCGACCGTCAGCCACGCGCTACATCTTTCTTTTTCCACTGTACGGGCCCTACGGTAACACGGGCGAAAAGCAAATGGCGACCGTGACGGAAATCGAGCGCGCTCAGCCTTCGACTGCGGTCTACCTACCGAACGCTCTCTTTTTCACCGCTGGCACCGACCAGTACTTTACCCGGTGGAGCCTGTCCTACTTACAGGACAATTTTTACACTGACACATGGCTGATCGCAGACCAATTCGGCGGTGCGCGTATCCTGAAGGTCGCGACCGGCGGAAAATCGGATTCTTTCCCTACCGGACAGCAACTCATTGGCGCAATCTTGGTGAGAAAGCCAACTAGCGCTCCCTAATTTTAGCGGCGCCCCTGATTCCGTTTGCGTTGCTGTATGTCTATGGCATTTCCTCTCTGCTGCGCCGGATCAGTGCGGTTCTGCCGATGGTTGTGCTGGGCGCCATCGTGACGTTTGTGACAACATCGGAAATTCTCGTCAACCGCGTCGTC
>DATHGV010000360.1:0-3758 GCA_035490135.1 Candidatus Methylomirabilota bacterium
GAAAACTTGCCGTGCTGCTACTTAGTTTGTGGAAGAGCCAACAACCCTACCAACCTTTTCCCGGAGCTTGCCTAAATGGCGAGCAAGAGGACCGACGATCTGGAACGATTGCGCTGCATCGCATGGAAGCGACTGATTGAGAGACTTCGATAACCAGATGGCAACGTTCCACCCATGACGGTAAGTTTGGATCTAAACATGGACCGAATCGAATCGAGTCCGCATGGAAGCCCGATCCCAACCGCCACCCCACCTTATTTGGGTTTTAATGTGTGGAGGGATACCTGAATTAAGTGGTGATTCATGAAACTTAAGCAATCTTGCTCATCTAAACCGCCCGACCCCTACTCCCATTCCCATCTGTCCCCAGCCCATACCCCAACCGCCCCATGCCCCCCACTGCATCTCCGCATCCTGGTACATTTCAGCGGTTTCGAGATTCTCGTTCGCAATGTTATTTGCGGCGCGGAGTTGTTGGTAAGCCTGGTACTCGTGCGGTCCACCGACATAGGCCTGGTTATGAGCCGCGTCGGGGAAAATGTAGTAGGTTCTCCCCTTTCTGTTGATCATGGCCACTTTGCCCGGCGGAAGCTGTTGAAGCTTTTGCTGCTGCGCGGCGGTCTTGGGAGTGATCACCTTAAAGCCGGACGCCACAAGCATGCTCTCTTTGTTCTGCGTGCTGCTTGTTGTGGCGCAACCGACCGTCAACGCTAACAGAGCGATGACGCTGATCATGTTGAATGAGGTTCGTATTTGTTTCATTTTTATTGGTTCCATCCAGTTTTGCGGTTGTCCTGGAGATGGTTTCATTGCCAGAAGAGAATTTTGGCAGGAATTTCGCAGGCTTCCCGGGGCTCTGTCTATAAGACCTTAGTCCAATACGTCGATGCACTCCGATTTCCGAGTGCATTTACTTCGGGTGGTGCGAGCGGGATGCTTCCTCTTTACGGGAGACAACGCAGGTAAGCGAAGAGCAAGTCGGTACAATAGCCGTGCACCGACGGCGTGCGGCCGAGCTATTAATCGACGTGCAGCGCCATCACTGGATGAATTTCCCAAACTGAGTGTTTCTTGGATTCAGTTCGTCGGTTTGAATGATCCGGAGACGCGTGCTGGACATCGAAAAAGGCCTGGCCTGTGACGGTGATTATATGCTGCTCGCGCATTTCGAGCCTTTGGGATTCCTTGAAACTGAAAGGAAAGCTTTGCGTCGTCCAACCGAAAACAATCTGCCGAAGCTCACACCATGTGGGCCCCACGGGGATTTCGGCGTTAACACTTTCCGTTTTCCTCCCTTCGGCATCTTTGAGCACCAGTGTAATGTCACCGTCTGATTCAACTTTTACGCCATCGAGGCGGCCGGTGAGGTTATACCATTTTTGTTCAGCTGCGATTCTCGTATCGGTCTGAGGCGTCAAAGACTCATTCGGCGCCGGCTCTTTCCACTCGTAAATCTGCGATGGCGTAACTGATTGGATGGTCGACTTGTCCAAAGGCACAGGCGCCGGATCGGTTTTGACCGGCCAGCGAGTACCGCTCTTTTGTCCCTGACACTCGCAAGGCGACACGAAAGTCACACCTGACTACTGAGAGTCACCCGGCATCAGGTGTTCGTTTATCCGTCTTGAACTCGACGGAATCAAACGGCCATCCTGATCGAAGCTCAGTAGAATGACCCAATTGTAGATCGAACTCGGCCATTTACCGTTGGGCAGAAACTGTTTGGGCGTTGCTCCCAAGGCACGGAGTAGAGCCGGAATGTTCCCGTGACGCCAGCAGATGAGAATCACTTTTCCCTGGTCGTTTGCACGCAGGTCAGCGGCCAGTTCAGCAGATTGATTGTTACCAAAACGGGTATCGATTGGCAATTTTGCTGCATTTGCGAATGGTTCCACCGTCAAACGCGGGCGGTGGCTTTTCTTTGAGTCATTGGCGGCAAGAATGACCGTGGGTTCCAGCCGCTTGGAATCCACGTTTAAATTCAGGAAGTAATTCTTGTATGCTTCGGCCTGCTCTTGGCCGCGCGGCGAGATACCATGGCCGCTATCGGCGTCTTCCGCGTGACGAATAATCAGGACGACAGAATTCTTAGGTCCGTCTTGTGCATGCGCTACGAATATCAGCGCGAAAGCAAAAAAGATCGCGGTGAAGAGACGCCGATGCATGAACGTCATCGTTGATGTGCGTGGGATGAATGTCAATATGCGCGTTAGCGATACGCGAGCGGAGGGAATATTTTTTGCCTAGCGCCAAAGGCGCTCTCTCATGCTAGTCCGCCAGAGGACGGATTCGCCGTGGCGAACCTGGGGCAGCGCCCCAGGAATCCGATTATCCCCAGATAACCAAGCGCTGAAAGCGCGTCTCAATCTGGCGTGGCTTCTCAATCCCAAACGTACCGCTCAGCGAAATCAACGCCGTGCCCGCGAAGCAACTCGCGGTGAATGCTGCGCCCTTGGCGCTAGACAGATGTTTCTTCGTTCACCAACGGCGTTTCGCGAGGATCAGGCTCGCTTACACCACGTCAACAGCGATCTTGGAGACGCTGTCCCGATATTACGACTAACTCGGCCCTGTTGAAAAGCCAAACCAGCGCCGCCGCCACGGATCGGTAGTGTTGGTCAATTGTCAGTTCGGATGGGTGCCGGTTGTTGGACCGTGCCGGGGCGAATGGTCGCCTCTCCCTTCTCTCGCCCTTTGGGAGAGACGGACGCGCCGGCGCCAGTGAGGGCAAAGGAGTGGGTTTGGGAGAGGGGGAGGTTGAGGAATCGCTCAGGGCAGTTGGCGCGTGCGGGTGTTACAACCCCTCACCTCAATCCTCTCCCCTTATCCAAGGCGAGAGGCGGGGCGTTGCAGGCGGGGTTGGTTCCCATGCCGTTCCTACGGAGCTTGGATTGATTTTGGCCCAAATCCTATAAACATGTCGCGTCTAACGGCGCTTTGCATGGGCTTTTCACCAAAGCAAGCTATTGATCGACGTGCAGTGCCATCACGGGATGAATCTCCCAAACTGCGTATTTCTTTTGTTTGGTTCGTCGGTTTGAATTATCCGCAGACACGTGTTGAACATCGAAAAACGCCTTGCCCGTGACCGTGATTATATGCTGCTCGCGCATTTCGAGCTTTTGGGATTCCTTGAACGTGAAAGGAAAGCTCTGCGTAGTCCAACCGAAAACAGTCTGCCGAAGTTCGCACCACGTGGGGCCGACGGGAATTTCAGCACCAACACTTCCGGCTTTCTTGCCGTCGGCATCTTTGAGTACGAGAGTTATGTCGCCATCTGCTTCAACTTTTACGCCAACAACGCGGCCAGTGAGGTTATACCATTTTTGTTCAGCTGCGATTCTCGTGTCGGTCTCGGGCGTCAAAGGCACATTCGATTCCGGCCCTTTCCAGTCGCAAATCTGAGATGGTGTAACTGGTTGAATGGCCGACTTGTCCAAAGGCACGGGCGACGGATCCGTTTTGGCCGGCCAGCGACTACCGCTCTTTTGGCCCTGACACTCACAAGGCGAGACGAAAGTCACTTCACGCGCTGTAACGGATTTAGCGAACGCCGAACCAATAACAAAGGCCGCCAGCAGAGCGGGGAATAAGGCGACGTTCACAGCAGTGAATAGATCAGGTGCGCTTATACTACATCAACAACGATCTTTGAGACGTCGTTCTTCCGTAGTCTTGTTCGCACCTCGTCTTCCAGCTTCCTTGGATCCACTCCCGTGGGGAGGTAGAGCAGGAACACCATGCGTCCCTTGTCCTCG
>DATHGV010000361.1:0-3617 GCA_035490135.1 Candidatus Methylomirabilota bacterium
TAACCTTCATAATCATTCCGCCGCGGACTTTGATGATCCGCGGCCACACTAATGTTCGCGTCAGCGCCGACCGAAAGCTGTTGCGCCCGGCTGAACCGGAATGGCAGCTCGGCGTTAAATATGAGCGAGTGGTTCGAGAAAAATTCATCCCCGAGCCGGTCGTCGAGGGTTAGCCGATTGAAATCGTATTCGCCGCGGAGAATGAGATTGTGGAATTGCGGCAGGAAATAATTCAGTCCTGCTTCCACATCCAGGCTACCGAAATCGAATCCGGTATTATCGCCGTAGTAAAAGACTTGCTCTCGCGCACCGAAATGCCCGTAGAGCGTTTTTGTGATCTGCGGATCGTAATAAGCACCCACCATCGGCGCGATCACCACGTCGCTCTTTTCGCCGCTCCGTGTCAGCGCCACATTCGATGTGTAGAAAATCGGAGAAGCCAATAAAAACGTGAGCGGTTGATATTGCGCCGTCCGTTTGAGAATTTCCTGCTCTCCAATGTCGGCATCGTTCGGACTGGACGCGGCATGTCCGTCTTCGACGCCCTCGGGCAATCCCGCCGGTCCGAACGGCGGCTGCGTCTGGCCCTGAAGTAATTGGGCACGATCGACATCTTGCGAACTCGGCCCTTGCGCAAAACTTGTTGCCGCCAAGATCGACATCGTCCCCGCGCCAATAAGCGCGACTAAAAGATTAAAATGTTTTTTTACCAAACTAGCCGCGCCTCCCGTGCGCTTTCCTTTTGCCGTGTCGAATTTCACTCGTCAAGGAAGTTATTCGTCGCGCTGCGCTCTTCTGGGCCGTTTGCTCGATGTTAGGATGGGAACAAACCATATCGGGTGATGGTGGTCGGCGATACTTGCGTCAGCGAAGCCGGGATGGTCGCGATTGTTTCACGCGATTAGCGTTTTCGTATCTGCGGCGGCGCGCATGGTTTTATGATGCCAGCGAACTGGTCCAGCAACATTGGCCGGACATACTCTTAATTGAGCCGTTCCTGGAAGATCGGGACGGGATTCTTTGGATCAAGGAGCTGGCCAAGGAATTTCCGGATGCCCGGATTCTAATCGTCTCGCGCGGCGCTGCACGCCGGGGCCGCCCAGGGAGATGCGTTATAACCGGTGAGAGATTTAACTACGTCAGCATCCGGTTTTTTCTTATTTCTATTGACCTTTTTAGTTAGATTTGTTGTTATGGCTGATATGGAAATTCATGAGCGGTATGGGGGTTTGAGGCGCAGTGCGGTGCAACCCCAAAATCCATAGGTCCGTTCCGCGTTCTTCCAACATCACGCATATGAGCAAGATTTTTCGAGCAGCTGCTCCCTTAACGAGTCGAATCGCGCCAGTCCTTGGCGCTGTTCTAGTTTTAGTGGGTTTGATCGCATCGAGCCAACTTCATTTGGCCCAGGTTACCGCCGGTTCTACCGTTACCACGGACAAGAGCGATTACGCACCTGGTGAAACCGTCGTGATTAGCGGTTCGGGCTGGATCCCAGGTCAGCCGGTGGCTCTCCACATTGATGAGTCCGACAATGATCTGCCGTGGGACGTTTCCGCCACGCCGGATGCGGCTGGAAATTTCTCGAATAGCGACTTTGTCATTCAGAGCCATGACATTGGGGTTGTGTTTACTCTGACCGCGACCCAGGGGAGCGTCGTGGCCACAACTCAATTCACCGATGTGGTGGGCGCCGGCCTTGCTTTGAACGGGGATCCGGGCGGCTTCGAGATTCAAGGTGGTGTCGTCGCCACGGCGGGAATGGGACACACAGACTGGCTCGCGAATGGGGCTGGCACTACCGGACTGCTTACGAATCCCGGCGGCGTTCCGATCGATTCCACCGTCACCTATCGGCGCCTCGATGCCTACAACGGGACTGATGATGTCTTCTCGGGCAGCCATACGATAAACGACAATCCGAATACCTATACGTGGAAGACTGGCAGCGCCGGCAACAAGGGGGATTTGAATAACGTCTACGTTCACATCTCGAAAGATAGCGCTGGTCACCGCTGGGTAACCGCGTCCGCCGATAGACTGTCCAACAGCGGAACTTCCTTTGCTGATTTCGAGCTGACTCAGGCTGACCTGACGCAGGTAACTGACGTGGGCTGTTCCTCGGCTCCGTGCGGCCATTTCGTGACGAATCCTGCCGGCGCGGTTGCCGGAGATCCGCTTTTCGCCACGGGCGGACGAACTCCGAACGATCTGTTGGTAACGGCGCAATACAATAGCGGAGGATCGGTCGCCTCAATCATTGTTTATCAATGGAAACCGGTGTCAGGGGTCTATCAGTGGGTCGACATCACCGCATCTATCGGCGCGTCCAGCGCATATGTGGCAACCAACACAGTGGATGGGGTATCGGTGCCTTACGGCGCATTCGGCGCGACGACCTACTCGAAGAACCAATTTGTCGAGATGTCGATCGATGCCACCGCACTAATTCAAGCAAATGTTGATCCATGTTCCGGGATCTCAGTCCACAGCGTTTTCGTCAGGACAAAAACATCTACAAGTGCGACTTCGGTCCTGGATGACTTCGTTACGCCGATCGCGACCTCTTTCAGCGCCGGTTTCACTGCGTCATTAACGCAAAGCGCGGCGAGCTGCTTCGGCGGCTCCAACGCCTCGGTCACGGCTACGATTAATGGTGGTACTCCGCCGTACTCGGTAACCCTCGGCGCCACAACGCAGACAGTCTTGACCGATGGCGGGTCGACTACATTTACCGGTCTGAGTGCCGGAACGAAAACTGTGCACGTTGTTGCGACCGGCGGCTGTACCAAGGACGTCACGATCGACGTCACCCAGCCAGCTTCAGCGGTTGGATCATCGATAACGTCGCAAACAAATGTTGGTTGCTTTGGTGGCTCAACCGGAAGTGTGACGGTCGCGGGTTCGGGTGGAACTCCTTCTTACACCTACTCTATAGACGGTACTAACTTTGGCGTTAGTGGAACGTTTAACAATCTGGCCGCAGGCCCCTACACGGTCACGGTCAAGGATGCCAATGGATGCACCACGACTCAGCCGGTCACGATTACTCAGACTGCGTCCACAGTCTCAGCCTCGATTAGCTCCCAAACCAATGTTGCCTGCTTCGGCGGCTCGACCGGCAGCGTCACAGTCGCGGGCTCAGGCGGAACAGGTCCTTATACTTATTCGACCAACGGCACGACCTTTGGCGCAAGCGGCACGTTCAGCAATCTCGCCGCCGGGTCGTACACGGTTACGGTTAAGGATGCCAATGGGTGCACCACGACCCAAGGAGTTACGATCACACAACCGAGTTCGGCATTGAGTTCGTCGATTAGTTCGCAAACCAATGTCGCGTGCTTTGGTGGTTCAACCGGCAGCGTAACTGTGGCCGGCTCTGGCGGAACCGGTCCCTACACGTTTTCCAAAGACGGCGTAAATTTTGGAGGAAGCGGAACGTTCGGTAGCCTGGCTGCCGGTTCCTACACGATCACCGTCAAGGACGCTAATGGTTGCACTACGACCCAGCCGGTCACGATCACACAGCCCGCCTCAGCCGTTGGCTCGTCAATAAGTTCCCAAACCAACGTCGGATGCTTTGGCAGTTCAACCGGCAGCGTAACCGTCGCAGGCTC
>DATHGV010000362.1:0-3808 GCA_035490135.1 Candidatus Methylomirabilota bacterium
CGAAATGGGTGGCGTGAATGGGGCGGGATTGGCTATACTTACGGATTGGCCTTGGTGTGCTGGCTCCGCCTGAGCGGGTCTGCAGGGAAACTACAATGAATCCGATAATACGAAAATTGCATGAAGCGCAACTGCGCAAAGATTTGCCGGAGTTTCGTCCTGGCGACAGCGTGCGTGTGAACGTGCGCCTGAAGGAAGGCGAAGGCGAGAAGGAAAAAGAGCGCCTGCAAGCGTTTGAGGGCGTGGTGATTTCGAAAAAGGGCCGCGCGTCGAGCGCGACGTTCACGGTGCGGCGCGTGAGCTTTGGCGTGGGCATCGAGAGAATTTTTCCGCTGCATTCCCCAACGATAAGCTCGATTGACGTGGTGGGACGCGGTAAAGTGCGGCGCGCGCGACTTTATTATTTGCGCGAATTGAAGGGCAAGGCTGCGCGCATCAAGCGTGCCGCGCGTGAAGAAGCTCCGGCTAACGGCGCGAAACCGCAGGCTGTTGAAGCCAAGGCGTAAAATTCATCGGACATTTGATTTTTGTTGCGGGCCCTGCGGGTTGATTGCGTGGGGTTGGAGGTGAAGTGTTGTTAGCGTTCAGGCTAAGGCTTGCGTGTTTGTCTTTCGGTTTGGGGTTGGCGGCGCAAATTTGTGCGGGCGCTGCGGCGCAAGATAGCAAGCCGGCCCACACTGCGGCGCCGTTGAGGGCGCCGGACGAACGCTACAAAGTGGATATTTTGCTGGTGGTGGCGCATCCGGATGATGAAGGCGCGGCGACGGCTTATTTGGCGCGGGCGATTGATGAGGGGAAACGCGTGGCGGTAGTTTACGGCACGCGCGGGAGCAGCGGCGCGAATGAAGTGGGCGCGGAGCAGGCGGCGGCGTTGGGTGCGATCCGAGAAATTGAGGCGCGCCGCGCGCTCTCACAGTTGGGCATCGCGGAGGTGTGGTTTCTTGATGGCAAAGACACCGCTTCGCAAAATGTTCTGCAATCGCTTTCCAACTGGAATCATGGGGAGACGCTGCAGCAATTGGTGCGGCTGATGCGCTTGACGCGCCCTGAAGTGGTGCTGACGTTTTTGCCGGGCACGTTTATCGGCGAGGATCATGGCGATCACCAGGCTTCGGGGGTGCTGGCCACGGAAGCGTTCGATATGAGCGGCGATACGGTGGCGTTTCCTGAACAACTCGCAGGCGCGACGAAACGGCTCGAACCCTTGCTGGATAACTTGCGGCCGTGGCAGCCAAAGAAACTTTATTATTTTGCGGATGCGGATAACGAGGGCATTTTTCGCGGGCTGGGCCCCGCTTATTCGGTGAAAGAGCTGTCGAAATCAAACAAGCACGCGTATTGGCGCATCGCTCTGGATGGTTTTTTGGCTCATGAAACGCAATCGAGGGCCATGGCGGTGTCCCTGAAAGGAATGAGCGACACGGCGCTGGAAAAGTTGATGACGACCGAGGGATATTGGAGCGATTCGTTACGATTTGTGCGCGGTAAATCGCTGGTGGGCGGTTCGGCGACCGGCGATATTTTTGAAAATGTGAGCAGCGAACCTATTGCATTCAGCCGGCCTGAAGTTGCACCCGAGCCCAGAGGCCCGGAATTGTCGGTGGAGCTTGGCGGTCCGTGGAGTTTTTACGCAGATTTTCGTCGCGCGCACGGGCTAACACATTTGCCGCATCCGGAACCTCCAGAGATCGCGCTGCAAGCTGGCACCACGCTGGTAATTCCCTTGTGGGTGCGAAATCAGACTTCTTCGCCGCAGGAAATTATTTTGTCCGTGGAACTGCCGAGCGGTTGGGCGGTAGAAAGCGGCGCGGGAAAATTCTCGATCGGCGCAAAACAAATGGCGGCGGCGCGGATGGAAGTTGCGCTGCCGGCAAGTACCGATGGCGCTAAAAAGAATGAACCGCAGGAAATTACCATGCATGCTGAATCGGGCGGACATCCCATCGGCGACGTAAAGCTGCGCGTGGAGTTACGTAAGCGAGCGCTACCTCAGTAAACGTGCGCGAGTAAACGTTCAGGATTTTTTTAAGCGCGCAGATTCCATAGCTTCCCAGGCGGAATCCGGTAGCGTAGCCAGATCATTAAACTCCCCAGCACCGCGCAACCACTGGCCGCCGTCAATCACCACGCACTCCCCATTGATATAGGGCGACATATCGCTGATCAGGAAGGCTGCGAGATTGGCGAGTTCCTCATGACGCCCGAAGCGTTTCATGGGATTGAAATTTTTGCGGTCTTCTTCCATTTGTGTCGAAGGCATGAGGCGCGACCATGCGCCTTCCGTGGGAAATGGCCCGGGGGCGATGGCGTTGAGGCGGATTTGGTGTTTCCCCCACTCCACTGCCAGAGAAGTGGTAAGCGCCAGGACTCCAGCCTTGGCGCACGCCGACGGCACGACGAAACCGGAGCCGCAATTCGCGGCGGCGTAAGTGGTGACGATGTTGAGCACGGTGCCGGGCTGTTTTTTTTCAATCCAACGTTTGCCAAAAACTTGGGTGCAATTAAAACTGCCATTGAGAACGATGCCGACGACGGCGTTGAAGGCGTTGGGCGTCAGCTTTTCAGTGCGGGCCATGAAATTGCCCGCAGCATTGTTGACGAGGGTGTTTATTTCGCCGATGTGAGACTCCGCGGTTTTGGCGGCGGCTTCGACTGCCGCGTAATCACGCACGTCGCAGGATGCGAATGCGGCGGTCCCACTGACGCGCTGGATTTCTTCGCAGACGGATTTGAGTGGCTCGGGCCGGCGGCCAACGATGAAGAGGCGCGCGCCTAGGCTGGCAAAATGGAGCGCCATGGAGCGGCCCAAACCGGTGCCACCACCAGTGAGAAAAACACTTTTGGATTTCAGCAGGTCTGATTGGAACAAGAGTGCACCTCGATCATCGCACCCGTTGATTATTAATTTCGTTCCTTCAAAATTTAATTTCCAAACCTTTAATTTGAAAACCTGACAAGCGGCTACCAGATTTTGCAGGCTTGTCCACGCACCATGGGGTCGCCCTTCTTGCAGCCCCATGCCTGGGCGAAGGCGGCCATGTCTGACAAAGGTCCGTTGCCGCGGAAACGCGCAAGCGGATGCGGATTGGTGTTGGCCTGCAAGCGCGCGGCTTCGGGACGCTGGTTAGTTCCCCACACTTGTGCCCAGCCCAAGAAGAAACGCTGCTCGGGAGTGAAGCCGTCGATATCTTTGGGACGCGGCTTCCCTTCCAAGGATTTTTCGTAAGCGGCGTAGGAGATAGCCAGGCCGCCGAGATCGCCGATGCTTTCGCCGAGCACGAGCTTGCCGTTTTGATGCAGGCCGGGCTCGACTTCGTAGCTGTCGAATTGTTTTTCCACGCAGGTGGCGCGCTCATCAAAATTTTTGCGATCGTCGGCGGTCCACCAGTTACGCAGATTTCCTTTCCCGTCGAACTGCGATCCCTGATCGTCAAAGCCGTGGGAAATTTCATGACCGATCACCGCGCCCATGCCGCCGTAATTAATGGCGTCGTCAGCCTTGGGGTCGTAGAAGGGCGGCTGCAGGATGCCCGCAGGAAAGACGATTTCGTTCATGGTGGGGTTGTAGTAGGCGTTAACGGTAGGCGGCGTCATGCCCCACTCGTTACGGTCCACGGGCTTACCGATTTTGGCGAGCTCGCGAGCGTTTTCAAAAGCCGCAGCGCGGCGCAAATTGACAGCGTAAGAGGTGCGTTCGAGGTTGAGCCGGGAATAATCGCGCCACTTATCGGGGTAGCCGATCTTAATGTTGAAGGCTTCGAGTTTTTCGACGGCGGCCTTTTTTGTTTCAGGGCTCATCCACGAAAGA
>DATHGV010000363.1:0-8927 GCA_035490135.1 Candidatus Methylomirabilota bacterium
AAAAATCCAATTAACGGACCGCATCAACCGCATTCAAATCTCTCCCACCGCTGCGGTCATCGCGGAAGCCGACAAATTGAAGGCGCGCGGCGTGGATGTCGCCGACTTTGGCCCCGGTGAGCCGGATTTTCCTACGCCCGAGCACATCAAAAAAGCCGCCATCAAAGCCATCGACGAGAACAAAACCAAGTACACCTCCACCGCCGGCATTATGCCCCTCCGCGAAGCGATCTGTGCCTGGCACAAGCGCGAACTGGGCTCCGCGTACGAAGCCAAAGAATGCGTTGTGAACGTCGGCGGCAAGCATTCCATTTTTAATCTGGTCAGCTTGCTGATTCAAAACGGCGATGAAGTAATCATCCCCGCACCCTACTGGGTCAGCTACCCGGACATCGTGAAATACGCCGGCGGCACGCCCGTTTTTGTACAAGCCAAGTCCGAAGACGGCTTCGCAGTAAAAGCCGCCGCAATAGAAAAAGCCATCACGCCCAAAACACGCATGCTGTTTCTAAACTCACCAAGCAATCCCTGTGGCGGCGTCGTCCCGCCTGGCGAATTCGAACGCATCCTCGCACTTTGCAAGAAACACGAAATCTGGCTCATGAGCGATGAATGCTACTCGCATTTCACCTATGAGCCGCACAAACCGTATTCCATCGCCAACGCCGCTGGTTCGAAAGATCACGTCATCATCATCGGCTCGATGTCCAAAACTTTTGCCATGACCGGCTGGCGCATCGGCTACACCCTCGCCCCCGAACCTCTGGTGCAAGCCTCCATCAAGTTGCAAAGCCAATCCACGTCCAATCCCACCTCCGTCGCGCAATACGCTGCTCTTGAAGCCATGCGCGGCTCCATGGATTCTGTTCCGACAATGCTCGCCGAATATGCGCGACGCCGCAGGCGCATTGTCGACGGCTTGCGCGCTATTCCCGGCATCACTTGCGAAGATCCCGGCGGCGCGTTTTACGCCTTTCCAAATATTTCCGCGCATCTCACTGGAAGTAATGCGCTGGCCAAATCCTGCACGGAGATTACCAAGCTACTGCTCGATAAAGTTCAGGTGGCCGTCGTTCCGGGAGAAGCCTTCGGCGCGCCCGGCTATCTCCGCCTTTCTTACGCCACTTCCATCGAGCGCATCGACGAAGGGTTGCGCCGCCTGGCCCGTTTTTTCTCGCGCGCTGAAGCCGCCACTTAATCCGTGCGGCCGGAGCCCACACTCATCGAGCCGAAATTCATGCCGCGCATCTGGGGCGCGCATTCGCTTGCGCCCATTTACCCGGACAAAACAAATCTGCCTGAGCCCATCGGCGAAGCCTGGCTCACCGGGCCGGAATCTAAGGTCGAATCGGGCCCGCTAGCTGGCCTGCTCAATCAGGGGTGGCAGAAAATGCCACTCGAATGGCGTGGCACCGACTTCAAATCTCAACTAACGCCGCGCGAATTTCCGTTTTTAGTGAAATTTCTTTTTCCCACCGATCAGCTTTCCATCCAGGTTCATCCTGATGACGCCTATGCCAGGCAAAACGAAGCGCCCAGCGCGGTAGGAAAAACGGAAATGTGGCACGTCGTCTCCGCCGAACCGGGCGCCACACTTTTGCTCGGGCTGGTCCCCAACGTAGATCGGGAAAAGTTTCAGTCGGCCATTACACAGGGAGCGCTGGAAAAGTTTTTTGAGCGCTTGCCGGTTTTACCTGGCGATACTTTTTACGTTCCCTCCGGAACCCCGCACACCATTGGCCCCGGAATGATTCTCTGCGAAGTCCAGCAAAATTCCGACCTCACCTATCGCCTCTACGATTTCCATCGTGTCGATGCAAAGGGCAATCCCCGCGAGCTGCACATCGAAAAAGGTATGGCCGTCATTGATTTTGATCATCGAAAAGGTGGGAAAGTCACGCCAGTTCCCTTGCCCGCTCCCAACGGCGCGAAAAAATCTTTGCTCGTAGCCTGCCCGTATTTCGCAACCGAACGATGGGACATTTCTGCGCAGCACCACGCAAATTCTGATCCTGCCCACTTCGAATTATTGGTAATCCTAGCCGGTCGCGGCGATATTCAATGGAGCTCTGGCTCCTACTCTTACAGACAAGGCGAGTGCTGGTTCATCCCCGCAAACCTCGGCCAACTTACTCTGCTTCCCGAGACCTCGACGTCCATTCTGCGCGCTTACGTGCCCGTCATCGGCGCACTACGCAACGATCTTTCGCGCGATGGCGTACCGAATTCCGCGATCGATCAAGTCATGTTCACCTGACCCGTCATGGCCGCAGAAAAACTTACCGCACACGCTGTAATCCTCGCCGGAGGCCGTGGGACCCGCTTCTGGCCGCGCAGCCGCACCCGCACACCCAAGCAACTCCTCAACATCATCGGCGCGGACTCCATGCTGCAACAAACCGTGGCCCGCCTGCAGCCATTTATTTCCGCTGACCGCATCTGGACGGTCACCAATGCGGAACAATCCGCATCCGTTCGCAAGCACTTGCCGCCATCCGCCCGTAAACACATTCTGGCCGAACCTCTCGGCCGCAGCACCGCCGCAGCTATCGCGCTCGCCGCCGTCCACATTCGCCAGGCAGAACGCGGCGACGCCTTAATGTCCGTGCTTCCCGCCGACCTCTATATCGCACAGACAAAAAAATACGCAAAGATCGCCCAGCTGGCGTTGAATGTTGCGCGCGAACCAGGCCGCATGGTCGTCCTGGGCATTCCCCCGAGCCGGCCCGACACCGGTTTCGGCTACATTCATTGCGCTGCTAAACCGGTCTCCAGTAATCCTTTCCCGGTATTCCCCGTTCATGCATTCAAGGAGAAACCGGGTCTGCCATTAGCAAAAAAATACGTCGCCTCCGGCAATTACCGTTGGAACGCCGGAATGTTTTTCTGGCGTGTCTCTACATTCCTGGATTCGCTAAAACAATATTTGCCCGAAACTTTCTCCGCACTCGAAACTCTCGCCGCCACCATCGGCACCCGCAAATACGAAAGCAAACTTCGCTCCATTTACCCGCGGCTCGAAAATATTGCTGTCGACTACGCCATTCTCGAACCCGCCACTCGCGAAAAAGGTCCGTCCCGCGTCTTCATGATTCCCGCCGACATCGGCTGGAGCGATATCGGTTCCTGGACCGCCGTCCACGAGCAAGCCTCCAACGCCACGCATCACAATGTCCTGGCCGGCGCCGGCCACATGTTGGAAGCCGAGGGCAATTTTATTTGGAGCCCTACAAAATTCGTCGCGGCCATCGGTGTACGCGACCTCGTCGTGGTCGAAACTCCAGATGCCCTGTTGATATGCCCTCGCCATCGCTCTCAGGACGTCGGCAAAATCGTAAAATGGCTAGAAGAACGCGGCCGCAAGGATTTGCTATAAGCACGCCAATGCGGCTCTTTGAGCTTCGCCACCTTCGCGTATACTTCTCGGCGGTATGACGCTGCAACAATTGCAACCTGTCTCGAACGACAGCCCGGCGCAAATCAAATTTGGCACTGACGGTTGGCGCGCCATCATTGCTGAAGATTTCACCTTCGCTAACGCGCGCCTCGTCGCCAACGCCATCGCCCGCTACGTTATTCGTTCCGAGGACGCGCGCAAAGGCGTGATCATCGGCTACGACCATCGCTTCGCCTCCGATACTGTGGCCGCGGCGGTCGCCGACGTCATCACCGCGAGCGGCACGCCCGTATGGTTGACCGACAAGCCGTGCCCAACTCCCGCTGTCTCGCTGCTGGTTCGGCAACGACAGGCCGCCGGCGGAATCGTCATCACCGCCAGCCACAATCCTTATCGTTGGAACGGAATTAAATATAAAGCGAGCTATGGCAGCAGCGCGCTTCCCTCCATCGTGGCTCAGATTGAACAGGAATTGACCACCGCGATGCATCGCGACACTCCAGCCCTTCCCCCGCGCAAAGATTTGCTGCACACCCTTGACCCTCGCGCTCCATACCTCGATGCACTCGAAAAGCTGGTCGATTGGCACCGTTTGCGAAAAGCAAATTTCCGTTTCGTCTCGGACCCCATGCACGGCTCCTCGGCAGGCCTACTGCGCGAACTTTTCACCCGCAACAATATTCACTGCGACGAAATTCGCGGCGCCCGTGATCCGCGTTTTGGCGGCGCACATCCCGAGCCTATCGAGCCGCACGTCCAACCACTGCGCGACGCTGTGCTCGCCGGCAAATACGAAGCCGGATTTTGCGCCGACGGTGACGGCGATCGCATCGGCGCCATCGATCACGACGGTTCCTTCCTCAATCCCCATCAGCTTTTCGCTTTGCTGGTCTGGCACCTCGCGGGCACCCGCAATCTCCCCGGCGATATCGCCAAAACTTTTTCCGTAACTAAATTGATCGATAAAATCGCCGCCAAATTTGGCCGCGCCCTTCACGAAGTCCCCATCGGCTTTAAATATATTTGTGAGCTCATGCTGGAGCAGAATGTTTTGGCTGGTGGTGAAGAAAGCGGCGGCTTCGGCACCAGTCTTTATCTTCCTGAACGTGATGCTACGGTTTCGGCTTTATTTCTCGCGGAATTAATGGCCTGGCACGGTAAGACTCTCGGCCGGTTGCTGGCCGCGCTGCACTCCGAATTTGGCGAATACCACTACGGCCGAGTCGATCTAGATGTTCAGCCTGAGCAAAAACAAAAAGCCGTCACGCTCTTTTCCGATCACGCCTTCACGCACATTCTGGAATGGCCCGTCACCCGCCGCGAAAACATGGATGGCATTAAAGTTTATCTCGGCGATATCGGCTGGGTCATGGTGCGCGCTTCAGGCACCGAAAATTTGCTTCGCGTCTATTCGGAAACTTCGCGGCGCGAGACCACCAACCAGGTGCTCGCTGCCGTTACCAACATCGTTCAGCAGCTATAGGAGCCACCGCTATGGAAACCGTCAATCTGCAGCAAAAATTTGCACTGTTCTCTGAACACTACAAGCCGCATATCATTGGTCAAGTAAACGATTGCTACGTGAAGGTTGTTAAACTAAAAGGCGAATTTATCTGGCACCATCATGATCACGAAGACGAGCTTTTCCTTGTCGTAAAAGGTACCTTGCGCATGAAATTCCGCGATCGCGAATCCATCATTCGCGAGGGCGAATTTGTCATCGTCCCTCGTAAAGTAGAACATATGCCAGTGGCCGATGAAGAAGTTCACCTCGTGCTCATCGAACCAAAATCAACGCTCAACACGGGAAATGTCACTAACGAAAGGACAGTCGCGCGCCTAGATAGCATCTGATCTTCCGCATCCGCCGGGCCCGCATAAAACTTTATGGAACGACGCTTTCATACTCTGGATGTTTTCACCACCAATCGCTTTGAGGGCAATCCCCTCGCGGTGGTTACCGACGGCGATGGCCTTTCGAACGACATGATGCAGGCCATCGCCTGCGAAATGAATCTTTCCGAAACCGTTTTTGTGCAAAAACCCACCGATGACCGTGCTCTGGCCCGCTTACGAATTTTTACCACCAAGGAGGAGTTGAAGCTCGCCGGCCATCCGGTTGTCGGAACCTGGTTCTTGCTCGCGGAACTCGGCGTCGTTCCCGCGCAGGAAGGCGGCGTGCACATCATGCAGCAAACTGGAGCAGGCGTGCTCCCCGTGGAGATCCGCTTCAAAGATGGCCGTCCGCAACGCGTCACCATGACGCAAACACCCGCGGTTTTTCACTCCATCAAAATTAATAAGAAGGAGCTGGCCGCCGCGCTGGGCGTTTCTGTTTCCGATTTTCACTCCGAGTTGGAGCCGCAATATGTTTCCACCGGCGTCTCAAACTTGATGGTTCCCTTCCGCAATCGCACCGCGCTGGGCCGCATCCATATGAACGTTCATGACCTGCGCAATTTCGAAGGTAAAAACGGCACCATGGCGTATTGCTTCGCCCTTAATGGCGCAAATAAAGTCTCCGCGCGCGGCATGCTTCCCTGGGAAATTTACGAAGACCCCGCCACCGGTTCCGCGGCCGGTTCGCTGGCCGCTTATCTGGTACAAAATGGCAAGTTGGCCCCGGCGCAAACGCTGTACATACAGCAGGGCGTGGAGATGGGCAGACCCAGCCAAATCGAAGTGGAAGTCTCACAAACCGGAAAGAAACTCGTGCCTCGCTGCAGCGGCGCCGCAGTGAAAGTTTTCGAAGGCACCATCCGCATCTAAATCTCGCAAACGCCAATCGGTTGGTTAACGATTTGAACCGAAGCACTTATCGCCAACGCCTACTTCCAACGGTCATTCCGACCGGAGCAGGCCGACCCTTTTCTCCTCGTTCGTCCGCGAACGAGTCGGCCTGCGTAGCGGAGGAATCTCTCTTCGATCCCTCGCGCAAGCCAAGGCCCCGCGAAACGCCAGTAAAAAATAGCATTCACACGCAGCAAGATTAGTCCGCACTGTCGGCCTTCTCAACCAAACTTTTGTTCACAGCATCCAGAATTCCGTTCACAAATGCCCCCGCATCTTCCGAAGAAAACTTCTTCGCCAGGTCCACCGCCTCATTGAGCACCACTCTCGGCGGCGTTTCAGCAATTCGCAGCTCGTAAATCGCCAGTCGCAACACCGCGCGGTCAATGATCGCCATGCGCTCCAGCCGCCAGTTCTGCGCATGCTGCACGATCAGCGCATCCAGCTCATCGGCATCTTTCGCGGCGCCTTCAAATAATTTATTGGCAAACGCTCGCGTATTGTCCGCCGCTTTCGCCGCGCGCCAGAATTTTGCTTCCAGTTTCGCGGGATCCTGCCTGCTCATGTCCCACTGAAACAGCATCTGCATGGCAAACTCGCGGGATTTTGTTCGTAAGGACACTAAGCGCGCCGAAGCTTTCTCGCGGGCGCCGATGTTTGCGCTGCTTTGCCGCTCAGCTTCTGTGAAACTCGCGCCATTTCAATGGCCGCAAGTCCGGAGTCGTATCCCTTGTTCCCGTGGTCGCCGCCCGCGCGTGCAATCGCCTGCTCCTGCGTTTCGCAAGTCAGCACACAAAAAATAATTGGTACTCCAGTATCCATTTGCGCCAATTGCAGTCCTCGCGCCGTTTCAGAACAAACATAATCGTAATGCGAAGTCTCGCCGCGTATCACGCACCCAATCGCAATCAACCCGTCATACTCGCCTTTGCTCGCCAACCTCTTGGACGCCAGCGGCAATTCGAACGCTCCCGGCACCTCGACAATTTCGATATCCCCTTTCGCGGCACCTGACTTTTCCAGCGCTTCCATGGCGCCGCCCAACAAACGTTCGGTAATAAAATTGTTGAAGCGGCTGACCACAATTGCAAAGCGTAAGCCGCTGGCGTCCAGCTTTGGTTGCGTCGTTTTGGATTGCAGGTTTTTAGCCATTCAAATGTGTAAATCTTCTCGCTACTTCCCTTTGAATTGCCCCGGTCGCTTTTCTAGGAACGCTTTCGTTCCCTCGCGCATATCTTCCGTCGTGCACACCAGGCCAAAAAGCGTGGCCTCCAGGAACATTCCTTCTTCCTGTCCCATGTCCATACCGCGTTCGATCGCTTCCATCGCGTATTTCACTGCCAGCGGCGCGTTGGCTATAATTTTTTTCGCCAGCGTTTCGGCAGCAGACATCAATTCCGCCGGTTCGTACACGTGATTGACCAGCCCGATGCGCTGCGCTTCCTCCGCGCTGATCATTTCTCCCGTAAGACACAATTCGTGTGCTACACCTTTGCCGCACAGCCGCGCCAGCCGCTGCGACCCGCCGTAACCGGGGATGATCCCCAGTTTTACTTCCGGCTGGCCCAGCTTAGCCGTCTTGCTTGCGATTCTGATGGTGCAGGCCAGCGCCAATTCGCAGCCTCCGCCCAGAGCAAATCCATTAATGACGCAAATGGACGGCTTCCCCATGGTTTCCAGCAAATGAAAAATGCTCTGCCCAAAAAGCGAAAATTCCCTGCCGCTCACCGGCGTTTGCTGCGCCAGTTCCCCGATATCAGCACCCGCAACAAACGATTTCTCGCCGGCGCCGGTCATGATAATCACCCGCACACCGTCATCCCCGCGCGCATCCAGCAACGCCTGCTGCAGCTCTTCCACCGTTTTACGATTCAGCGCATTCAATACCTTGGGACGGTTCAGCGTGATATACGCGATGCCATCTCTTTTTTCATACAATAAATTTTCGTAAGCCATTCCGCCTCAGTTTTCTTCGAATTCGGCATTTCAAAGACGCAATGCTGCTTCTTCAATCTGCTGGATTTTTTGGAATCCCATTGTCCAAATCTAAAACTTCATTGCCTTAGGTTTTTGTGGATCGGTGTAATCGTAAAATCCACGCCCCGATTTTCTCCCATTCCACCCGGCAAGCACCATGCGCTTCAAAAGCGGCGGCGAAGCAAACCTCCGCTCGCGAAATTCCTCAAACATAATATTCGCAATGTAATAGGTAGTGTCCAAACCCACAAAATCCAGCAGTGTCAGCGGCCCCATCGGATGCCCGCAACCAAGCTTCATCGAATTGTCGATGTCTTCGATGGACCCAACGCCTTCCTCCAACGCGCGAATAGCATCAAGGAGATAGGGGACCAGCAGCCGGTTCACGATGAACCCGGTGCTGTCGTGCGCCCGCACCGGCGTTTTGCCCAGCTTCGCCCCGAACGCCACCATCTCTTCATACACCGCGGGATCGGTCGCGATTGTGCGCACCACTTCCACAAGTTTCATCACCGGAACTGGATTAAAAAAATGCAGCCCGACAAAGCGATCAGGCCGCTTCGTGGCCGTGGAAATCTCCGTGATCGTGAGGGAAGAAGTATTGCTCGCAAAAATCGCCGACGCCGGGCACAGTGCATCCAGCTTGGCGAAAAGTTCGCGCTTCGCAGGAAGCTGCTCAATAATCGCCTCCACAATCACGTCGCAATCCTTCAAATCTTCGATCGCGGTAGTCCCCGTTAAACGCGCGCGAATCTCGTCCCTT
>DATHGV010000364.1:0-7534 GCA_035490135.1 Candidatus Methylomirabilota bacterium
CTGGGCGTAATCCTAGCCGTAGCCACCCTGGTAGCGGTCATGAGCGTCGTCGCGGGACTGAACTTCTATGTCGCCGACCGCGTGGCCAATCTTGGCGCAAACGTTTATCTAGTCGACCGCTTCGGCATCATCACCAGTCAGGATGCCTGGATTAAGGCCCAGAAACGCCCCCTGGTCACTCTCGAGGAGTATCAACGCCTCCGCGAAAATATGAAGTCGGCGGCCAATGTCGCCGCCACCGATGACCACACTATGGACGTGCGTTCCGGAAACATCCTCCTCGAAAACACCGATCTCACCGGTGTCACTCCCAATTACGCCGAGATCCGTAACATGAATCTTGCAGCCGGGCGATTCTTGACCGAGGGTGACGATATGCATCACGCGCCGGTATGTTTTATCGGCACCGATGTGGTGAAGAAATTTTTCCCCACTGTCGATCCCATCGGCAAGACTATTCGTGCGGGCACCAACACTTACGAGGTCGTCGGGGTGGCCACTGAAATCGGCAGCGCCTTCGGCCAGTCTCAGGACAATTACATCCTGCTTCCCTTCAGCACCTACTACAAAGATTGGCATAAGCAGAACGACTGGCTGACCATCTTTGTGCAGGCTCAGAACTCCGAAGTCATGCAGGCCTCGGAAGATGAAGCCCGCATGCTCATGCGCGCATGGCGTCATCTTCCCTATGATGCCCCTGACAATTTTGCCGTTTTTGGTTCGGCGTCCATCATGGCTCTCTGGAACCAGATCACTGGCAATCTATTCGCTGTTGCGGTAGCCCTCACTGCCGTCTTTCTCGTGGTCGGCGGTATCGTAATCATGAACATCATGCTCGCCAGCGTGACCGAACGCACCCGCGAGATCGGATTGCGCCGCTCTCTGGGTGCAAGAAGAAAACATATCGTCTTGCAGTTCATGACCGAATCCGCCGTGCTTGCCGCCGTCGGCGGAATAATGGGACTTACCCTGGCCTACGGAATCGTCGCCTTTGTCCGTGCCGTAACACCCATCCCGGTAAAAACCCCTCTCAGCGCGGTGATTATTTCGCTCAGCGTCTCTACCGCCGTCGGTCTTTTTTTTGGAATTTATCCTGCAATGCGTGCGGCGAAACTGGATCCTATCGAAGCGCTGCGCGCGGACGGCTGAGGCATAATCATGGCCCACTCACACACTGAAAATCTGAAGCAGGCCATGGATACCTTACGCGCTCACAAGATGCGTAGCGCGCTTACCGTATTTGGCGTGGTGCTCGGTGTCAGCGTCATCATGCTGGTCGCCGCGCTCATCACCGGGTTCGACGACACCATCCAGGAAAACATCAAACAGTTCGGCGCGGACACCGCTTTTGTTTCCCGCTGGGAGCAGGGTCCCCACGGCAACACTCGGCCCCTCGAAGAACGCTTGCGCAAGCCCCTCACGCTGGCAGACGCGGATGCCTTGAAAGAAGGCTGCCCGGCGATAAAAAACGTCACCGTATTTTTGATCTGGTGGGAGCAGAACCACACCGTGCGCACCAAGGCCGGCGAAGTCACTGCCATTGATTTTCGCGGTGTCCAGCCGAATTTTGGCCAGGTCTACGCCAATGCCGCTACCCTTTCCGGCAGGTTCATTAGCGAGGGCGATGATATCCACCGCGAAAAGGTAGTCATGTTGGGCGAGAACGTCGCACCCGTCCTGTTCCCGGAAGGATCCCCAGTCGGCAAAGACGTCCTGATCGATGGTTCGGTCTTCCTGGTGATCGGTGTGGTCGAAAAGCCTAAAGGCGGTTTCGGAATGGGCGATGAAGACCGCCGCGTGCTGATCCCTTACAGCACCTTCCACAAAATTTATCCCGGCGCCTATGAAAACAATATTCGTTTTCAAGCCTACCCCAATATGTTGGATCAGTCCGTCGATCAGGCCATTGAACTACTGCGCCGCCGCCGAAACGTCGCTTACAACGTCAAGGATAATTTCGTAATTCGCACCGCCCAGCAGGAAGTGCAGGAGTTTCACAGCATCGTCGGAATGGTAGCGCTGGCAGCGGTAGTGCTCAGTTCCGTCGGCCTGCTGATAGGCGGCGTAGGCGTAATGAACATCATGCTCGTAAGCGTCACCGAGCGCACTCGCGAGATCGGCATCCGCAAGGCCATCGGCGCCAAGAGCAAGGACATTACCTGGCAATTTTTGCTGGAAGCCATGACCCTCACCGGTGCAGGCGGAATCATCGCGTTGATCCTTGTCAACGGCCTGGTATTGCTGATTCGCTTGACCCTGGAATGGCATGGCAGCGTCCCAGTGTGGGCCGCCGTCGCAGGCCTGGTCGTTAGCATCAGTGTTGGCCTCTTCTTTGGAGTCTGGCCCGCCATGAAAGCCGCCAAACTCGACCCCGTCGAGGCCCTGCGCTACGAGTAACTCATGGTCCCCTCCGGGGACCACAACGAAGGATGAAAATGGGCTCGAGATGGCGTAGCGTCTGTAGAGCCGCGTTGGCGACAGAGGCCGTCTCACTCTGGCGCTCGCAGAGCCCGCATGAGTACCGCCTGAAGGTATTTTCGTAGGAGATTGCCTATCACATGCTGAAGCGTAAGGAAGACTACCGGGAACTCGGTGCGGACCACTTTGACCGGATCGACGTGAACCGAATCCGCCGATCCTTGGTCAGCCGGCTGGAACGCCTGGGCCACAAAGTGACCCTGGAGCCACTTGCTCAGACCGCCTGAAGGTATTTTCGTAGGAGGAGGAGGAGGAGTAACTAAACTAATCCCCGGCGTCCACGCCTCGTGACGATCCGCAGATCGGCCGGTGAACCATCTTAATGGAAAAAAATTAGGTAGCAGGCCAGCGCCGCGACTGCGAGGCACGTGGCCGTCCCGAGCCGCCGCTGTACGACTTTGAGCGCATCCGGGTGGTAAACCACTACTTGAATCTTTCCGCGGCGGTCGCACTTCGCGCAGCCTTATTCCATCGCAGCTGAGCGATACCCGTTCCACGGCACGTTTCGCAACTGATCCACCTAAGGTATGGTCGCGTTGTATCCATGCGGTAGAAATGGGCTAGTGGGCGCATAGTCATCTTCCCGCTCTGATTGATAACTTACAGATTTTCTTTTATTCGACGTGATGAAGTTGAACTAAAATCAACGCAGCGCCAGCGCCCCAGCCGGCTTGAATCCCTGATTCGCCTCCGCAGGCGATGAAGTGGTCGTGCTCGGCCACACCACCTCTAACAAAGTCTCGTGCTTCACCAGCATTTTCGACTTGCGGTTTACGTGCACTTCCATCGTATTGGCGCCATCGGTATGCAGTTCAGATTTATTTTCCTTATGCATGAACACCGTCTTATCCGGGCGATACAGCACTACCCGCAGCGCGTGTTCACCCGCCACAATCGGGCAATTGAAGCGTAACGTGTCCCCGACCTGCTCAGGCTTCAATGGCGTCGTCAGCAGCAATTCATCGCCGGAAAATACCGCCAGAGTAGTCTGCTCGGTTACCTCAGACACGATGTTGATACGCAATGTCGCATGGGCCACAGCGGCCTTCACTGGTGCGGTTTCCGCCACGGTCAGAATGGCCGGCATGCCCGGTCCGTAAACCGGGAGGTTGTCTAGTGCTGCCGCCGATTTCGCCGCCGCCTGCCGACTTAGTTGATGCGCCTTCGTCCCCGTCGCCCCATGGCGTTCGAATCCCTGGTCACCCATTACCGCCGTCTTCGGTTTCTCGTCCTGGAAGTTCACCGCCGACTTCGCGACTTCGTCAACGACGGCATCCGAACTCGCAACCGCGGTATCGCCCACTGTCGACGAACTGATGTTGATCATCGACGCATTCGAATTAACAGGCGCCTGAGAACTAGTATTCGACACAGCAAGCGAAGAACCTGCACCGCTCACTATCGCCGCCGAGACCACCGGCTGAATATGCCCGCGATTTCGTAGCGCGCGAGCCATGGGCACCAGCCCGACCAGCAACACTGCAGCAGTCCCCGCGGCCCACAAATCTTTGCGTTGCATCGGACGATTCCACCACGCCGCATCGGAAGTCCAGATGGCTGTTATCAACGAGCTCACGCGTCGCGATTGCTCCTGCGCTTCGGCCTTCAGTGCCTTCTTTGCCGTGGAAATCCACTTTTCGGCGCGCCCGACAAACTCAGCAGCCGCGGATGGCTTTTCAGGGACCACCGGCGCCATTTCCTGCGCATGCGCGAAGGGATACAACGAAGCACCCAGCGCTTCCGCCGTCGCGTATCGATCCGCGGGATCCTTGGCCAGGCAACGCATCACGATGCGGTCAAATGCCGCCGGCAAACTTGGATTGTGATGTGAAGGTGGCGGCGGCATAATCGCCACAATCTGCGCGCATACCGCGCTCACCGAGCTGCCGCTGAACGGCTGCACGCCAGTGGTCATCTGATACAGAATGATCCCCAGCGAAAAAAGATCCGATCGCGTGTCCTGCGCATTTCCCTGAATCTGCTCCGGAGACAGATAAGCCGGCGTGCCCATCAACATCCCGGAATTGGATACTTGCGTCGCGAATCTCGCGATGCCGAAATCGCCCAGCTTAACCTGTCCTTCTCTAGTGATCAGGATGTTGGCTGGCTTGATGTCCCCGTGAATGACTTTCGCGCGATGCGCGCGGGCAATCGCCGCGGCAAGGTCCGTAGCCCACAACGCAGCCTTTTCCAGTGGTAGCGGCCCGTCGTCCAGAACCTTCTCCAGCGTTCTTCCGTCCACATACTCCATTACGAAATAAGGAACTCCTTCGGCATTCGTTCCCACGTCGTAAAGTCCCACGATGTAAGGGTGCGCCAGTCGCCCGATAATCTGCGCTTCCCGAAGGAATTGCTTCTGAACGTCCCCGGAACCGAAACCGTGCAGGAATGTCTTCAGCGCAACAGTGCGTCCAATCAGCGTGTCACGAGCTTTATCCACACGGCTGGTTGCCCCGGTTCCCAGCGTTTCAAGAAATTCGTAACGTCCTTGCGGAGTAATCATAAGTTTTTTCGCTTAGGCGAGCGAGCCTTCCGCCTCTGCTACAGAAACATTTTCACTTGGCGATCCTCACATGGGAATCACCCAATGGTCCCAGTGTGTAAAACTTGCGGACCCTGTCCGCGCGGGCTAAAGTGAACACCTTAGTCAACTTTTCGCCCACAATCCCTACGCCGAGGGCACATATTTTCCACTCCGCGCCCCGAAGCTCTGGGATGGTGTCTTGATTGCCCCTCCCAACCCATGCCCGGTAACCTTACGCCTCGCGAAGGGATATAAGTCGTTCGCCAACTCCTGTCCAGACGGATACCGCGCGTTCGGATCTTTCGACAGGCACCGCGCCACAACTTCATTAAACGCGGTTGTCAATGACGTATTGAGATGCGAAACAGGCAGAGGCTCGTGAGACAGTATGCGATTGCAAACGCCCTGCAGCGAGTCTGCGTCGAATGGACGCTTCCTCGTAACCAGTTCATACAAAACAATGCCCAGCGAAAATAAGTCCGATCGCCCGTCCTGGGGCTTGCCCATAATTTGCTCTGGGCACCAGTACGCCGGCGTGCCCAAAAGCGGCCTGCTGCTTTGTTCGCGCGCCGCCACCCGCGCCATACCAAAGTCCATTAATTTCACGCGCCCATCTTCGGTGATTAAAATATTCGCGGGTTTGACGTCCCCGTGTATCACCCCTTTGCGATGCGCCGCCGCCAGCGCCCCGGCCACTTCCGCAATCCACGCGCATGCGCGCATCGTCGGTATCGCGCCTTTTTCTATAATTCGGTCCAGCGACTGGCCGGTTAGGAATTCCATGACCAGGTATGGCGTCGACGTAGACTCGTCAATCCCCATGTCATGCAGCGTAATGATCGAGGGGTGCGATAATTGCCCCACCACTCGCGCTTCCTGCAAAAAACGATTCTGGGCCTCTCCCTTCGCCAATTCTGGAGGCAGTAGCTTGATCGCTACCAGACGCCCGATCATCGGGTCATGCGCGCGCACTACGCTGCCGTTTGCGCCTGTGCCGATTATTTCCAAAATTTCGTAGCGGCCCACCTGCATGGGTGCCTTTCTGAGCGATGCGGGAGCCGGCGTGATAACCGTTGAAAGGGCTTTCATCACAGTCTGGTCCAACACACATTACAGCCCGGAAATACGTTGGCTGTAAGGGTACGGCCGTACTACATTCCTGGCCTTGCTCAAAGGCCGCGTAACGCTCGTTATCGCAATCAACAAAAACGCGGAGGGTGCGCCAGGCTCGCTTTTTAGCCTTGATCTTGGGGTGCTGTATGAGCAGCTTATTTGCGGAGAGTCTTCGGGGCGTTAGTTGGATTTTGCGCCCGACACGATCGGCGCGGAGGACTTGCCATCCTGCAAAGACGCGAACGCAGGTGCGGATGTGAGCCGCGCAGGAAAGTCGTGCACAAATGCCTTCATGGCCGGATGCCAAAATCCGTTAAAGCCGAAGGTATTCATCTCTCGTATCGCTTGTGCCACAGGCCATTTTTGCACGCTCATGCGGTATGTAGCCACAAACACTCCGGTGCGGTCTTCGCCCAGCAGGCAATGCACAAAAACCTTCTGCTGCGAATCGCGAAATAACGAAAGGAATTGCGCCACTTCCTCATTGGTTGGCGCCGCGAACCCCGCGATAGGAATATGCACAAATCGCATGCCCAATTTTTCGGCTTGCTGTCGTTCCCACTCTGACTTGCCGCGATCTTCCGCGCGCAGATCGACGATGGTAGTGATCCCCAGTTTTTTTAATTCTTCGAGTCCCTGCTCATTCGGCTGCGCCCCGCGGTAAAGTCCATCATTGATCTTTCCTGGATTCGGCACACCGCGAATCTTTAATTTCTCGCCGTATGCAGACGACATTACCGACGGCGTAATCGCTTGCGGCTTCTCTTGCGCGTGGAGCTGCGCAGTTACGCAGACAATTAGCAACCCCCAAGGAAGTGAGCGGGCCCGTACCATTGTTGATTTGATGCCTCCCAAAGGCGGAAGGATGGAAATACCTGGATGGCCATATTTGGTGCACGTCCACATGTAAGTTTTTAGTTTTTAAGTGTTTGACGCTCTTTGTGGTACTGAAATGGCACCACTACTTATAGACAGTTTAGTCACAGTTACTCGTACAAGTTGCGATCGAGGTGGCTTTTTTACTTGACACTGATTTCGCGCGGACCGATACTGCGGATCCAGATTCGGGGGACGCACACTCCCCAAACGAGCCTTAGCCAAAAGTGTCATGGCCCGTTTGGAGGGGGACGAAACCAAGCCGGGTTCAAAGCTAAAACACCGACGCGAACTCTCAGCTCCGCGCCGCATTGGGAGCGCGGTACCTGCGTGAAGGCTGGTTTCATTTAATCAGCCGGAGGGCAGAGCATTTTCCTTTTACGTCGTTTCTAGCCAGTTCGGCCGCTTTGGTACCGCCAACCGCTGGATGCATCAAATAGTAGAGCACCAAAAAATGGTAGTGCACCAAATTAAGAGCGTCCCCGGACAGAGAATCTGAGGCGTGGAGGAATAATGGCCACTGTGAAATCCGCATTAAATGGC
>DATHGV010000365.1:0-3408 GCA_035490135.1 Candidatus Methylomirabilota bacterium
ATCAAAACCTACATCGCATTTTCGAACACTGCGCGTGCCGCTGATTTCGAGCATTACCTCAAATCCGCGTCGGGCCGAGCGTTTCTCAAAAAGCACCTCTAGTTATCGCCTCACCGTTTTGAACAACCCCCGAAAGCTTTCCGGGCTGCCACGCGGGAGCAAGCGTAGGCGGGCTGCTTTTAAAACTTCCTCCCCACGCTCCAAAAGACTACGGCTTGGCAGGCCAGTTTTTCTTGCTCGCTCTCGCTCATGAAAGGTTTCTACTACGTTTACATACTCGCCAGCCAGACTGGCGACGAGCTGCACTACACAGGCGTGACACGCGATATCAACTCCCGACTCGCAAAGCAAGGAGGGAAGGTGCGCTCATACGTCGAAGCACATTCCGTGGAAAATCGAAACGGTAGTCGCATTCCGATCTCTGCAGCCCTTGAATCCTGCGGAAAGGAAGAAGTGTCGTCGGGCGACAGTTTAGCAATCGACAACGTCGGCTTCGAGAAATCTCAGGCTCATGGCTGCTTCTCCTGGCACAGCTTTTGAAAGCGCAGATCGCTGCGAACCTGACACCGATCCGGGAAAAAAGTACAAAAAAAGCGACCAAAATCGTCGCCATTTTCGTCTTGATTGTTGGAGTTTCGGAACTCCCCGAATTCACTCAACTGTCATCGGCAGCTCGAAAAATATATGAAAACTAATCGTTGGTTTACTCGTTCAAGTCCTCTTCGGCAACAGCTGCGCATCGCCATCGCGGGTGCGCTTATCGTTGCGTCGGCGGCGATGGCCTTCGTCGCGGCCCGCCCATCTAGCGCTGTTGCGCAGTCCGCCGGCGCACAGGCCTTCGCTAAGCCAAACCCCATCCCGCCAATCCCGCCGAAAAAGGGCGCAGCCGCCGTTGCCGCAACTGCCACCCTCGCTCCCGGCTCGCTGTGGCAACTACTGGCAAACCAACCTCCGGTTCTTGATTATGCCGATTGCGGCCCCGGCAACCCGATTTTACTCACCGACGGCACTGTCATGTTGCAAGATGACGGGTGCCAGGATTGGTGGAAACTGACCCCCGACGAGTTTGGCAGTTACGTGAATGGAACCTGGACCCAGCTGGCCTCAACGCCAGCAGGATACAGCCCGCTTTATCACTCGTCAGCCGTACTGCCTGACGGACGGGTCATCATTGAGGGCGGGGAATACAACTTCCTGCAGCCCGTCTGGACCAACTTGGGCGCCATCTATAACCCGCTAACCGATACTTGGACGAGCGTAAATCCTCCAGTGGGTTGGTCCACGATTGGAGATGCTCAAGGCGTCGTTCTGTTCGATGGAACTTTCATGCAGGCCAATTGCTGCACTGATCAGGCAGCTCTGCTAGACCTCAATACCTTGACGTGGACGCCGACTGGTTCGAACAAATTCGACGTTAACGACGAAGAAGGGTGGACGCTCTTGCCCAACAACCACGTGCTGACGGTGGATGCCTACGTCTTTGCGTACGATTCCAGGGGCACCAACTCCGAAATCTACAACCCTGATACGGGCTTGTGGTCCAGCGCCGGCAGTACGATTGTGCAGCTCTGGGACTCCGCCACAGGGTGCGGCGGCAGGAACCATGCTTCGTTCGAAGTGGGACCCGGGGTCCTGCGGCCCGATGGAACTGTCTTCTACACTGGTGCGAACCGTTGCGGTGCGGGCCACACCGCGGTCTACAACTCGAATACCGGGGTCTGGACTGCGGGTCCGGATTTTCCGGACTCACTGGACATCGCCGATGGTCCCGCAGCGCTGGAGCCTAACGGCAAGGTTCTGATGATGGCAAGTCCAAAAATCTTTAATACCCCGTCGACCTTCTTGGAGTGGGACGGGTCAAGCCTGACGGAAATCTCGCCGGCTCCCCACGCATCGAACGACTCGTCGTTCTACGGCAATTTCCTAGTCCTCCCAACCGGCCAGATTCTCTTCACCGACTTCTTCTTCGTGTCAGTTTACAACCCTTCGGGAACCTACAATCCGGCTTGGGCGCCAAGCATCCAGTCTGCCCCTGCCAGGGTTAGGCCCGGGGGATCGTACGTCATCTCTGGCCATCGTTTCAACGGCATGTCGCAAGGGGCTGCTTACGGGGACGATCAGCAAGCGGCAACGAACTATCCGCTCGTGCGTATCACGAACAACAGAACTGGGCACGTGTTTTATAGCCGGACGCACGACCACAGCAGCATGGCCGTTGCATCTGGCGATCTCGTGTCTACTCATTTCGATGTGCCGGCAACCGAAGAGCGGGGCCCTAGCCAACTTGTTGTCGTCGCTAATGGCATTCCCTCCGCTCCCGTCGCCGTTACGGTGAACTGACCCAGCCACGATTCGAAGTAGGCGCGGATAGAAGTGGCTGGTAGCGCGGCTTTCCATCGCCCTGCCGAAAAGAAAGATCATCGGCTAATCCAAAACCTTTAAAGCAAAGCGCAATCAATTCGCACCCGAATTGAGCCATTCGCTCCACAGCTGCGGCCGACCATTCGGATTAGCGTGAGCGTAGTTATAGAAAGCGCGCACGAAAGCGATGCGATCCTCAACGTATGGCGCTTTCCAGTTCGTGGCAGGAACAGGACCGAGCACGTCGTAGTTGTACCCAAGTAATTGCTGACGGCGCACAATGTCCTCGATCGGGACGCGAGCGGCGTTTCGCAGCATGTCGTAAAGCACCATGAAGGTGGTCGTCCGTCCGAGGCCCGCCTCGCAGTGAAAATGCGCCCACCCATTCTCTGGAAGCGCACGGACCGCGAGAACAAATCCATCGACTTCGTTATTAAGAGGCCGGCAATGATCCGTTACGGTGACACGCACATAACCCGCGTGATTGGGCTTAACAAACTCGCGTTCCGTGCTCGCATGCTCGACGGTCACATTCTGCGGTGTACTCGGAGTGACACCCGGTTTTTTAACCGCAGCCCCCGGCCTGACAACAATTTTACTCCCGGGTTTAAGCGATTCCACCCGCGCACTCTCGTCTGCCTCGATTGCGTCCTGACTGCGCCCGACATTCGCCCAGTCGCGTGTAGCGTACCAGCTAACGGGCAATCCATTGACAAATATGTGCGTCTCCTGCCGCAAATCGAAGACGGTCACTGGGCCGCGCGTGCGGGCCAACAAAAGCTTGAGGCCATCAGCCGTAAACTCGCCACTCCCAGATGCGCGCAGATCGGCCAAGCCGGTGTCGGCGGGCAGCTGGCCTTTGTTTGACTTGAGCGGGTCGTCAGTCGTGCGAAAATTCCGCGGCAAACGCTTCTCCAACTTTGGATCGACGTCCCAAATCAACACCGGCGAGCCTGCATCGGCAGGCGGGGTGGGCGGAGTCTTCTGCACCAGCGTCGCCGAGAAAATCGCTGCGGGAGCGAGAAAGGAGGCTAATACAAGATGCCA
>DATHGV010000366.1:0-7313 GCA_035490135.1 Candidatus Methylomirabilota bacterium
TTCGGCGAAGCAGTTCTTCCCGTTTGTGCGGCAGAAATTTCCGCGGCTAGCGAAGCAATATGAGGAGTGGTACGCGAAAAACGGCTACGCGCCGGAAGAATACCGGCGCAAGGTAGCGGAGCGCGTGGCGAAAATTCGCAAAGAGCACGGATTTTCAACGCGACCCTGGGAGGAGAGGACCAGACCAGGCCCTTGTTCGCAGATGTCGCTGTCGTGGAATGGCGGAGCAGGGAATCGCGGGCTAGAGCAAATTCAAAGTTGTTCGCTGAGTAAGGCCAGTGAGGTTTCGCCGGAAGAACGGGTTTAACGAGGTGAAAAGCGGGACTTAGGCCATGATGACTTTGTTCTGGAAACGGCGCGCCGCGACGATCAGCAAAAATGTGCCCATGGCAAAGAGCGCGAGGCCGTCAATCCATAGATGTTGAATTCCGGCGCCGCGCAGAATAATTCCGCGCGTGATGTTGATGAAATAGCTGGCCGGAACGAAATAACTGATGACGCGAAAAAAAATGGGCATGGTCTCGCGCGGGAAGATGTACCCGGAGAAGAAAATGCTGGGCAGGATGGTAACAAACGCGAGCTGCATGGCCTCGCCCTGGGTGCCTGCTTTACTGGAAATTAAAATGCCGAGTGAAAGGGACACGAACAGGTAAGGCAATGAGAGCAGGGCCAGAAGCAGAACGCTGCCGTGGATAGGCACCTGAAAAATGAAACGCATGCAAGTAAGAATCAGGCAAAGTTCGGTAAAGCCGATGAAGAAATAAGGGAGCAATTTTCCCAGCAACAAACCGAATGGTCGGACCGGCGTGACAAAAAGTTGCTCCAGAGTGCCGCGTTCCTTTTCGCGCACGATGGCGAAGGCGGTAAGAAAAGTGGTGACGTTAAGCAGTAAGATAGCGGTGAGCCCGGGCAGCAGGAAATTTGGAGAGCGTGAGTCGGGATTGAAAAGTAGTTTTGGACGCATATCCACGGCGAAGGTAGCGCGGTCGGCGAGGACACGGCGGAGGGATTCGTCGAGCCCTATGGCGGTGGTTACGTTAATGGCCTGACCGGCGACAGACGAATCAGAACCGTCGATGAGCACCAGGACCTGAGCGCTCATGTTGTGGATGAGCCGGTCGGAATAGTCGACGGGAATTTTTATGCCCACGCGAGCGCGCCCGGAAACGATGGCATCGTTGAGATCGCGATCGTTGGCTACATAATCGATGATATTGAAGGTGTCGGAATTCTTTAGACGGTCGATGAGTTCGCGACTTTCGCGCCTGCCGTCGCCATTAAAAACCACGGTATGAACCTGTCTCACGTTGGTGTCTATGCCAAAACCGAGCACAAACATTTGAATCAGCGGGATGAACAAAGAAAAAAACAGTGTGGCGGAATCACGCCTCACGTGCAGCACTTCTTTATAAAAAACGGCGCGGAAGCCGCGAAACAGATTATTCACGGGCGGTCTCCAATTGCGCCTGGTGTTTGTAGGTAAGTTCGACAAAGACATCTTCGAGGCTTGGTGTCAGCGGGCGGATGTCGGTCACGGTGATGTCGTTTTTGAGCAGCTGCGCGCGAAGATCTGGAAGGTCGTAACGGTCTTCCACCAGTGCGTGAATGGATTCGCCAAAAATTGTGGCGCTGCGAATCCCGGGGATTTTGCGCGCCACTCGCAGCGCGCGGGTAACTTCAGGCGTGCTGATTTCAACGCGCTTGGTGCCGGCGGGCTGCACCTCTGGAATTTTCTTCAGTTCTACGGGTGTGCCATCGGCGATAAGTTTTCCGTAATAGATGTATGCGACGTGACTGCAGCGCTCCGCTTCGTCCATGTAATGGGTCGTCACGAAGAAGGTGATGCCGTGGCCGGACAGTTCAAACAGCAGATCCCATAATTCGCGTCGCGCGACGGGGTCAATGCCGGCAGTGGGCTCATCGAGAAACAAAAGTTTCGGCTCGTGAAGCATGGCGCAACCCAGCGCCAAGCGCTGCTTCCATCCCCCGGAGAGGCGGGCTGCGAGGCGATTCATGTATGGACCTAGCCCGTTAAGCTGGACGATTTCGTCGATGCGCTGCTTCATACGCGCGGGCGGCAAGCTGTAAATACGCCCATAAAATTGCAGGTTTTCGGTGACCGTAAGGTCATCGTACAGACTGAATTTTTGAGACATGTAGCCGATGCGCTCGCGGACAGACTCCGCATCGGTGCGCACATCCAGACCCTCCACCCAGGCGGAGCCTTCGCTAAGGGGCAACAGGCCGGTAAGCATTTTGATGACGGTGGTTTTGCCGCTGCCGTTGGGGCCCAGGAAGCCGAAAATTTCTCCTTTTTCGACGCGGAAGCTGACGCCGTCGACGGCAACGAAGTCGCCAAAACGGCGAACCAGATTTTTGGCGTAGATGGAGGCTTCTGCCGGGTGTGGTTCATTATTGGCGGGCATAAATTAATTCGCAGCTTTTAACTTCACGTCGGCGGCCATGCCACTGCGTACACCACCGCTGGTGTCATTGACGCGAACTTTTACGCCGATTACTTCGTGCACCCGTTCGCTGCGAGTCTGCACGTTGCGAGGAAGAAATTCGGCTTGCTGATTAATTTGCTCGACGAGGCCATTGAAAACCGTGTTGGGAAAAGAGTCGACGCGGACTTCCGCTTGCTGGCCAAGGCGCACGCGGCCAATCTCCGTTTCGGGGATGTAAATGCGGATGTACACCTGATCGCGCTCGAGGAGCGTGGCGACTGGGGTGTTAGGCGCAATGAGATCTCCAGGACGGACATCCAGCACTTCCACGGTGGCGTCGGACGGAGAAACCACCTGCGCTTCGCGCGCACGCGCTGCGTCGTAGTTGTAAGCAGCCTTGGCGAGGTCAATATCTTCAGCGCGGCTGCCGTGTTCGAATTTTTCCTGGGTTGCCAGTGCCGCGCGATAGCGCGCTTCGGCGGAAGCAATTTCTTCCGAACGGTAACCACGTTGAAGCTGAGCCAATTTTTGTTGCGCGTTTTTTTGCTGCGCGGCGGCCACCTTCCACGCAGCTTCAGCAGCATCGCGTTGCTGCCGCGACACGAGATCTTTTTTTGCTAAAGCATCATAGCGTTCGAAATCATTATGGGTTCGCACTTCTTCGGCATTGGCACGATCGAGGTCCGATTGAGCCGCCGCGATATCTTCGCTGCGATAGCCGTTCTTGCGTTGCTCGTATTCGGCGTTAGCCTCGGCGGTGGCGGCACGCGCTTGCGCAATATCTTCCGGACGCGAACCGGTGTGAGCTTTTTCCCACGCGGCTCGTGACTGTCCGAGAGCGGCTTGTAGTTCCTGGTCGTCAAAGGTAACCAGAATCTGGCCCGCTTTTACGTAATCGCCCTCGCGAACAAGCACCTTGTCGATACGCCCTCCGACTTTGGAACCAACGCGGATATCACGCGCTTCCACGGTGCCGGATCCTTGCAAGATGGAATCGTTGCGCCCGTGAAACCATCGAGCAGATACCACGGCCGCGGTGACCAGCACGATCAGCACGATTAGAATCGCACTATTCTTACGACTCATGTCGCGCCTCCTGCGGTACCCCAGGAACCGCTGGCGCTAGACCGTCGCGCGGCGACAAACCCTGCCAAAGCACATCGAAAGACGTGCGAATGCGGGTGGACAGCGAATCGTCCCCATAAAGGGACCAGATCAGCAAAGTCCCGAAAACCGTTTGGCGAAAGACGTGAGCAATGTCACCGGCAGGCAAATCTTTGCGCAGCTCGCCGCGCTGCTGGCCAATTTCCACAAACTCAGTAAGCAATCGGTGTCCTCGGGTCTGGTTCATGCGCATACCGTCGCGCACCGGAGTGCTCGACAAATTGGCGAGCAGCAGGGCGCGCACTATGGAAGGATTGCGACCAGGCTCTTCGGTCATGCGCACAGCAAGAGTACGAAGGAATTGTGGAACCGGTTCCTTGGTGTGGCGAAGATTGTCGATGATGGATTCGAGCTTGGTGAGTTGCATTTCGGCGAAAGCCAGTAAAACGTGATCTTTGCTCGGAAAGTAATTGAAAAACGTGCCTTTGCCGACGTCGGCGGCGTTGGTGATGTCCTCCACGGTGGTATCTGCGAAGCCGTGCTTGGCGAAGAGATCGAGCGCAGCACGAAACAGGCGTTCCCGGGTCTGCGAGGAACGCCTCTGCCGGCGGTCCGAAGAAGTAGTCGCGAATGAAGAGTTCATATGACCATTAACCATATATGACTATAAGTCATACATGGTCGCACGGCAAGTATTTCTCGAGGGAATTTCTATAGCATATGCGGTAAAAGGGAACTCCCAAGCCGCTGATGGCTTGGGAGTTCCCATGTTGCTGAAGCTCTTACGGAAGGCTTTCTTGAAGGCCTAGAAGGCGTGCCCTTCGCCCACTAGCAACTAGTCTTCGCGTAGGGACCGTGGATCGGAAGTGTTCTTCGGTGTGCGACGATTCAAGTAAGCAATCATGCGCTGCGCTGCCTTCGGTGTTTTTGCGCCATGACCGAAAACGATGTCATGAGCTTCGATACCTTTTCCATAGAGCTCCTCATTGGCATCGCCGTCCGGCCGCAGGCTCGCTCCTGCCAGCGAAACTCCGGCAAACAGCCCTCGTGAACGTGAGTAGCTGAGAACTTCGGCGCGCAGAGTTGCGTCCGTGGAAGCTTCGGCAGTGCGTCCTTTGGGCCCAGCCGCAACGGAAGCGTCCGCACCCAATTTTACTTTGCTCTTGAGCATGGAGTGAGCACCCCGGGGATTCGTCACCAATAACACGAAGTCGGTGGCCTGTCCGCCAATCTGGAACCCGACGCTCCCGGCTTCCATAACCATCATGGATGGCGCGCTCCACGGGCCGCTGTAATTCTCGCCGGTTCGGCAAGTCATGGCGCCGCGGCCATAACTGCCGCCCACGACAAAGGCAGCTTTGAGTACTGACGGAAACACAATCACACACTCGGTCTTGTCGATCAGGTCTTGTGGGATGTCTTCGGGAATATCCATAATTTCCCGAAGCACCGTGCCGCAATTCTGGAGCCGCTGCGTTACTTTGCTATCTGCGCCAGACACCGGCAGCGTGAGTGTGGCCAGAGCCAACAACGAAAGCATTCGCTTCATATGCAATTCACCTCGGTTTCGATTTTTGACGCAATAGTTGGAAAAACGGTTAACGTGGACGCGACCAGCGGACGTTCCATTCTCAGACCCAAGTGCGCATCGCTAATGTTGAGCGAGCCTCTAAGGGGAGTGATCCGCGGCGCTTCGACTATACTTTCGTTGACCGTAATTTACCAGCAGGGAGCGGAATGGGCATCAAGCGAAGGAGTTTGCAATACGCTGCGGCGATCTGGGCGGTTGTGTTTTTTGCTTGCTTTTTGAATCCGTCCGCATCGCTAGCGCAAAAAGAAAAGAAAGGTCACACCGGGAGCCCTACTAAAGCGGCTGCGGCAACGTCGCGCTTCGAAAAGAGGGTGGACGCGCTGCTGGGATCCGCACCTGCCAGTAAGGGCGAGTGGGGCTTGTTGATTGCCGATGCAGAAACGGGAGAAACGCTGTACGAGCAGAATGCAGCGAAGTATTTTGTGCCGGCATCGAACATGAAGCTGTTTACGACCGCGCTGGCGCTGAACAAACTTGGCCCGGAGTTTCGGTTTCATACCACCGTGGAAAGCACGGGAGTAGTTTCGCCAGAGGGCGAGTTGAGTGCGGACTTAGTGCTGGTGGGCCGGGGCGATCCCAATCTTTCGAATCGCAAATTTCCATTTAATTTGAAAGAAGAATTCGAAGGACCGCCGGAAAGAGTCCTGGCGGAGCTTGCCGACGCCTTGGTGGCCAAGGGCGTAAAGAAAATGTCCGGCGATGTGGTCGGAGACGACAGCTACTTTCCGCGGGAGCGCTATCCCAACGGTTGGGAAATTGACGACATGGTCTGGGAATACGGAGCGGCAATTTCGGCGCTGGTGGTGAACGATAACACCGCGACGGTGACGCTGACGCCGGGACAGGTCGCAGGCGATGCGGTGCAAGTCGGGGTGGCGCCGCGCACTCAGGATTTTGTGGTGGATAACCAGGTAACGACCAGCGCGGCGAGCGTAAAAACCGATTTGACCTTGACCCGCGAGCCTGGCGCGCACCTAGTGGTCGTGCGTGGAACGCTGCCGGAAAAAAGCACCCCGCGAAAATTAGTGCTGGCGATTGAAGAGCCGGCGCTGCATGCGGCTACATTATTAAAGGCACTGCTGGAGCAACGCGGCGTGGAAATTGGCGGCGGCGTGCGAGCGCGCCACGAGGCGATTGTCGTTGAGGGGATCACCCCGACGGTTCTCGCGGAACATGTCTCGATACCCCTGGGCGATTCCGTGAAGCTGGTCAACAAGATTAGTCAGAATTTGCACACCGAAGTATTGCTGCGGACGGCCATGCGGCAAGCCGGGGCCTGGAATTCTTTCGAGGATGTAGCGAAATTTGCCGCGGACTTTTATGCCCAGGTTGGAATTGCTTCCCAGGACGTGATCCAGACGGACGGCTCGGGATTATCGCGACACGACATGGTCACTCCGCGAGCGATGCTTACCTTGTTGCGGTACGCACAAACGCGGCCGTGGTTTGAAAGTTTTTTTGCGTCGCTGCCTGTGGCCGGCGTTGACGGGACGCTGGAAGAGCGCATGAAGAATACGCCTGCAGCCGGAAGAGTGCATGCCAAAACTGGATCTGTAGAGCACGTGAGAACCATGTCGGGATTCGCGGATACGGCCGGGGGACGCAGATTGGCGTTTTCCTTTATGACCAACAACGAATACGGGAAAAATCATGAGACCACGGACGCGATGAACGGACTGTGCCTGGCGATGATCGAAGAATTTAATGCTGTGCCCGCCAAACGCTCCCGCGAACACAAGCAGCCGCAATAAGCAGCAGGAAAAATGAAACAGGAGATTATTGTCAGCGTGTTTGGGAGTTCGCGGCCGCGCGAAAATGATCCCGAGTATGCGGAGGCTCGCGGGCTGGGGCGCGCGCTCGCAAAAAAAGGCTTGGCGATATGCACAGGTGGGTACGGCGGCACCATGGAAGCGGTGTCGCGAGGCGCGAAAGAAGCTGGCGGCAAGACCTACGGAGTCACCGCGGAATTTTTCCCGGCGGCCAAAACCAATGCATGGATAGACGTGGAAGTGCGCGTGAAAACCTGGCAGGAAAGATTGTTTGAGATTATTCGTTTAGGGGATGGCTTTGTGGCTTGCAAGGGCGGCACCGGGACTTTGGCGGAACTGGCAGTAGCCTGGGAAATGAGGAACAAGTCGGCGATGCCGGTGAAACCGTTTGTCGCGCTAGGG
>DATHGV010000367.1:0-20282 GCA_035490135.1 Candidatus Methylomirabilota bacterium
TTCCCCGCCGGTAATCTACAATTCCTACATGTCTTCACGTCACCGCGCTGTGATCTTCCCGGCGCTTTGTGCATTACTGTTTGCTTGCGGAGCGATTGCGCAGCAAGCCCCCAATCCTGCGGGTGCTCGGATTTTGCTGCTGCCACACAGAATTGTTTCTGGAGAGCGCGCCACGCTGGCAGTGCTGGATGTGAATGGGCGGCTGACTCCCGGCGTTACCGTGGCATTTTCCAACGGAGACCGCCTGACCACTGACAAAACCGGGCGTGCCTTGCTGGTGGCGCCGCTGATTCCGGGAGTGATTTTTGGCGCCATTGAGGGACGACGCGGGCGGGTGCCCACTACCATTGTTGCCCCAACCGAGACGGAACTTTCACTCGTGGAGATAAACTCTGTGCCGCGCATCGCCTCACTCAGCGATCGCTTCGATGTTCTCGGTCACGGGTTTTGCGGCGACGCCGATGCGAATAATGTAACCATCGGCGGGCTACCGGCGATTGTGCTGGCCTCCTCGGCTACTTCTCTCGTCGTTTTGCCGCCCGCCGATCTGGAACCAGGACTCGCCCCCGTTAAAATCAGCTGCGGAAAAAACAGTTTTCCAACCTTCAATATAAGTTTTCTTGAATTGGCCTTGCATGCCGACTCCTCCGCGCTCGCGCCCGGGGAACATCGCGGGCTGACCGTCAGCGTGCGCGGCACGGGGGCCAAGATCGCGCTGGAGGCTAAAAACCTTGCACCGGACATTGCTGAATTATCAGGCGGCGATGCGGTGCGTCAATTGTCCTCGGGTGGCCCGGACAATGCTGCGCACTTCGAGGTGGTGGGACGCAAACGGGGAAGTTTTCTTATTTCGATTCGCTTGGTTCCGGTGATCGCGCATCCCACGGCGAAGTCGCCGCAACCGGCGCACTAGGTGGTTTCCGAATTAAAAAATAGATCGGGTCAAAGAGTGGTTGAAAACTCGGGTTTTGAGGCGCGATTGGATCTACGCGCCTTTCTTTGCTGCGGCGGTTACGTTAGTGGAATCAATAGGCAGGGCCAGAGTGTCTTGCACCTCCAGCGCGGCTTGCGTGGAGCTGGTGCCCAGCAAATTGTCCAGCGTGTTTTGCGTTTTCTCCAGGCGCTTGTCGGCGTCGTTGTAACACTGCTGCGAATTTTTGATGTGCGTCCCGAGCTTCTCGAACACATCGGTGAAAGTTTCCATCTGCTTGTGCATTCCAGAGAGGCTTGAAAAAATCCGCGTGGCATTTTCCTCGATCTGCATCCCGCGTAAGCCCATGGCGATGACGCACAGATGCGCGTAAAGCGTGTTAGGCGAAACGGCAATAACTTTTTTGCTGCGGCAATAGCTGTCCAATTGCTGGCCCTTGCTGTCCGCCAGCATCAGCAATTCGTAATAAACGCTTTCCGACGGCACAAACATCAGCGCCATATCCAGCGTGCCCTCTCCGGGCACGATATATTTTCTGGCGATAGCATCCACGTGACCCTTTACCGCGGTAACAAATTGCTTTCTGGCGTCATCGCCGTCGGTGGAGATACGACGAAATGCATCCAACGGAAATTTGGAGTCAATGGACATCAGTTTGCTGTCGCGCAGGAAAATCACCGCGTCGGCGATCTCGCCCGAAGAGAACCGGTGTTGGGAAGAGAATTGCGATGGCGGCAAGCAATCTTCCAGCAGGCGTTCCAACGTTACTTCACCGAGCATGCCGCGGCTTTTGGCGCCGCCAAGAATATCTTCGAGCGATTTTGTCGCTGACGATACGTTACGGCTCAACTCGTGAAACTCGCCCAGTTGTTTCTGAATCTGGCCCATCTGTTCGCGCGCGTTTTTTAGCTCCGTAGCGATGGCCGTCTGACCATGCGTGGCGATCGTGGCGGAATTGGCTACCCCATCCTGCAGCGCTTTCGTGACGTTTTCGAGACGCTGCGTGACGGTTTGGCCGATGGCGGAGATTTGCCCGCTGCTTTGCGCTTGTGCCGTCGCTATAGTCTGCAGTTCATGGCGCAATTCGGTCATCTGCGATTCCAGTACGGCGCTCTTGCGTTCGGCCTGCGTGCTGTGCAGCAGCAGCCAAACCACCAGAACGACAACCAGAATCCCCATCGTGATGGCCACAACCGTCATTCGTGCTCCTGTTACGTGCAGGTAACCTATGTACTTATCTTATAGCAATGGCGCAGAGAGAAAAACTGGGAGAAAAACTGGGCGTGCTAGGACACCTCATCATTCAGGGCAAATCGCAAATCTATTGTCATCGCTACTTCAGCGGCGCTGGGTCGCTTCCCCGATTGAAGCTCTAGCGAAGTCGCGTCTCGCGGTCCAGGCTTTCATTGCGGTGGCCAGCGCAATCACGATGGCTGTGGCGAAGTTGGTGATAATGACGGCTTGCGCGTGCAATAAAACTCCATAGATGAACCACAGAACTGCTCCAATCAAATACAGTGCGAGCATGCCATACGACAAATCGCGGCCACCCTGCCTCCAGATTTTAATTAATTGCGGTACGAAGGCGAACGTAGTGCAAAAACCGGCCACCGTTCCAACGACAATAGTCCACGAATCCGTGTTCATCACAACTCCATTTGCTGGAATAAAGTTAATCGTAACGTAGCTGCGGCTTCCGAAGCAGCAAATTGCGAGATTGGTTGTCGATCCAATGCAAATTTGCAGAAGAAAGGCCGCGCTAAAACAAAAAATAGTTTCGGGAAGGAGAAAAAGAATGACGACCAGCGGAAAAAAGTGTGAGGTTACCTTTGCTCGCGAATCTGCCTTTTCTCGCCGCTTTCGTTGGTCAGCGCCGCTACCTGTTGGATGGACGCGGCCGCGGGCACGGCATAAAAATCAGTATCAATCTCTCTTGTGCGCACTGAAATCGTCTTGAAGAAAAGCGCCTTCCCATTCATCTGCACATCCATGCGTGTCATTTCCCAACAGCCCGGCCCGACTTCTTGCTGTTTCACGTAAAACGTGCCGCCTTTATCAAGATGCCCCAGAAGGCCACCTGCAAATTTAACCTCACTGTTCAAGCGGCCGCTGATTTCCACCAAGCGCTTTTGTTTGACGTCCAGCGTCAAAGTTCCTTCCATGTGGTGAAAAACCATTTCTGACGACCCGGAAGCGCGGAACGCGGGGTTGGGAGTGAAGTGCAGCGTAATACGGTTTCCCTCGTTACTTTCTTGCTGGAACAGAAACGCGTCAGGAACCATTCTAAGCAGATTAGTGGCTTGCTCACCGTCTTCGCGCTGCTGCTGCTTTTCTTTCTTCAATTGAGAGCGGTTGTTCAAAAGTCGTTCGATGCGCTGATTCTCCTGGTTCCATTGCTGCTCGGTCAGAGGCTTGCCGTTGACGGCCATCAGCCGATCAATCTCCAACGTTTTTGTCTGGCAAGCGGCAAACAATTGCTGCTTGCCATCTTTGTCTGTAAGTTTGCGGTAACACCACAAGGAGTGATCGTCGGCCTGGGCGCGTAGTTCATTCTGAAGAATATCGCGCACCAACGCGTTCAGATTGCTTGAGGTTGCAGAAGAAGAAGCGGAACTGGTGTGTTTGGCTTGTGGCGTAGCGCTGACCGCGAACAGTCCCAGCATGAGCGCCAACAGCAGGGGCAAAATTAAAACAAAGTTTCGGCTCCAACCTAGCGGAGCGTGCGAATTGGCTACTTCAGCGCGCATGTTCTGCCGCCCTGAGCGACTCAGTTCGAGTGTGCACGGCGGGCCGACGGCCTGCCGATTACCTGTCCATCACCCAACAAGTCTTCTACTTGTTCCTTACCACATTCTTTAGCACAGAGGAAGGCAGCCAATCCCAAAAGCCCAACGATAAGGAGAATTCCCGCGATAGCCAGCAGCATGTAACACCTCGTGTTGAAAGCACCTCGGGTGGAAGGTGCACTAGCCGGGGACAAAACAAACTACGCACCTTACCCATGAACCGTCGATAAGGTAATCGTGGCATCAACCTACCAAATATCCTGTAGCTAAGCGAGAACCATTTTTCACCGGCAGGGTTTTGAGCGGGGGCGCTGGTTTTTAAATCTAGGCTGGTTTGTAAATCAGTAGCTGTGACGCCAAAAGGAAACTAACCCGACATTTTGCGCAGCACCAACTTGCGCAATTTGTTGCGATCCTCGTCGTTCATGTGCACGAATTCCACTCCGTTACCGCCCGGAGTGCTGTTGCGGACAATCGCGGTGCAATGAATTTTTTTGCCCAGGCCGGAACGCACTTCCAGCTGCACCGGTTCTCCCACAGAAAGGGCTTTTGAACTCTCCAGGTAAGCTCCGCCGAGACTGATAGTCTTCACTCGTGCCAGGGTAGCTCCGGCCGCTTTGGCGCTAACCTGCGCGCGCAGAGGCGCATCCAGGGGCACCCGTGTGTACCGTCGCGGAACGGCGTACACCACGCCGTGCGCGCTCGGAGCATCGAACGTGGCTCGCGCGGATGCCGACGTTGCACGGTCTTCGATCGCCGCCAAGGCGTCCTGAGCCGCTGTTCGCAAACCGGAGGGTTCCGCGTAGGCTATTCCGCTGCGCCGCTCGGCGAGCAGATGTAGCAGTTGCATGGACTCCGTAGCTCTTAACCGCCCAAGCGCTTCAATTGCTTTAATGCGCACGAACTGGTCGCGCAGCGTAGTGTGTTCGCCGGCGGCAATCTCCATCAATTGAGGAATCGCTGAGCTCTCGCCACTGAGCCCGATCTGATCGATCATCATGGGAACGACCAGCGGATGAGCATTGATAAGCACGTTGGCAAATACGAACGCGGCAGTCTGCGCGTGGGGAGCGTTTGTCGGCCGCGATAACTCGCTGATCGCCAAATCTTGCATATTCCATTCCCAACTGGGTAGAGCGCGTGTCAGGCCGCGCAGCAATCGGTCCGGGTCTGCGGTAGCAAGCAATTTGATGGCGGCGGTTACGCGCTGCGGGCGAGCTTCGTAAAGACGCGTCTCCAGGATCGTCAAGATCGGCACGCCAATGGTTCGTATCAGACGTGCCATGGCTGGCAACAAGCTCCCGCCGAGTTCTTCGGCGAGCAAGATGGTAAGGCGGTCCAGCAATTTATCAGGATCGCGCTCCAGCAATCTGGGCAATACCGGGTCAAGGGCGCGGTGCGAAAGTCCGGCATCCACCAGCAGGAACAGGCGGTCCTGAGCGAAGAGCCGTTTTGCCAATGCGGAAACATTGCCGTGGTCGAAATCACGGAACGGCTGCCCCAATGTCAGAACGATCGCTTCAAAGCCTTCATAGTCTCCGCGTACCACTGCGAGGTGGCTCGATGATTCGATGAATGTAACCAGCGCTGAAGCCGTTTGCGGCTCGCGTTCGATTCGCAGTGCGGCCAACGCCCCCTTGCTCAAATCTTCCGGCAACTGGTTGGGCCATAGCGATTCGATGATGGGCCACAATTCATTGAGCCCCGCGGCTACTGCTTGTCGGGCGCGGGAATCCTGATGCTCCAGCCGTCGGGCGTAATTCAAAACGATGTGGCGCGCTTCGCGGCGCGGTGCATCCGCGCCGGCATCCGCGAGATTTCCCAATGTTTGGCGCAGCGCCAACACCGGCACGCTCCACAAATCCGGCCCACGTAACACTAAAGACTTTTCGCGCGGCGGGAGCTCCAGCCAGAAGCGCGTCACCAATCTTTCGCGATAACTTTCCGCAGCCCACGTGGCCGCCAACGACGATTGCGTCATCGAAGGCGCAGGAGTCCGGCTACCGCCGGCGTCCGCCGCCGCGTCCGGAAACTTTCCGGCTGTCACCAACACTTCGCCCAGCCGATCAAACGTCGGCCGCACCAAAACCGGTGTCAACGAGCCCGCCGAGAATTCCGCAAGCAAATATTCAAAAACTAAGCTCTCCGCCAGACGCTTCACATATAACTGCGGCAGTTCACCCTCTTCCGGCGAGTATTGCGAGATCGCGCTAAGCAACAGCCGCACGGTATCGTGACTCGTCGCTTCCATAGCTTCGTGAATCGCGCGCGCGCCGGCCTCGGGCGAAAGGTCGCGCGCCGGTTCGAGCGGAAGAGTGATGCGTGCCAGAAGCTTTAATGTCGCAATGAGGTCGTCAAAACCTGGCAGCCGCACGGCGTTTTCGGAACCAATGCGCGGAGAATGGCCCCCGTAAGCTACCAGCGTGGCAATCAAGCTGGTCAAAAGTGTGTCTACCTTACGATCCACTTGCGTGTTAGCCAGAATCCCTTCCACATCTCGTTCTGCGAAACTCTTTATCCACCAGGCATCTCGTGCGCCCACGGCTTCGTTATCCGCTGTTTTCGCGTCTGCCTCACCAGATGGCTGAGCAGCTATCTGAGCAGTGCTCGTCGGCCCCAGCGTCATCAATGATACCTTGATGAGCTCAGCGAGAATGTCCACTTCCTCCTGGCTAACCTTTGGCAGGAACGTAATTCTTCGGATCCCGGCCTGCCGTAACGCGCTCGAGAGCGCCAGCATCTCGCCTGTAGCGTCCGGTATTAAACCGTCGCCGAGCGCCGAGAATGCCAACCCATCGCGCATCGCCTGCAACTCGAGTTTATGACGCTCCACCACGGAGTGCAGAGAATCGTAAGCCAATCTCAAAGCGGCAATTCGTTGCGGGTGATCGGATTCATAAAGCCGTTGAGATCGCAGAAGTAAATAAAAATTCAGCAATGCGCCGCGTATATTCGCGAGCTTGTCGCCTTCTACGGCCGTAAGGTTAGGTGCTGCATCCATAGCAACTCCCTTTACGGGCGATTGCTGTTTTGCGACGTAGCCATATTTATCGATCGATGATAAAACTCTAACCACTGCAGGCTCCGTTCTTCAATCGGGTGGGAATTAACTGCTCCGCGACGCACGCGCCCCCAATACCCCCATGCACGTGTCTATCCTTACCGTAGAACGAAAGCGCGTTGCTGGGGCCCATAGTTAGCTCTGCGGGACCAATGTGGACATGTCTTTTACGAAACATTCGCTTCCGTCCCTCATTCCTGAATGCACAGCATTCGAATGCCACCACCGTTCGAAGCGATCCTTCATTCGAATACCCTCGCGTTCGAACGCAATCCGTTTCACGTGGAACAACGTTTTTTTGATTCACAACAAGATTTTCTTTATGTCGAAACTATTTTGCGTCAGAAGTGCAATTGTCGACCGCCGACATTTTGTGCAATTGTCGACACGTCGACATTTTGTGCAATTGTCGGGGCGCCGACATAGCAGCATTCGAACGCCGCAGTCACCTTGCGCCAAGCGCACACATCGTTCGAACGCTTGTGTAACCAGAGTGAGACGAGCAATTCGAGGACTTACTTGAGGGTCACCACAATTTGAGAGTCGGCATAGACCCCTGACGGCACTGATGAACCACTTTTCTGGCCTTGGGTCCGTAATTCAATACGCAGGGTTTTCTTTTTCTTGGGCTTGAATTCGGCGCTCACGATGTTGGAAGTTTTTCGATTTGCGCCTTCACCGGCGATCACACGAAACTCCGTGACTCCCGGCGGAACGTACAGGTCGTCAAACAGCTGCTGGTTATTGTTTCCTCCCCGTTCAAAATAAACCTTCCCGCCCATTTCCACCGTGAACGCTACATTGGCGGGAAAGTGATCCGCTTCAATTTTTAACTTTGCGTTGGCGTTGGGATCCAACTGTTTCGGATCGAAGTCCACACGCGGAGGAGGAGGCAGAGCCGAAACGGTAGTCCTCGGAGCCGTTGTATTCCGGGCGCCGCTCTTGCCCGGCTGCTTATTCAAGTTTTCGTTTCGCGGCTGGCGATTCGGCGGCGTTGCGGTTCTGTCGGACTTGGGCGTAGGTTCAGACGCGCTTGTGTCAGCTACAGGTTCCGGCCCGCCGTTGGGATCGAGAATTGCCGCGATGCGTTCGCGGTTCGCATAGCCGTACCAGCCACCCGCGAGAAGTAACGCGGCAAAAATCAAGCCGATGGTCGTTCCGATCCAGCCAGTTCGCTTTTTCAGAGACGCAGCTCTCGGAGGTACCGGCACAGCGCTAGATTGCTGGGCAGCTTGGGTGCTCGGTATCGCTGTAGGGTTCGAATCCAGAGTCACGTCCATGGCGGTGCGGGAATTAGCGGGAACCGATGTGGGGACAGGCGCCTGCAATTCTGTAGCGGGGCGTCCCGTTCGTAGCGTCGCCAAGTCGTGAGCCAACTCGTCGCCTGTGGCGTAACGGTCGGACGGCGCCTTGGCCAGACACTTCAAAATAATTTGGTCGAAGGCCGCAGGCACCGCGGGATTCAGTTTTCGAGGCGGCACCGCTTCGGTGTGCACCACCTTGTAGGAAACCGCCGTAATCGTTTCGCCCGTGAAGGCGTACTCTCCGGTGGCCATCCAATACAAAATCACGCCCAAAGAAAATAGGTCACTGCGTCCGTCAATCGGCGCTCCGGTAAATTGTTCCGGCGGCATGAACGCCGGACTCCCAAGAATTTGCCCGGTGGAGGTGAGTTGTGCGGCTCCGAGTTTGGCCACACCAAAATCGGTAATCTTGGGGCGCTCCACGCCATATTTTTCCTGCGAAGTCAGCAATATGTTGGCGGGCTTGATGTCCCGGTGAATCACCCCATGCTTATGCGCATAAGCGAGCGCTTCCGCGACTTGCTGTCCAATCTCGCACACGCGCTCGAAGGTAAATCGCTGGCTGTTTTTTGCGGCCTCCGCTAGCGTGCGTCCCTCGATAAATTCCATCACCAGGTACGGCACGCCATCTTGCTCGCCAACGTCAAATATCGTCACGATACCTGGATGCGAAAGCCCTCCTGCGGCCCGCGCTTCACGATAAAAGCGCTCGCGAAATTCTTCGGCTTGCGGCCCGCTTAGCGCGAGTGAGTGGATAGTTTTCAGCGCCACGATGCGGTCCATCGCCGGATCGCGCGCGATGTACACCGCGCCCATGGCTCCGCGGCCCTTCTCCTCAATAATTTCGTAACGCCCGATTTTTTGTGATTCCATCATCTTGGGGGATTATGCGGCGAAAGTGTACTTTAGCACGGCGCTTTGCAGCGAGGCTGAACCGTTACGAAGCGATTGCCGCATCGCCATATGAGCCGGACTGGCCGGTCGCGGACGGCCCCGTCAGGTCCGCTACGTTGGAAAGAAATGCTGTGGTATTGCGACCTTTGGCGGGCGGGTTTTCGTTTATTATCCAGGCGAACTATCATCCAGACGAAGCATCATCAACCAAAACTGGCTTACTATTAAATTGCGAAGAATTTATAACGCGGAGACGAATGACTAAACTCAAACGCTCGGCGATTGCCTTGGCGACGGTTGGAATTTTGCTCGCCTTAATTTTGTATTTGCGTCCGACCCGCAGTCAGCAGCCCGCACAACCTCCTAAGCCCCACAAAATTACGATCAATTGGGAACAAGCGCCGCACGCCGTCAGTTATAACGTTTATCGTCGGCCCTATAGGATCGAAACGTTTACAAAGGTGGGCACCTCGAATACCAACAGCTACGATGACCCCACGGTCCAGGGCGGAGAAAGATATTGTTACGTGGTCACTTCCATCGATCCCAAAGGCAAGGAAAGCGAGCGATCGAAAGAAATATGCCAGACGGTCCCACTCCCATAGAGAAACACGCGTCGATATCTTTCTGTTTTGAACAAAACAAGGCGTTGAGAATTGCGTTGACAAGGATAGAGTTGCGGAATAATGTCGGCGCAACACTGGTCGGTGCTGGGCGCAAGCCCGATACTCAAAAGGTTACCCACTATACAGAACGCCGTCTCCTCGCCATCCGCGAACTTGCGAGTGAGTGACGATAGAACGGCTTTCCAATCGTATTGCGCGCCGCCCCGCCTGCCAGCCAGTCCAGGAGGACATCATAATGAAGATGCGGATAACGGGCCTGCTTGTGTTTGTGTTGGTAGTGACGCTGGTTCCGGCGGCTATTCCTCAAACGGAATCGACGCCGATCATTTACACCTATGTGAGCCAGTTCCAAATCCCCCGCGCGAATTGGGCGGCATACTCAGAGGACAGCGAGAAGTCCGTCATTCCAGTTCTGGAAAAGTCATTAGCCGACGGTTCGATTATGAGTTGGTCCACCTTTGAGCAGGTCGTCCACACCCCGGAAGGATATACCCACGGCGCGGCGTGGTCGTCCACCAGCATCGCTGGGCTCATGAAAGTGCTCGACGAAATTCGCAAGAGCCCTGCACGGCCCGGCCAAATCGCAGCCACCAAGCACGAAGACTACTTGATGCAAACGAGGATGTACCATCCCGGTACCGGTACACCAACCTACCTGCGCGTGGTCTGCTCATCGGCCAAGCCCGACAAACCGGAACATTACACCGCTGTGATCAAGAAGATGCTCGTGCCCACCTTTGAGGAACAACTCAAGCAGGGCGTGGCTACCTACTACGGCCTCGACGAACAGTATGTAAACACTTCCGCACCGTCCACCCGCTGCCTCGTCATCACCTATCCCAATGCCGAAGGCATCGACAAGTGGGCCAATGCCATCAACGCCACTATGGGCAAGTGGACTCCCGCGGAACGCGAGGAATTTGCGGCTGCCTCGGTGCTCGACAGCCGGCGCGACATCTTGGCCCGTATAACCCACTCAGGCCACAAATAGCTGATTCTTTATAGCTAGACTGAAATGGGCAGATCACTTCCGTGGAGTGTGTGTCTGCCCATTTCATCTCAAACATCCGTCAGCCTCAAAACCAAATTGGTGCGCCAAAAATCGCGAGCGCGCGGCGAGGCGAAATGAAGGGCGACCGTAACCGCAAATGCACAACATTTATTAATCAAAGAATTGAATGGTGGGGCTGGCGAGATTCGAACTCGCGACAACCGGTTTAGGAAACCGATGCTCTATCCATCTGAGCTACAGCCCCGCAATTTCACTTTGTAGTTTACCCGCGTAAATCAGGATTTTCACGATTTTCCAGCTCAATTCCGTCTACCTCAATTCTTCCCCCCGCTCCAACCATCGTTCCCACGACGTTCAGATCTCCGAAGGCGAAACTAAGTCACGGTCGATGTCTTTAATAGCAACTAGATAGGTACTCAGGCATAGAGCGACGCATTTTCCCTAAGCTGGAAAATGACTGGACAATTCTCAATGTGAGTCGCTGAAAATAAGCCACTTACCGTGGCCACGGCGATGCAGTAATGGAGGTAACGGATCTAGGTCTTCGGACGGAAGCAGCTTTCTATCTTTTTAATCACTTTGACACATTGTCGGCCAGCGTCGCCGGCTGTTGACCCAAGGAGGCATTTGTGATGTCTGACCCCGGCCGCGAGGCCACCCCTCAATCCGCGATTCAAACGACCGGTGCCTCAGAAATGCGCAATAAACTGCTTCCTGGTCTTACCTCGCTCGTCGTTGCAGCTCTGGCACTGTTTGCAGCAATCTACACACCCGCGGCACACGGACAAGCCAACGTGCAAGGCACATGGCAAACGGTTCCGGCGCAGATGCCCATAAATCCGGTTCACACCGCGCTCTTGTCCAACGGCAAGATTTTGGTGGTCTCTGGCTCTGGAAACTATCCTGCGCAGACCATTTATAACGTTGGGGTCTGGGATCCCGCGACTAACACCATAACCACGCAGACGCAGAGCTGGGACATGTTTTGCAACGGAATGATCGTGTTGCCCGATGGCCGGCCATTTATCATGGGCGGCAATCTTCAGTACGACCCCTTCTTTGGCTGGAACAGAACATCCATTTACAATCCGGCGGTCGTCAGCCCGAAACCGAATTTCGTAGACATGGAAGATATGGCCCATGGCCGCTGGTATCCCACCAGCACTGTGCTCGGCGATGGGCGGGTTCTGATATTTTCAGGACTGGACGAAACAGGATCCACGAATTCCCAAACCGAAATCTACACAGTAGGTGCCGGATGGGCGCCGCCGGTCACCGCCCCTTGGACCCCGCCTCTCTATCCGCGCTTGCATGTTTTGCCAAACGGTAAGGTCTTTTATTCCGGATCAACCACCCAATCCCGAACTTTTGACCCGGTCGCCAACACCTGGTCCGGCGTAATTGCTACTACCATCTATGGTGGAACGCGACTTTATGGCTCCTCGGTTCTGCTCCCATTGAACCCCCCGAATTACGCACCGAAGGTGATGATTTTTGGGGGAGGCAATCCCGCCACAGCCACCACCGAGATTATCAATCTTTCTGTCCCGACTCCGGCTTGGACTTCCGGCCCGGCGATGTCCGCGCCACGCATCGAGATGAACGCCACGATTTTGCCCAATGGCCAAATTCTCACCGTTGGAGGTTCGCTGAACGACGAAGATTCCAGCACCGCAAGCCTGAATGCTGATCTCTACGATCCCGTCACGAACAAAATGTCCTCCGCAGGCGCGAACGCTGTGCCGCGCCTTTATCATTCCGTAGCACTGCTGCTGCCGGATGCCACTGTGTGGGTCGCGGGAGGAAATCCAACTCGCGGAACGTATGAACCCAGTGTCGAGATTTATTCGCCTGCCTATCTCTTTAATCCCGATAGCACCCCCGCGACGCGGCCAACGATAACAGGCGTTACTCCATCTGTAATTGGCTATGGCACTTCGTTTCAGGTGCAAACCCCGGATGCCGCAAACATCGCCTCCGTAGTATTAGTGAAAGACGGCGCGGTAACCCACGCGTTCAACATGGATCAGCGCCTTGTGGGCTTGGTGTCTAGCGCCGGCAGCGGCGTCTTGAATGTAACCGGTCCCCCGAGCGGAAACATCGCACCTCCGGGCTATTACATGTTGTTTTTGATCAACAAGGCAGGCGTGCCTTCGGTCGCAAATTTTGTGCAGGTTTCCACCGTTCCGACAGATGTTCCGCCCACCGGAACCATTACCAGTCCGGCCACGCCGGCGGTTACCATCAATCAGGGACAAACGGTTACTTTCGCGGGAACTGGGACTGCCTCAGGTCTCGGCTCTATTGCTGCATATTCCTGGTCAATTCGAGGTGGAACTCCTGCGAAGAGTTCCATGCAAAATCCCGGCACCGTGACATTCTCGACTCCCGGTACTTACCAAGCATCTCTGACCGTTACCGATAACTCCGGAATAACAGATCCAAATCCGCCGGTGGTCACCATTACCGTAAAGCCTGTTTCACCGCAACCTACGCTTACCAGCGCAACGACAGGTGGACTCCCGGCTTCAGGGGCACAAGCTCAAACGAATCTAAACGTCGTCCTCACCGGCACCAATTTCTTGCCGGACCCCATTTGCAGCTTTGGTGCAGGAGTCGACGTCAATTCCTGTACTTTCAATTCGGCTACTCAGCTCACCGCCAACGTGGACGTTTTGGCCGGCGCGGCCGTGGGGACGCGCAACATAGTAGTTACCGACACCGATACGCAAACCGCCTCACTTCCCAACGGATTTAGCGTCGTCGCCGGAACGGCGCTGCCGGTACCTACGCTGACAGGCGTGACTCCCAATGCCGAATTTCAAGGCGCGACAAACGTCACGGTAACTTTAACCGGAACTAATTTCCAGCCCGCGCCAATGTGCAATTTCGATTCTGATTTCGGCGGCACCGTTAACACCTGCACATTCGTTTCTCCAACGCAAATCAACGTAAATCTAACGATTGCCGCGAACGCCACACTTGGTGGGCACAACGTCATCGTCACCAACGCGGACGGTCAAAGCGCAACCATGATTAACGGTTTTACTGTTGCGGAGAATTTGGGCAACACCGTCAAACTTGAAGCCGGTTTCACCGCCGGAGCCATGGTAATGAACGGCAATGCGCAGCTGAATGAGTCGGTTCTGGAATTGACCGACGGCAACCAGTTTGAGGCTTCCAGCGCTTGGTACGCTACGCGCGTGAACGTCCAGAATTTCGTTACCGATTTCACTTTTCAAATAACTCCCGGACTTACCGCGGACGGTTTTACCTTCGCGATACAGTCTAACTCCACCGCAGCATTGGGAGTTGCTGGCGGTCCGCTGGGTTATGGTCTCGATAGTTCCTCCGGCACGGGCGGAATACCGAACAGCGTGGCCGTGAAATTCGACTTATACAGCAACTTTGGCGAGGGCATAGACTCGACGGGCCTCTACCTCAACGGCGCTTCACCCACGATCCCGTTCGTCGACATGACTGGCTCAGGTGTAGATCTGCAGAGTGGTGATGTCTTCGACGTGCATATGGTGTATGACGGCGTGTCACTGACTATGACCATCACCGATACGGTGACCACTGCGGCGTTCACTCACGCGTGGACGATCGACATTCCTGGAACCATCGGCGCTACCACGGCCTATGCAGGCTTCACGGGTGGCACCGGCGGCATAACTGCGACGCAGAATATTTTGACCTGGACTCTCGGCCCCACCCCCGTAGTCGGCTTTGCGCCGGCGAGCCCCATCGACTTCCCGGCCGTTGCCACAGGAACTTCCACCGCGCCAATTTCTATTACGGTCACGAATAGTGGCGGCGCGCCTCTGCATATCAGCAGCGTCACCGTGACCGGCACTAATCCCACGGATTTTGGAATCGCATCCAACACTTGCACCGCCGCAGCGATAGTCGTCAATGCGACCTGCACAGTGGGGGTCACCTTTACTCCCAGCGGTACCGGAGAACGTCTCGCCAAGTTGCAATTCACGGACGACGCCTCAAGCAGCCCACAAAATCTGGCTCTTAGCGGCAGCAGCCTCGCTCCAGCGACCCCAGGCGTGGCCGTAATGCCCAGCAGTCCGATAATGCTACCGAGCACCACACAAGGCACCACCAGCGCGCCAGTCGTTGTGACCGTGACCAACACTGGCAATGCTACCCTGAATGTCACTGCGGTTACCCTCACCGGAGTAAACGCCGCCGACTTCACGCTAGCTTCCAATACTTGCATTGGCGTGGCGGTAGCCGCCAACGCAACTTGCACGATAGGTACAACATTCACCCCCACCGCCACCGGTACTCGTCAAGCCAACCTGCAAATTACCGACAATGCGCCTACCAGTCCCCAGAGCTTTGCACTCAGCGGAACGGGAATATCTTCGACTCCACTAACTCCAGCTGTCGTTATTTCACCGGCTTCGGTGGCGGTCGCAGGCACTCAGGGAACAGCAACCAACTCGACGAACATTATGATCTCGAACTCCGGCACCGCACCGCTGCATATCTCCGGCATGGTCTTCGGAGGCGCGAATGTGTCGGAGTTCGTTAATCCCTCAAATCCCTGTGTCGGTACAGCCATCGCTCCCAATACGAGTTGTTCCATCTCCGTGACCTTCGCTCCCCTCGGAGTGGGTACTCGCACGGAGACGGTTACGATAACGGACGATGCTCCCAATTCGCCGCATTCATTTACCGTTAATGGCACGGCCAGCCCGGTATATACAGTTACGCCCTCAGCCCCGACCACCGCGGTTACCGCCGGGCAAACTGCTCAATTCAGTTTGCAACTCACACCAGGTATCGGGTACTCGAGCCCCGTGACCATGGCGTGCTCTGGTGCCCCGGCCACAACTGTATGTACAGTCACGAATCCCGTCCAATTAACGGCGGGCGCGCCTGCTGCGGTGAACGTGACGGTGACAACTGTAAAATCCTCGCTGGCGCCCAATGCTGATCGCCGCCAGAGTCCTCCTCCATCGCCTTACCTGATACTGGTCATATTGAGCATGTGCCTGGCAGCGCTACTCGTGCTGAATCAACTCAAGCAGAGCGGCGGCTTCATGCCAGGGCGACTTGCGTACGCTGGGGGCTTGCTGGCTTTGATACTCGCCGGGTACGGCCTTGCAGGTTGCGCCAGTAGCGGGGTTTCGGTGGTTACCCCAACTCCACCATCCACTACCGGAACACAAAAAGGAACCTACACCCTCACGTTGACGCCTGCTGCGTCCAGCATGAGCGGCAAACCGCTGCAACTGTCGCCCATTCCGTTGACCCTGACGGTGAATTAACGAAGCGAACCAACCGTCTCCACCTCGCGTGGAGCGGTTGGTTTTTCCTTTGGACTCAAGACAACTACTTCTTTCCGGCAATTGACCGCGGAAGGATATCCTTGTTATCAATTATTTATATGCCTGTAAATCGCAGAAATCTGCTGAAGCTTGGCGCGGGAATAGCCGCGAACTCATTACTAGCATCGCGACGCGCCTCAGCGGACACCAGTGAATCTTTATTGGCCTCGAAGGCGCCCCCGCAACACCTGGCACCAATCCGCCTGGACCGGAACGAAAATCCGTACGGAGCCTCGCCGAAAGCGATCGCAGTGCTTCAGGAAGCAGCCAAAGAAACCAGCCGTTATCCTGATCCCAATCCTTTCCTGAAAACTTTGGCGGATTATCACGGCAAAGCACCCTCCGGCGTTAATCAGATTATTAAGCCGGAGCAAATTGTGGTTGGTTGCGGATCTAGCGACGTTTTAAGAATGGCGGCTTCGGCATTCCTGGCTCCGGGCGCGACGCTCATCATGGCCACGCCCACCTGCGATCTCATCGCGAACTATGGACGGAGCAGAGGCGCAACCGTCACCGAAGTTCGGTTGCGAAATGACCATGCGCATGACTTAGACGGAATGCTGAAACACTCCACTAAGAGTGGCGCCAGCGGCCTCATCTATGTCTGCAACCCCAACAGCCCTACCGGAACGCTCACGACGCGCCAGGATCTTGAAGAATTTCTCGCCAAAGTGTCGCCCAAATTTCACGTGGTAATCGATGAGGCTTACCATCACTACGCCGGTGGTTCTGGCGCTTACATGTCTTTTATAGACCGGCCGTCGGATAATCCTCGCGTGATTGTTACCCGAACGTTTTCCAGCGCCTACGGGTTGGCCGGCGCGCGCGTGGGCTACGCCGTAACGTCCCCTTCCACTGTGGAAAAAATGGTTCGAGAAGCATTGCCCTTTGCGCTGAATCGCGCGGGAATGTTTGCAGCTTCGGCGGCTCTTGCGGACCGGGAGCATATCGAGAGCTGCACCAATCGAAATTTTAACGATCGTCAGGAATTCATGAACCAGGTGAATGCCCGGATGCTGAGAGCCTTGGATTCGCACAGCAATTTTATTTGTTTAAACGTAATGCGGCCTGCTGTGGAAATTTCTGAACATTATTCCAAAAATAATTTTGTGTTAGCACCGCTAATTCCTTCCATGCCGAATTATTTGCGCATCTCCCTCGGCACGCCAGAAGAGATGCTTGAATTCTGGCGAGTCTGGGATCTGCTCGGTTCTCATCCGATGTCCATGTAGCACGCACGACACTTGCCAGGATTTTTGCTAAACGGCACGGGATTTCCTATAATGAGCATCCCGTTGCCCAATCCCTAAAACGCTTCACTGATTACAATGCGTTTACTCAGGCCTCTGGAATGCTACACGCCGATCTGGGGGGTCCTTTGTGTTTTCCGAAAGGCTTGGAAAACATCTGAATGGTTTGTGGGTTCTTTTTACAGGATTCCCTGCATGTGCATGCGAAATACCGCGACGTATCTTGGGAGCTATCGGGATGGGTTCTTATATCGGGCAATCGCGTCGCGAAACCGGTAGTGTAAGTAAAAGTCGGAGCGCAAGTCTTCTGTCAAGCCCGGGCAGACTAATTGGGGTCATCGCCGCTATTGCTTTGCTCACCGCTTGCGCGCCAATGGCGCACGGCCAAGCCAATGTACGAGGTACATGGCAGACTGTACCCACGACGTTGATGCCTATCAACCCGGTTCACACCGCGTTGCTGTCCAATGGAAAAATTCTAGTTGTCTCGGGCTCCGGAAACTATCCCCCGCAGACCACCTTTATGGTAGGTGTATGGGACCCTTCCAATAACACATGGACACCCGGGCCGAATCAAAGCTGGGACATGTTCTGCAATGGCATGATCGTATTGCCTGACGGTAGAGCATTTATCGTGGGCGGCAATCTTCAATACGATCCCTTCTTCGGCTGGAAGAGAACATCCATTTACGACCCAGTAACTGGAAAATACGCCGATATGGAGGACATGGCCCACGGGCGCTGGTATCCCACGGTGACCGTCCTTGGCGACGGACGGGTAATGACATTTTCGGGACTCGACGAATCCGGAAACACAAATTCACAAGTGGAAATCTACAAGGTTGGAGGTGGTTGGAGTGCGCCGGCGACTGCTGGCTGGACGCCACCTCTTTACCCTCGCATGCACCTATTGCCAAACGGCAAAGTTTTTTACTCTGGCTGGACCACGCAATCTCGCACCTTTGATCCTTCGACGAATACCTGGTCTGGGGTGATCGCCACCACGAATTATGGGGGCGTGCGCACCTATGGTTCCTCGGTGCTGTTCCCTTTAACACCGGCAAACGGTTACAAACCACAAGTAATTATTTTTGGTGGAGGTAATCCTTCCAAGGCCACCACCGAAATTATCGATCTATCGGCATCGACACCCGCGTGGGTTTACGGTCCATCGATGTCGCAGCCTCGCATTGAAATGAACGCCACGATGCTGCCCAACGGCAAGATTCTCACCGTGGGTGGCTCGCTGAACGATGAAGACACCGGCAGCGCCTCACTCCAGGCCGATCTTTACGATACCGCCACCAATACGATGTCATCCGCTGGGTCGAACTCTTTCGCGCGCCTTTATCACTCGGTTGCGTTACTCCTGCCTGACGCCACCGTATGGGTCGCGGGAGGTAACCCCACCCGCGGTTCCTACGAACAGCACGTCGAGATCTATACGCCACCGTACTTGTACAACTCCAGCGGCTCCTTAGCGACGCGCCCGTCGATAACTTCCGTCACGCCGGGAGTGATTGGCTACGGCACCTCTTTCCAGGTGCAGACCCCCGATGCGGCGAACATTAAGTCCGTAGTGATAATGAAAGACGGTTCCGTAACTCATGCCTTCAATATGGATCAACGCCTGGTCGGCTTGTCATTTACCGTCGGGAGCGGCGTTTTAAATGTAACCGGCCCGCCGAATGGAAATATCGCGCCTCCCGGCTATTACATGATTTTTCTTATCAATACTTCCGGAGTGCCATCAGTAGCCAAATTCGTACAAATTCTAAAAGCTTCCACAGATACACCTCCCAAGGGAACGATCACCAGTCCCGCTTCTGACATCGTGATTGCCCCTGGGCAATCGGTAACCTTTTCAGGAACTGGCTCGGCATCCAGTGGTTCGATTTCCGCTTATTCCTGGAGTTTCCGTGGCGCGACCCCGGCTACTAGTTCGTTGCAAAACCCCGGGGCCGTGACATTTTCGACCGCCGGCACCTATACCGCTTCATTCACGGTTACCGATTCCGCCGGGAATACCGACCCGAGTCCGCCGGTTCGCACCATTACGGTAGCTACAGAGCCGGCCCCCGTTCTTTCGGCGGTCAGTCCAAATGTTGGAGGACAGGGGAAGTCAAATCTGAGCGTGACACTGAGCGGTAGCAATTTCCTGCCTTCGCCAACGTGTAGTTTTGGCTCAGGCATCACCGTTAATTCCTGCACAGAAAATTCGTCCACGCAAATTACCGCGAATATCAATATTCTCTCGAGCGCCGTCACCGGCTCGCGCAACGTCACGGTAACCAATACCGACGGGCAGAGCTCCACATTGACCAATGGTTTCACGGTACAGACTGGCAGCTCCAATCCCGCCCCGACAATCACCAACGTGAGTCCCAACACCGGAGTGCAGGGCCAGTCAAATATCTCCGTCACGATTACCGGCACCAATTTTCTACCCAACCCCGCTTGTAATTTCGATTCCGAGCAAGGGTTAACGGTCAGCGCCTGCACCTACAACTCTGCGACAAAAATCACGGCGACGCTCTCGATATCGCCGACTGCCATTGTGGGCGGACACAATGTCGTTATTACTGACACTGACGGGCAAAGCGCCACCGCAATTAATGCTTTCACGGTCACCTCCAGCTCCCCGGGAGGAATAGGTTTGGGCAGTGGCTTCGGGTCAGGCTCTATGGTGCTGAACGGGAATGCCACGATCAGCGGCACGGCTTTGTCTTTGACAACTACCAACGGCACATTCCAGGCCTCCAGCGCCTGGTTTCCCACAGCCGTGAATATTCAAAACTTCACCACGGATTTCAGTTTCCAGACCTCCGCCGGTACACAGACCGCCGACGGACTGACGTTTACGCTGCAAAACGAATCCACCGCCGCGTTGGGTGGAGCCGGCGGGAACCTAGGGTACGGCCTCACCACGACACCCAGCGTCGCCGTGAAGTTTGATCTGTACAGCAACAATGGGGAGGGACCTGACTCGACTGGGCTTTATCTGAATGGCGCATCGCCGACTACGCCTGCAGTGGATATGACCGGCTCGGGAATCGATTTGCACAGTGGA
>DATHGV010000368.1:0-4755 GCA_035490135.1 Candidatus Methylomirabilota bacterium
CGAGCCACTGCTTCACTTCGGCTTGGAACTCATCTGTCGACATTCCCGTCAGCGTGGCAACGAGGATTTTTTCGAGGTCTTTCATCGGGAGTTTCGCAATCGCCTCACGATTGCCCGAGAGCACGGTCTTGAACGGCTCGATCTTCTTGAGTTCCGGCTTCTTTTCCGCGAGTGCCGGCACGCGTTCCAGGCAGTACATCACCTGCGAGTACATCGGGTGCGAAACCCAGAGCGTCCCGTCCTGGTCGAAGGTGGCGATGCGTTCCTCCGGCGGGACAAACTTCGCGCCGGCGGTTTCCGTGGTCGCACGGACAAAGTCTACGATGGCTTGTTTCGCCGCGCCGTCGTTCCACGATGGGAGCGGGTCTTGGGCTTGAGCGATGTTTGCTGTGAAAGCCAGCGCGGCAGCGAGCGCGGCGGCGACGAGGTTTTTTGCGTGTGTGGTTTTCATTATTGTATTCTTTCGATCGCTCAAACTTGCGGGATAGGCATCGGGCCGAAGAATATCCGCAGCACCTTTTCCCTCCCAATCACCCGCACCAGTTCGTGCATCGTGCAGTACATAACAATCAGCACGAGCAGAATGATCTGGATAGCCCAGAAATGCGGCCACACGATTTCCGCCAGCAGCTTCTCGTTGCCGGCCACAAAGCCGCCAGCTTGCCGCCAGAAATCGATAAGACGCTCCAGATAGTGAATGAGCGTGGCCGCCAGCAGGTAGATCAAGGTCTTCCAGGCGACGTTGTAGATCAGCGGTTTGTTGGGAAAGCGATTGATCATCGGCAGCATGTCCGCGATTAACACTGCCTTGCCCAGAATGAGGGCGGCGACCGCAACCGACATCGAAGACAGCGGCGAAATCCCGGTTCCCTTTAGCATCAACACGCGAACGAACGTCACGATATGCAAAGCCACGAAAAAAAAGATAGTTGGTGGGAGCAGCGCAAAGAACTCCTCCTTGAGCTTGGTGGATAGCTTGGTCATGGAGTTAAATTGCGATGAGTCTTTATCGGTTTCATGGTTCTTGTTCCCGCATCAGCTTAGGATGGATGCGGCGCGCGCTTCACAATCGAAAGGACGATTCAGTCGGAGGAAAAGGCGGGCGGCCCCTGCGAGCCGCCCGCCCTGAAGGTCATTCCGGTTATTGGCCGGTGCCTTTGCTCGCCGCCTCCGCCTGGGCCATCTTTTTCGCCATCTCCGCTTTCACGGCATCAAGATTGAAGCTCGCGCCTTTCTGCATCGGCGGGTAATCCAGGAAGGTCTGGAGTTCCTTGCCCATAACCTGTTGGACGAACACAAAACGCCAGAATTGGAACTTGAACCAATCGAAATATTGTTGCGCCCCGTCTTTCGTCCCGTTGTTCGGCCAGCCCATGCGCTCGAATGGATCCAGACGCAGGTTGGTGATGTAAGGCACGTCCATGTGCGTCTTTTCACCCACCCAGCCTTGGGGTTGGTCGATGAAGCGGAACTTGTAATCGTCAATGCGCACTGCACCGACCGAGCTTTCGCCGAGGTAGAAGATTTCGTGACGGTTCGATGGCCCTTTGCCAGTGATGGCATCCATCTGATTGTAACCGTCCAGATGGTTCTTGTAGGTCCGGTCGCCGAGCTTCACACCCTTGAGCAACTGGTCGGTGATGTTCGGGTTGCCAGCGGCAGCCACAAAAGTTGGAAACCAGTCCAGGCCGGAGAAGATGCCGTTCTGAACGGAGTCTGCCGGAACGCGGCCCGGCCAGCGCAGGATACACGGAACGCGGAAGCCTCCTTCGAAGATCGTCCCTTTGGACTGCGCGAACGGGGTGGTGCCGCCGTCGGGCCAGGTGAAGAGTTCGGTGCCGTTGTCGGTGGTGAAGACGACAATGGTGTTGTCGTCCACGCCGAGCTCCTTGAGCTTCTGCATCACCAAACCAATGTCGTCATCGAGCTGGGCCATGCCGGCTTCCTCTTCCGACCAGCCGTTCTCCGCGTTGCGCATCTTCTCATACTTGTCCGAGAGGTGCGTGACAATGTGCATGCGCGTCGGGTTGAGCCAGCAGAAGAACGGCTTGCCGTCCGTTTTAGCCTTTTCGATGAACTTCAAAGCAAGGTCGCGAATCTCGTTATCCACGGTCTTCATCCGTTCGGGATAAAGCGTTCCGGCGTCCTCGATCTTCTGTTTGCCGATTTTGCCCCAGCGCGGCATCTCGGTTGGGTCATCCGTAGTGGTCGCCCAGGAATGAACCATGTTGCGCGGGCCAACTTTATTCAGCAACTCCTGCGGATAGTTGGGGTGCGCCGGATCTTCCATCGCGTCCAAGTGATAAAGGTAGCCGAAGAACTCGTCGAAGCCGTGGACTGTGGGCAGGAACTCATTCTTGTCGCCAAGGTGGTTCTTGCCGAACTGGCCGGTAGCATAGCCCTGTGCTTTGAGCGCAGTGGCAATTGTGCAAGCCTCTGCGGGTAGCCCCGTGGGCGCCCCCGCCTGGCCGACTGTCGTCATGCCGGTGCGAATCGGTAGCTCGCCAGTGATGAAGTTCGCGCGACCCGCCGTGCAACTCGCTTCCGCGTAGTAGTCGGTGAAGATCATGCCTTCCTTGGCGATCTTGTCGAGGTTCGGCGTTCGCCCCGCCATCATGCCGCGATGGTAGGCGCCGATGTTCCACATGCCAATGTCATCGCCCATAATAAAGACGATGTTGGGTTTCGTGTCCGCCGCCGCAACCGATCCGGCTACGCCGAGAAGCGCAACCGTGGCCATAAGCAACGACAAGCCATTATGTATTAAGTTTCTTTTCATACTTGGTTTCTCTGTTGTTTCTGCCGTTGCTATTTAGTGTGAAATTTAAGCAATCTTCCGGCTCTAGAACCGCCCTCCCCCTATCCCCATTCCCATTGGTCCCCAACCTGCGCCCCATCCACCCCATCCACCCCAGTCCATCTCCGCATCCTGGTACATCTCGGCGGTTTCGAGATTCTCCTTGGCAAGTTTCTTTTCAGTGCGGAGTTGTTGGTAAGCCTGGTACTCATTAGGTCCACCGACATAGGCCCGGTTCTGAGCCGGGTCCGGGAAAATGTAGTACGTTTTTCCCTTTTTGTTGATCATGGTTACCTTGCCTGGCGGAAGCTTTTGGAGCTTTTGCTGTTGTGCAGGCGTCTTGGGCGTGACCGTCTTAAAGCCGGCGGCTACCAGCATGCTTTCTCTGTTCTGCGTGCTGGTCTGCGTGCTGGCGCAGCCAACCGTCAGCGCTAACAGTGCCGTGGCACTGATTATCTTGAATGAGACTCGTATCTGTTTCATGTTTTTGGGTTCCTTTAGGTTTGCGGTTGTCTTGGAGATGATTTCATCGGCAAGAGAGAATTTGCGGGGGCGTTTCGAATCCCCCCTCGCGTCGAAGTGTCGAGCAGCTCGGTAAGCCGCGACTCGTAAGAATCACACATGGGGGATTCGCCATTTGGCTCGATCCATTCGGGATGTTGGATCCGCAGGTCGTCGTGAATCTGTTGCTGGAGCTCGGTGTAGGTGTGGATTTGGTGATACATGGCAATTGGCCTGGTGAAAGATTCAAGTGCGGCGCGCGCGCCACGGCCAAGTGAGGGCACTCCAAAAGGCGGCACGCATGTGCTGGCGGTGTGCGTGACGCTGGGCCACCTCGATAACTGCGTAGCGCTGGCGGTGCAGCAAGACGGCGAGCAGTCCGCTTTGCGTGAGCGTAAGGGTCGGGATTGATTTTGTCATAACGTGGTTTCTTTCTGTTTTTCTTCTCCGAAGATGGACAATTTTCGGAGATTTCGCGGGCTCTGCCTATGGGACCTTGGTCCAATACGTCCGCGTGGCGGAGCGCACGGCGGGTGAGCCGGTCAATGAATTACTGCGCTTGAAGCGCAACCATCTCAATTGATCCGGCCTCGACATTGCAGTCGTACGCCGCATTCAAAAACAAAAGGCGTATTCTTAGCGGCCTCATTTCGCGAGCTGGTTCAAGACATTAACCATCGGCTCGCTGGGGATCCGGATCAGGCCGGCAAGCGGATGATCCAGTTCTAAAATTAGAAAAACGGCGCAGGCGACCGAGAACGCGGAGGCGACCAAGGCGAGAGTGGTCGTGGCGTTGGGGGGTGCGACCAAGCTGAAGCCAAGGAAGATGACCACGAGCCAGGAGACGAGTGCGATCAACAGCGGCCTCGAAATGGACGGAATCGCCTGCGCTTGCAACAACGACCGAAGCTGGCCGAGTTCCACCATGAGGTTCACCGCCTCTGTCTTGAGAGCGCGTTGTGAGTCGTCGTGCGGTGAGAGACGGTGGACGGCGACGTAAAACGCGTCACCCATCTGCTTGTTGGGCGCCAACTGGGCAGACCCGCCTCTCTCTCCCGGCCACATACGCCGGACCGCGTCGGCGACGGCGTCGCGACACTCGCTGCGCGCGTCCGCCGCTTCCGGTCCGTAAAGGGCCAGCACCCGGTCGAGGAACGCGACCTTAGAGGCCATCTGCATCACTTCATTTCGCACGGTGTCGTAGGTGCCCTTGGCCGAGCTTACGAGCAACCCCAGGAGTAGCGCGGTCATGGTTGCGACAAGGCCCATGGCCAGTTTCACCGCGTCCTTGGAGTCCGCGCTTAGATGCTCCTCGGGAAGGTAGCGACGCACCCGTCTTCCAAGCAACGCGACGCCGACGAGGCATACGAACAAAATGGCAGCAACGACAGTGGTATTCACTAGTTATCGCGTCAGCACGGCCAACAATCAGCGATCGAAAATTGGTCTTTGTTCAT
>DATHGV010000369.1:0-5364 GCA_035490135.1 Candidatus Methylomirabilota bacterium
AAAACTCACACAGTTAGGACTCGACCTGTCTCCCGAGCTTTGCTACAGCAATTTGAAAACTATCAGCGGGCAGGAGGATCCGCGGCGCGTGGTATGGATCGACATGGAAGCCAGCAATTGCGTGGATGCCACGTTGCAACTTTACCGGCGCGCGCTCGGCGAGTTTCCCAACGTGGGTCTATGCCTGCAAGCTTACTTACATCGCACTAAAGACGATCTGGCGAGCCTGCTATCTTTGCGGCCATCGATTCGCCTGGTAAAAGGGGCATACAGCGAGCCGCCTGAGATTGCGTTCCCGGATAAGTCGCGCGTGGATGAAAACTATTTTCTGCTCGCGAAAGAAATGCTTCTCGCAAAAAAGGCCGAGCCAAAAATCCGCGCGGCGTTTGGCACGCACGACATGGTACTGTTGCGCAAAATTTCAGAATTTGCGGCCGCCAACAAACTTCCTAAGACCAGCGTGGAAGTGCAGATGCTTTACGGCATCCAGAGCGGTGAGCAGGAACGCCTCGCGCGCGAGGGTTATCGTTCAAAAGTTTTGGTGTCCTACGGCATCCATTGGTATACCTGGTTTATGCGGCGATTGGCGGAACGGCCGGCAAATTTGTGGTTTGTGGCGCGGAATTTGTTTCATTTCCGCTGAAGATTTACGCACCATCAGTTATTAAGTCTTGCAAAAGGCCGTTCGCAAATAAATATGGCTACCAGCAAGTCCAAAACACCAGGCGATCTCATGCCGTCAGTCCCGGCAGCGGCGGTGATGAGTTTTCTCAAAGACACGCGAGGGCTGCTGACCTGGACGACCCGCGACCTGGCCGAAACGCTCGGCATCCCCGCAAGCGAAGCCGCCAAAGTAATCACCATCATGGAAATGCAAGGCTACGTAAAAGGCGCGCAAGGTGCCCGTGAATGGTTCACTACACCCGCGGGGCAAACCGTTTCAGGATCCAAGCTGCCGCACTACACGCCCGAGCGTGTTGCCGCGGCGTTGGCCGCTCTGAAGGAACGCATCGCGGCGGCGCGTAAGGATTTTAAATCGCCATTTAAAATCTCTGCAGCTGTAGCGTTTGGCGATTTTCTTAATGGTCGTCCGCGTGTACAGGCGCCCGATGTGGGAATCGAGCTTGTAAAGCGGAAGTCGGATGCTGGCGCAAAAACTTCAGCTACGGAGGCCAGAGCGCGCCTGGCCTTCCTGAAGCAATTGCGCGACAAAAATACTCCGCTCAACGTTCAGCTCTATCAGGAGTGGATGAGCAAGCGCTCACACCAAAACTTGTTACGGTCTTAGATACGCTCCAGCGACCCCGAACGAGACCATGCAAAACCCCCACCAGCCGCGCGCAAATGCTCATTTCCGCCACAAAAATGGCGTGCTAACATATCGGACTGTTCGGAGCAGCCCGAGGCAAAATGACCAAAAAACCGAAGACCACCAAACCTGGAGTTGTACAAAAAATCATCGAACCGCGCGTCCCGCATGAGCCCGAAATGGCCGAAATCGCCATTGAAGGCGCCGATCATCTATATCGCGAAATCCGTATTGAGAATGCCCTGGAAGATGATAAGGGCAAGGCAGTTAAGTTAAAGCCCGGCGCCCAAGTGGAAGTGACCGTGGAAGCTGACCCCAAGGAAACTTCGCCCGCCCTTTCAACCGCGAAGGGCTGATGCCGGTCCTGCCTCGCTAGGCTGACGCTCGGCTCGCCTTCTTCTCGGCTTTGCTTTGCGGACCCTGAATATTCGGGGCTTTTTCACCTTTTAACTTTGCCTCTGGCTGGCCCTCCGCAGCAGCAGCGTCCTCTATCACCGAGTTAATTTCCGCGCCGAACAACAGCGAAGCACCCGAAACGTAAAACCACAATAGGAGAATAATGACCGCGCCGAGCGATCCGTATGTCGCACTGTACCTGTCAAAAAAGTGTAGGTACGCTTTCAACGCAAACGATACGGCCAACCACAAAGCCACTCCAGCGATAGCCCCCGGCGTTATCCAGTGCCACTTCTGCTCCTTCACGTCCGGCGCGTAAAAATACACTAAGGCAAAGCCAAGCAATACCAGAGTGATGGCGACCGGCCACTGCGCCATTTTGATGACCATCTTCACGATCCCGCCCGAAAACGCCCCGGCCGTGGGCCCGCCGGCCAGCACGATAGCCACTGCCCCGATCAGCAGAACCGCGACTGCCAGCGTGAGTCCAAGAGCAACCGCGTTTCTCTTAATAAAGGAGCGACCCTCATGAACTTCATATTCCGCATTCAACGTATCCATAATCGCGGACATTCCGGCTGAAGCAGACCACAGAGAAAAAAAGAGCCCTATTGACAATTTTGAAATGGCATGTGCCTGGTCAACCTCGCTGAGGGTCTTCTGTACTAACGTGGAAGCCGAACCAGGAAGTACGCTTGCTAGAAAGTCGAGCACCGCCTCTTGAACGTGCGCGCCTTTGCCGGCAAAGACTCCCAATACCGCAATGACGCAAATCAAAAGCGGAAACAAAGCTAGGAAGAAATAATACGCAAGCTGAGCGGAGCGCCCGAACACGTCATCTTCGTCCGCTTCTTTCCAGGTGCGCTTGAATACTTCCGTCCAACTGATGGACGCAGGTTTAACGATGGCCGGCATAGTAACGTCGCATCCTTGCAGCCGCGCTACCGGCAGGTAATTTCAAGCTCAAGGCGGACAATACACGCAGCCCGATTCCCCTCAGCTTGAGGCCGCATCATCCGTTAAGTGTCCCTTGCGATTCCATCATGGATTGCAGGTAATGTTCCGTTTATACTCCTGTACCGGATGGCGCGGTATTCAGCCGATCTATTGAAGTTCAAGCGCAGCGGCCAACCCAGCACGTCAGGACGAAACACGCAGACTCATCTTGGCGCCCCATATGCGACGAACTTTAACAATCCATTGCCCTAAGCGTCATGAAAGCCGCGTATTCGATTGAGCTTGTTCAAACGAATCACTCTGGAGGAACAGGAATGCCTAGAATAAAACTTTTTCTTCGTTCGTTCGGCTGCGGGCTGCTTGCCCTCGGTCTCACTTGGTCAGCACATGCCCAGTGCCGACTCAACTCCCCGTCAGGAAAAATTAAGCACGTGGTGTACGTGGAATTCGACAATGTCCACTTCACCCGTGACAACCCCAATGTGCCTTCCGACCTGGAGCAAATGCCTAACCTCCTTAACTTTATCAAGCAGAACGGGACGCTCGATACCGGCGATCACGCGGTGCTCATCTCACATACCGCCAACGACATCCTCACCACGCAAACCGGCCTTTATTCCGACGACGACGGCATCTTCGTCTCCAATAACTTCGGTGTTTTCGGGCCCAGCGGCACCGGCCTGTTTCCTTCGGCCTTCTTCTACTGGACTGACCTGGTGTCGGATATCACTCCGGCGACCGCGGACAATTCCTTTGCGCTCACTACGCCTTCCGGCCAAAACGTACCGGCTCCGTGGGTGCCTTTCACCCGCGCGGGTTGCGACGTCGGTGCCTTTTCCACCGCCAACATCGTGCTGGAACGCGCACCCTTCGACGTAAAGAAGGTTTTCGGTGCTACTTCTCCGCAAGCTTCGGAGACCACGTCCGCCCAGACCAACGATTTCATCGGCGCGGCCATCCACTGCTCCATCGGTAGCCCCCTCTGCACCCCACAGAACAATGCCGTAGCGGATTTGCTCCCAGGCGAACCCGGCGCGTACTCCGGCTACCAGGCCCTCTTTGGGCTGAAATACATGATTCCCGTCCTCGGCGGCCTCACGGATTACAACGGAACGCCCATCACCGGATTCGGCCAGCTCAACTTCAACCCGCAACCGGCTCAGACGCTGGCGGTAGTTGAAACCATGCTGAAGAAAGGCATTCCCGTGGTGTTCGCATACATCGCGGATGCTCACGACAATCATGAAGGCGCCAGTCTCAGCAAGGAATTCACCTTCGGTCCCGGTGAGTCTCCGTATGTGAAGCAACTTAGCGACTACAACGCCGCCTTCGGAACATTTTTCGCCAACCTCAAGGCTGCCGGAATCGACCAAAGCAACACGCTTTTCATCTTCACGCCCGATGAAGGCGACCATTTCTCCGGTGCCGCTCCTAGCCCCGCAAATTGCGACGGCGTAAACATTCCATGCACTTACGGAGTAAACGGAGTTGGCGAACTAGACTACGACTTAAATCTTGCCGTTGCGAACGCCGGAGTCAAAACACCGTTCACCTACCACACCGACGATGCTGCCACCACTTATGTACAAGGCAATCCGGATCCGAGCTCACCAGCCGTCCGCACCCTTGAACAAACCATGGCGATGCTCAACATCGTCAATCCGCAAACCGGCGTGACGGAAAGCTTGCTCGGCACCGGTCTTGGGCCTAGTTTGCAAGGGGCGATCGTTGACAAAACCGGTCAGAAGCTCCTGCATATGAGTTCCGCATCGGATCCCAATCGCGACCCGACCTTCACCTTTTTCGGCGATCCAAACTTCTTCTTCGAGACCACCGGCAGTCTCAGCCCGATTGTGGGCACCGGTTTCGCGTGGAATCACGGGGACATTCAGCCAGAAATCGCTCGCACCTTCATCGGTATGGTTGGGCCTGGCGTGCGGCCCATTGGCGTGACGCAGCCCACCGATTTCTTCACGGACCACACCGACGTGCGCCCCACGATGATGTATCTGCTGGGCCTGACTGATGACTACCAACATGACGGCCGGGTCGTTCTTGAAATGCTCGATCCGAACACGCTCTCCGGCACCCTGCACGCTCATTCGCACACCCTGCTCGAGCTTGGACAGATCTACAAACAAATTAACGCGCCTTTCGGTTCGCTGGCACAAAGCACTCTGACTGTCTCCACTTACGCCATCGAAAGCACTTCCCAAGGCGACACAATTTATACCAGCCTTGAAAATCGCATCGCGTCCTGGACCGCCCAACGCGATGCCCTGGCCACCCAAATTAAACAATTGCTTTCCCAAGCGCAGTTCAGCGGCCTCGCCATCAACGAACAAAATGCCAAACAACTCATCAGCCTGAGTCAGTCTCTTCTGGATCAGGCCAGCGCCTGCGCCGCGAGTCCAGCGGCCTGCGCCAACTAACCCCAGCAGCCCTCGGCGGCTCGCCGTCAAGGGCTGCTAGTTGCGGCATCAGCGTTTAAGATTTGCAACCCGGGAGGGCAAGGGGATTCTTCGAACCCCTTTCGCTCTCCTCTGTTTTTAGGGATTAAGACCATTCATTTCACGCACTCAGTCCAACGAAGACCGTATTAATTAGGACACCGATAACTGGCTAGTGGTGTTACTCGGGTGCGGGTCAAAACTATTATCTAGTTATGCCGACAAACCTTTATCAATGGATTCAACTAGTCG
>DATHGV010000370.1:0-19501 GCA_035490135.1 Candidatus Methylomirabilota bacterium
GGGATACCCCAGCAGCCCGCCAAACTTCTCGGCAATGTCGTCATTTCCGATCACAATCGGATAATTCATCGTCAGCTTCTGACTGTTGACATCAAAATGCTCGTTGGAAACATAGGGGGCCACCACCTTCTTCCCTTCCTCATCCATCGCTACACCCAGCACTGTGAATCCCTTGTCCGCATATTTTTGTTGCATGTCAATCAACCACGGAATTTCTTCCCGGCAGGGATCGCACCAGGTAGCCCAAAAATTTACCAACACCACTTTCCCATTGTAGTCACCAAGCGAAGTGTCTTTCCCCTCGAGATCCTTGAAATGGACCACCGGTGCGGGAAATCCAATGGATTTATCCCCTGAATAATCCGTACGCGATGCTCCTGCTACATTGTTGGATACCCGCGTTTTCTTATCCGCATAGTAGGTGAGCCCAATTAGAGCCAGCACCGTTAAGACAATCACCCCAACATTTTTCATTTTCATTTCCAGACCTTAAACCAGCCGCCCTAAAGTGAGAACCGGTTCAGAAAAGTTAGTTTCCCAGAGAGCCACGTCAGTTTGTTCACGAACACTAGCCCGCCGACAAAAATTAGCAGTGCCCCGCTGAAAACTTCGACAGCGTGCAGATATTTGCGAAAATTCTGATAGAAACGCAGGAACTGTCCGATGCCCAGCGCCGTCAGCAGAAACGGCACCGCCAGTCCCGCGGAGTAAACCGCCAACAGCAAAATTCCCCGAGCGATAGTGTCGCTGGCCGCCGCGAGCGCCAGAACCGTTGCAAGGATTGGCCCGATGCACGGGGTCCAGCCGAATGCGAAAGCGAATCCCAACAAAAACGCGCTCCACACACCAGGCTGTCCGATTTTGCTTTGTATCCGCACATCGCGATTAAGCCAGCGCGCCATCGACGGACCAAAAAAACCTATCAGCGACAACGAAAAAAAGTGGATCGCGCCAAACCCCGCAAAAAGCGGCCCATGTCGTAACAGTGAGATAACGCCGAGAACAACCAAAACCATTCCGATGATCAGTCCCGTCTTTAACGTCAGCTTGATCAGCAATCCCAACAGATGAAGTCCAAAAAGCAAAATCAATGCGCCCGCAATGGGCGCCAGAAAACTTCGGTTTTGGCGCAGAAATGATCCCACCGCGCTGGCCGATGCCCCGAAAGAAATAAATACCGCGGAAAATCCCGCCACAAAAGCCAGTGAAGAGCTGAAAAGTCCGGAGCGGGGCAATTCACCCTTGCGGAGTTGTTCCATGCCGATTCCGGACAACATGGAGATGTACCCCGGCACCAGCGGCAAAACGCAAGGCGATAAAAACGAAACCAGGCCGGCTAGAAATGCGCCGGCAAGAGAAACGTCGCTCATACGTTAGCGTTCCTGTGAAATATGTTCATCGCGAACTCCTGCCCGATGTCCCGCCCGAACACACTGGTGACACACTCCATTCTCCCACAAATGCATTAGACGCACTTACGCCGCAAAGGGTTCGAGCTAGGTCCTGAAATTGGGCGGTACTCTGAAGGGATTCGAACGCTGGTAAATATCGGCGATCTCCAGCAACACCCGCTCTTTACGTTCCGCGCCGATGAATTGCACGCCAATCGGCAATCCCGCCGCGATAAGACCGCATGGCACGGAAATCGCCGGCACCCCAGCCAGATTTGCCGGCCGATTCAGCCGTAACAGAAGCGCCCGTGTTGGATAGTCGATTTGCCCAACGCGGGTAGTTTCTTCACCGATCAGCGGCGCCGCAATCGGAACGGTCGGAACCATGAACGCATCGATCGCCTCTTTCTCCATCACTTCACGCAATTGCGAGATGAAGCTCCTTCTCTGATCCATCGCTTCAAGATATTCAGCCGCCAACATTTTCATCCCCATCTCAAGCCGCGAGCGAACGTCCTCGCCATAATCCGCTCCCCGGCCGGGAAACCACCCTGATTGCTGGTGATAATGACTGGCCTCTGCCCACGCAATGCGATTGCCCGCCTTTTCCGTTTGCGCCAAAAGCGGTATGGAAACCTCTTTTATTCTTGCTCCCAGTCCGCGAATCGATCGAACCGCAGCATCAAAACTTTTCGCGACTTCGCCGGAAATTACCTCAAAGAAAAATTCTCGCGGTACCCCCAGTCGAAGCCTGGACAGTTTTCCTTTTGCACTCTTACGGTGTGGTTCACCTTCTCCTTTGCCATTCCCGCCGTCGGCCATAGCCTGAAAAAGAATCGCCGCATCCGCTGCCGTGCGTGCCAGCGGCCCAACACAATCGTGCGTTACCGACAAAGGAATCACGCCCGTGACGTCCACGCGACCAAAACTGGGCTTAAGCCCGGCAACTCCACACAGCGCCGCCGGTATCCGAATGGAGCCTCCCGTGTCCGTACCCACACTGCCAAAACAAAGTCCCGCAGCCACCGCGCCTGCCGAACCTCCGCTCGAGCCTCCTGGAATTCTCGCCGCGTCCCAGGGGTTTCGCGCCGGCCCATAGTGCGGATTGTTATTTGTGACACCATAAGCAAACTCGTGCATGTTGGTCTTGCCTAGCAAAACCGCGCCAGCCCGCTTCAAGCGCGTAACGACACGGGCATCCTGTTCCGGAAAATAATCGCCGAGAATTTTCGATCCGGCAGTAGTCCGAATTTCCTCAGTACAAATATTGTCTTTCAGCGAAACCGGAATACCATGCAGAAGCCCGCGATCGATCCGCGTTTTTCGCTTCCCCCTTGTTCCCAGCTCCGCTTCCGCCCTCTTCGCCTGCCTGCGTGCCAATTCGTGCGTCACGGTGATGTACACGTTTAATTGTGGGTTGAATCGTTCAATCCGCGCGAGCATCAATTCCGTCAGCTCAACCGGAGACAGTTTGCCGCTGCGAAAGAGACGCGCGATCTCAGCGATCGTGGCAAACGCTAGCTCGGTCTCATTCATCTAAATTAATTTCGCGAAGGTTTCCCGCATTCACCCAAGGCGCGTTCATCAGTTAACACACATCTCAATAAATTCTTTCTTGCCTGCGCAAATTTCCAAACGTGCCGATATTCGCGATTATAAACGCCACCCTGAACTGATTTTCCGTGCGCACCTGCCCCAGCGCGATGCGCCGGTATTCCAGCGACAATCCGCAGCACCGCCCGTTATAGCTGACCTGCACCAGCTGGCTCTGCAGCGCGTTATTCGTAAAATCGTAGCTGATTCCCGCGGCCGCGCTCAATCCCTCGGTGTTTTGGCTCCCGTAGCCAAATAATGTGCGCACCTGATTCGAAATCGGCTGCAGGATCGGATTAGCGTCCAGCCGAAAATGCGCTACTGTCGCGTACCACTTTCCATACGGTTTCACTTTTAGCAGCGTGCCGATAGTCGTCAACTTTGCAATATTGGGGTCGTACTCCAGGATCTGCTCGAAGTCGTATTTACTGCCCGGCTCCATGGTCACATCGCTGACTAGTGGAGACCAGTGCACCGGCCCTAGCGCGAACGCGAATGGCGTGATGGAATCTAGCGCCTGAAATACGTTGCGCGCCCCGGCCACCGCGGCTCCTCCAAAGGTCGGATCAAAAAAATGTTTCTGAACCAATCGCCACGAAACTAGCTCACGTGCCTCGCCGTCGCCGTCCTTCCGCACGAAAAATCGTTGTGTGACTCCGTACTCTATTTCGTTCGTGTCTGTGAGGGTAGAATCCGTATCGAAGCGAATAAAGTCAGCGAAATTGTTTACCCCTGTAACATAACGATAGGTAATTACTGGCTCAATCGAATGCTTATATCTCTTCTTTGATTCCGGCCGCTCAAAGAAACGCTCCAGCGTTGGAGGCCGCAGATCTACTGTAAATTCCCCGGTGTTGCGCACAATTGCTTGATTGCTGACCTCGCCAGCAGGCGTCAACGAGGCCCCATAACGCGTGGTTCGAAACGCTGCGGTACTTGTGATGCCCAGCCAATCTCCCAGATGCATCGGCACCGTCACTCGTGGAGCAAATTCCGTGCGGCCCACAAAACTTGGCGTATTGATTTCGCTATCGGCGCGGTGCAGCGCATCCACAAAACTGTCGAATCCCAAATAAACCGGAAGATTCCGCCATGGTGCTTGCTCCACGGAATCAAAACGCGCCTCCGGAAAATTGCGAATGCTGACGCTGATATCCGGGTTTACCTCCAAAAAGCTTTTGTCCGTCAAACCCCCAAAATTCAGGCTGAACCCGTGGAAATTGTTGCTGACAAAAACGGCGCTCCGCACTTCGGAGTTGATCGCGTCGCCATATGTGTCCGCAAACGCCAGTCGAAACGTCAGCGAAGAAAGCTGGTTATAGTCCGTTACGAATCGCCAGCCGCCTGGCAGCTGCGATTGGATTTCGAGACGCTGCTCCTCGCCGCCCTGCGGCTGCCGCACTCCGCCGACAATCAAGCCGCGGTCGTCAACGCCGTAATACGTGTAGTTGATCGAAGTCCCTTCAAATGGCTTGGCGCGCAGCGCGCCTCGTTCCGCAGCTCCGCGTGAGCTCATGTATTGCGCTCCCAGCGTGGCGTCAAACCACGGCTTGGGAGCCCAGTAGAAAGCGTCGCCGAACGTAAACCCCTTCCGCGAACTGTCCCCTATATCCGGGATTAGAAATCCGGACTCCCGCACTTTGCGCCCCGCCGGCGCCGTCGCATACGGCAGCCAAATAAGTGGGACACGAAACAACCGAAAATTGGCGTTGACCATCGCAACGGTCTTTTCCAGTTGCACGCGCGCGTGCGGCGCAAAGAATTGCCACGTGGGATGCGTCGGATCGCAGATGGTGATCCACGCTTGCTCAATTACATAAACATCTTTTGCAAAACGCTCCACGTCCCGGGCTTCGAAGTAAAGAGGATTGTTTGACAGCAAAACACTGGGATTCGGCCGCCGCTCGATTTTGACCGTGCCCCGTACATTATGGAAAACGCCGTGACCGGTTTTAACGTTGTAATGCGCCTCGTTGGCCTCCACGTGCTGATTCTCAAAATCGAATTGCACGTGCCCACGCGCAAATGCTTCGGACGTCTTTTCGTTATATTCCACGTGATCCGCTCGTAATCGCGAATCCCCGTAGCGAATGTCCACATCATCGTCGGCGATATACAAATCCCCGCGACGGCTTTGCGGACCGCGAGACGAAAGATCAGCCACGCCTCCGCTTTTAAAGGGCAGATGCGCCTGCTGCGCGCTGGCCGTTCTTACCCCCGGCACCGCAAAAATATAAATCAATAAAAAAGTTGGAACGAGCCAGCGGTAAGGCGCGGCAGCGGCATTCTGCGCGGCGATACGGCGGTTTACAAAAGACATGTAAGCCATGAAAGCAGTTGGATAGCCTAACATGGGCTCGCCACCGTGAGTAGGCGACGAGCTACAAGATGCCGCTGGGATGCCAGCAGATGCCCTAGTACATGCCTGGAATCGAAATTACTGCGAAATTAATCCTGCAGAGTATTTCTAGCCACCACGAAACCGCGCTCAGCAGTCAGTTTCACTGTGTAGATTTCATCGAACCCCTCGTCCGCCGTCGGCGGTATAAGTTTCTTAAATGCTGCAGCCACAGCCGGAGGCGGAACTTTTTGTTTGCCGGCCCGCAAATTGTTTCGCTCCATGGCTTCCCGCAAGCTCGCTTCGAAAAAGTAAGCCACCACGCGAAACCCCGCCGCGCGAGCAGGCTGTACGTAACGCATACGGTCGGAAGGCTGCGGGTTGGTATTGTCAACGGCAAACGACTGTCCGCCCTCGAGGCACGCAGCCACCAGCAACTCTTCACGGCGCCGCGTGCGCAACATATCCAGATTGATGCGCACGTGAGTGTCAAAAAACCGCTCACGAAAAAAAGTGCTTTTACCGGATCCCTGAATTCCAATAAAAATTACTGCTTCCATCCTGTTATGGACCCCTGTGGCCGTGTGGAGATGGTGGCGAATCGCCGCGATCTTGCCGCAGCTCGGACTTCTTATCGAATCGAATTCGCGTTACGTGTACCTTATTTTCGGCAATTTCGGTGGTCGCGGCCCGTGCCGAATCGCCGAGCCCACTGGCTCGTAACCGAGCTCGGCGCCTTCCCGCACGGACCGCAGCATCAACCCGCCCCGGCTCATATCCCCGCGCCCCACGAACGCCGACGGAAAAAGTAGCTTCTCATCGAAAATACCTAGCAACGGTTCTACGTATTTCGCTGTGGCGATGCTCCCGAGCAGCACAATCTCGCATCTCTTCCCCGCCTTGCGCAGCAATTCCTGTGCATCGCGTTCCAGCGGCTCCCGGTACCGGGAATCAGCTGCATCCACCGGAACGTCCGCAATCTCCAGCATCTCGTCGTGTGTCATGAGCGCGTCCGGCGAAACCAACCCGCGTCCCGCCGTGATCACCAATATTCCCGGCACTCCCGCGGGTGGCGACGCAAACGCGCGCGCATACGCGAGCTTGCTCCGAAAATACAATCCGCTGATGAAGCTGAATAATTCCCCCAACGGCAGCCCGTCATTACGCAATCGCCGCGCCAGTATGAACCGCGCGTTCTCGCTCATGATCATTTTGGCGCGAACCCCGCCGGCATTCGCCGGCGAAAGAAGAAAAATCCGGTGGGCCACACGCGGCTGCGAAGCAGGCCTCGCTTGCCGATCGTTTGATTTGGCCCGCTGGACTCGTTTCGTTTGTGTCATGGCAGGTAATCGACGAGGCAAAAACTAAAGTAAATTCATAGCTGATTTATTTTCGCGCTTTACTTGTTTCATGGTGCAATCGCGTGGAGCCTTCTCCGGTCGCCAGCGCAGAAATTTGGTTCCATGACGGAATCTGCCGCCCGTGAAGTGATCAAACTGCACTTCTGCCACCAACTTCGGATCGAGCGGCTGCCACTCCATCGAATGTTTTGTGCTCCACCGGCTCAACCCGCCCGGCGCTTTTCCCGTGAATCCCGGCGGCTTGATCATTTTCTCCAACTTTTTCGTTAACGCCAAACGCTCGTCCGCCTGAATCGACGAACTGAATCCCACGTGGTCGAGCAATCCTTCATCATTGTAGAGGCCCAGGAGCAATGAACCGACCAGAGGCTTTTTCTCCAGGTATCTGAATCCCCCCACCACGCAATCGGCAGTGCGCTGCTTCTTGATTTTCTGCATCCCGGTGCGCTCGCCGGTTTGATACGGCAAATCCTTGCGCTTGGCGACAATTCCATCCAGTCCTACGCCCATGTGAAACCATTTCCGCGCAATAGATAAATCATCCGTAACCGGCGACAAGCTGAGGGCAGCATTCTTGTCAAAAAAGAGTTTCGCGAAACGTTCCAGTTGCTGACGCCTCTTTTTCAGCGGCAGTTTAACCAGCGATTTTCCCTTTTCATCCACCAGCAAATCAAAAACAATGAACACGCTGGGATGTTCCTGGCTCAATTTCAAAACGCGGCTAGCCGCCGGGTGGATGCGCATCAACAACTCATCGAACGACAGATCTCCGTCCACCGGGATCACGATCTCGCCATCGAGAACAAATTTCTTCGCTTTAAGCGCCCGCAAGCTCGCAGCCAACTCCGGAAAATATCGCGCCAGCGGCTTCCCCGATTTGGATTGCAAATCGATCTGCTCCACATCACGAAACGCCAGGCATCGGAACCCATCCCACTTAGGCTCATATTGCCACTCCGTCCCCTCCGGCAGCTCCGTCGCCGGCAATGCCTCCATCGGCGCGTATTTTTTGTTGACCGGTAGCGTCATAGAAACGTTTTCAAGTCCACGCGATTTTTTTCTTCCAACAGCGGCTTCCACAAATCGCCGATTTTCCTGAGCCGCGCCGGAACATTCTTCACCGTGAAATCTTCAAGCCGAAGTCCGCGCTCCACTTCTTCCCAGGTTACCGGTGTGGAAACCGTCGCGGCGGGTTTCGGCCGCACCGAATAGACCGAAGCCAGCGTCCGGTTCCACGCATTCTGATTGTAATCAACCAGCACACGCCCGTGTGGCCTCTTCGCCACACGGTATTCCGCCGTAATTATTTTCGGATGCCTCGCTTCCAGTTCCTTCGCGAAGGCCTTAGCAAAACTCCACACCTGCTTCTGCGTCGGTCCTCGCTTGATGGCCACGTAAACGTGAATCCCTCGTGAGCCGGTGGTTTTCGCGTAATTTTGTATTTTTATGGAATCCAGCGCTTCTCGAACGATCAGCGCTGTCTCCAGCACGCCTTTGAAAGACGCGCCCACTACCGGGTCCAGATCGAAATGAAGATAATCCGGCCGGTCCACATCGTCGCATCGCGCGTACCACGGATTCAGATCGATGCACCCCAGATTCACCACCCACAATAGTGACGACAAATGTTGAATCACCGGAAAGTCAATCACATTGCCAGAACCGTGCTCGATGGAACATGTCGGAATCGAATCTGGCCGCGGCGACGGCGCGCGCTTCATAAAAAAGAATTCCCCTTTGATTCCGTTGGGATAACGCTTCATGACCATCGCGCGATTCTGCAGATGCGGCAACAGCCACGGAGAAACATCCAGATAATATTGCAGCAGGTCTCGCTTGGTCAGGCCCAGCTCAGGAAAGTATGTTTTATTCAAATTGGTGAGATTTACCGGCCCGCCGTCGACGTTTAGAGCCACAGTCTCAACATTACGCGGTATCTCCAGACCGCCCGGTTGCGGGATTACATCACTTTTTGCCGAACGGGAACTTAGCGAACGTGGGGCAGCCGCAGCCTTACGCCGAGCAGCCTCCGCTTTGCGCTTGGGCGCTGATTTCGCCTTGGCTTTGGATTTCACGCTGGTTAGATGACGCTTCGTAGGATTGCGGTCGTTTTATTATTGCCAGTCGTGGTTTTAACTTAATGAAAATCGTGCGACGTCGTCGGCGCGCTGGTAATTATTAACGGCCGGATGCGTTGCGATTTTACCGAAACCACATTGTCCTGGTTCTGCAATTGCCCCTCAATCATCAAAAATTGTTGATGCACTACCACCACGTGGCATTCTTCAAATAGCTGCGGCGAAATTATCGCGTTGGCAATCCCCGTTTCATCTTCCATGCTCAAAAATACGAATCCCTTGGCTGTGCCCGGACGCTGCCGCGCAATCACCCCACCAGCAATGCGCACCTGCATGCCATCCGGCAATCCGGCTAATTCCGCGGCGCTACGAATCCCCATTTTTCGCAGCTCCGCGCGATGATAACTCATGGGATGCGGCCCCACCGTCATTCCCGTGCCACGAAAATCGGCTACCAATCTTTCTTCCGCGTTCATCTGCGCAAGCGGCGACTGCGCAGAATCGTAATTTTCTTCCGCACTTCTACTCAATTCCTTTTCCTCATCATCTTTCCCCACATCGTCGCAAAGTTCATATAAAGGACCGGCAGATCGCGCCGTCCTCTCCACTTGCCACAAAGCACTGCGGCGATGAAATCCCCGCTGGTTCCCCAGCCGGTTCAAAGCCCCCACTTCCGCGAGCACCGCCAATTCCCCCTTCTGAATTCGCGGAACGCGACGTTTCAAATCATCCACAGAAGTAAATGGACGCGTCGCGCGTTCCCGAACAATCTCCGCTCCAATCTCCGCGCGCAATCCTTTCACATACCGCAGCCCCAGTCGCACCGCAAACTTCTCATCGATTTTTTCCAGCGTACAAAGCCAATTCGAACACGTGATATCAATCGGCCGCACCCGTAAACCGTGCCTTTGTGCATCGGTCACCAATGAAGGCGGCTGATAAAATCCCATGGGCTGATTGTTTAGCATCGCCGCCGTAAATGCCGCCAGGTAATGACACTTCAAATACGCGCTGGCATACGCGATCAACGCAAAACTAGCCGCATGCGATTCCGGAAATCCATACAGCGCAAAAGATGTAATCGACCGAATAATCGTTTCCTGCGTTTCCCCGCTGATGCCATTTTTGTCCATACCCCGTCGCAGCTTCAGCTCCACATCTTTCATGCGCTTTTCCGAACGCTTGAAACCAAAAGCGCGTCTCAACTCTTCCGCTTCGCCGCCGCTGAATCCCGCGGCAATCATGGCCATTCTCAACAGTTGCTCCTGAAAAAGCGGCACCCCCAGTGTGCGCGCCAGCACCGGCTCCAGCGAAGGATGCAGACACGTCACCGGCTCGCATCCTTGTCGCCGTTTTAAATAAGGATTCACCATTTGCCCCACAATCGGCCCTGGCCGAATAATCGCCACTTGCACAACAATGTCGTAGAAACACTTCGGGTGCAGCCGCGGCAAACACGCCATCTGCGCGCGGCTCTCAATTTGAAACATCCCCACCGTATCCGCTTTTTGCAAAGTTTTATAAACCAGTGGATCGTTGGCCGGCAATCGGCTCAAATCCACTTCTTCGCCATAATCATCACGAATAATTTTCAGCGAATCCTCCAGCACCGCCATCATTCCCAACCCCAACAGATCAACTTTCACGATGCCCATATCCGCGCAATCGTCTTTATCCCATTGCACCACCACACGCCCAGGCATGGTCGCGGGCTCCAGCGGCACCACAGAATCCAGTTGCCCTTGGCAAATCACCATTCCTCCCGAATGTTGCCCAAGGTGTCGCGGCAAATCCTGAAATCTCAAACACAACTCGCAAAATTTGCGAATCTGCGGATGCTGCAAGTCCAGGCCGGCATCCTGAAACTGCCGCTCCAGCGTGTCGTTGGCGTCCTTGTATTCCCACGCGCCCACAAGTGACGTCAACCGATTCAGCACCTCCGGATCAAATGCAAAAGCTTTTCCGATTTCGCGTGCCGCCGAGCGTCCACGATACGTGATGACATTCGCAGTCATGGCCGCGCCCAGTTTTCCGTAGCGCTCATAAACATATTGAATGGCGCGTTCGCGCTGATCGCCACTCGGAAGATCGAGGTCAATGTCCGGCCACTCACCCCGCTCTTCGGATAAAAACCGTTCGAACAGCAGCTCCATGCCCACCGGATCCACCGCCGTAATCCCCAACGCATAGCAAACCGCGCTGTTCGCCGCCGAGCCGCGCCCCTGCACCAGAATATTTTGCTGCCCGCAAAAACGAATGATGTCCCAGACAATCAGGAAATAGCCCGCCAGATCGAGCTTTTCAATCACCTCAAGCTCATGCGCGATTTGTTTTTGGGCGTGCTCGTTGTCCGTTCCGTAGCGCGCCAGCATGCCGTCGTAAGTGCGATCGCGCAAAAACTGCATCTGCGAGCGCCCATCCGGCACCGGATATATGGGAAATTGGTAGCCCAGATCGTTCAACGTAAATTGCAGCCGCGAAGCCAGCACCTGCGTGTTCGCGATGGCTTCTGGAAGATCCGCAAAAAGTTTCACCATCTCCGTGCCAGACTTCAAATGGCGCTCGGCGTTGCGCGCCAGCAGCCGTCCGGCAGTAGCCAGTGTGCGGTGATGACGCACACAAGAAAACACATCCAGCAATTCACGCTGCTCCGGCAAGGCGTGACAAACTCCGTTGGTAGCCAGCACCGGCAGATTTAATTTTTGCGCAATTTCCAGCGCGCACCGATTGCGCACCTCTTCATCGCGGCAATAATGCCGTTGCAATTCCACATATACATTGCGCCGTCCAAATAATTCGCAAAGCTGCTGAATGCTGCTCATCGCCGCTTCCATTCCGCCCGACGCCAGCGCATGCGCGAGCGGCCCTTCATCTCCCCCGGTGAGACAAATCAATCCGCCGCCGTCATTTTCCAATTGCGCGGCTATTTCCCCGCGCGAAATCTGCCCTTCCCCTTTTTTCGCGCGTAATTTCATGCTGGTAATCAGGCGGCAAATATTTTGATAACCCTTGCGCGACTCCACCAGCAACGGATATCGCCACCCTTCGTCCGAAGTAACCTCCGCCCCGATCAGCGCGCGCACATTGGATTTCCTGGCAGCCATATAAAAACGCGGCGCCCCATACATGCCATCGCGATCGAGCACCGCCATCGCTTCCATTTCGCGTTCCGCGCACACGCTGGCCAATTCTTCCGGCAAAGAAGCCCCCGCAAGAAAGCTGAACGCGGAACGCGCGTGTAATTCGGTGTACATCAATCGTACATTCCCCTCAGAAACCACCCGTGCTGCCGCAAATCGTAATAAATTAGATAAAGCCCGCGTTCACCCGCAGGATTTGAAGCACGTTTATTTTTTTGTGCACTCGCTGAAAAGCGAACTTCCACATCCCATTCGGCCTGATCCCACGGGTCCTGCCACCACTCTCCGGAAGTTCGCCACGGCCCCGACGCCGCCACGATTTCGCCGCGCGCGCCGTAAAAAAATACCCGCACCGGAAGCCCGTCGTGCAATTCCACACGCGCCGGAACACTGGGACGTAAAAGACGAAAACCATTAGCAGGTTTCGCGATTCGCAGCGCAGAAGAATTCTTTTCCGCCGGTGCGCCCCCCGGTGCAGATGGCTTTTTCCTGCGACCGCCCGCCGCCTCCTGCGCTAACCTGAAGCGCTCCATGCGAATCGCATCCGGGCAGTGCGTATCTATCAGTTGCGGCGAGCCCACATTCGCGTCGCCCACCAGATTCGCGAGCCGCGCCATGGTCAGCTCCAACTTTTCCGGCTCCGGCGAAGCAGGCAGGAATAATCCGCGCTGCGTGGTGCGCACCCGGTCCGCTTCCGCCGATAGCATTATTTTTATAACCGCTGCAGGCGGCGGATCGGACTGCAAGCGCAACCGCACCAGTTTCAGCAGCAGTTTGGAATCCCGTATGGGCACCGGCAGCGCCAAAATCTTTTCGAATTTGCGTGGAAGCAGTTTGTGCTGATCGGTATGCGCGGAAAGTTGCAGGCCTTTTTCGAACGAACGTTCCAGCTCGAATTCCATTCGAATGCTGCGTGCCGATAACGAGCGCGCCGCCAGTCGTTCGCATAATTGATCCAGCAAACGCCCCAGCACAAAGCTCAGCGATTCCAGTTCTTCAACGGAATCATCCAGCTCCATTTCTTCCTGAAAATTATCCGAAGGCTTCGCCAGCACCAACGAACGCACCAATGCGCCGCGCGCCAGCGTGTGCAATCGCACTCCTTCTTGCCCCAATCGCTCAGAAAGCTGTATCACCGGCAAAGCAGCCAGCCTGCCGCAGGTTTCCACGCCCCAGCGCGTCAATGTTTCCAGAATTTCCGGAGCAGGAAGAAGCGTGTGCACCGGCAGCGCCCTTAGCCGTTGAGCTTCTTCTCCCGGCGGGATTAACGTGACGCCCGGCAACCCACGCGCTGCCAGAATCGCCACTTCTATATTTTCAGCTACCGCGATGCGCGCGCTTAAACCCAGGCTGGAACCGCGTTTCGCAAATTCATGAGCGATTTTTTCTTCCGTGCCAAATAAACCGCTCAATCCCGCGAGGTCGAGAACTATCGTGTCTGGCGTGCTATCTTCCACTCGCGGCGAAACCGACCAGCCCAGATCCAGCAGCGCCTCATGCGTGGTTTTCTCCTGCGCCGGCGCACGGTGCCGAATTTCCACTCCCGTAAATTGCGCCGCTTGCGATTTTGCCATCCCCAATTCGATTCCCGCTTGCGCCGCGCGTCGATTGGCCGCCACCACGCTCCACAATGGCGCGGTGCCTTCCACAATTGCCACCGCACGCTCGCGAAGCGCACCTTCGCCACGCACCACAGCTTGCACAATAAAATCGGGAATATGAATGGCGGCAAATGACATGAACGTTCAATCGCGAATTGGAAATAAAATTCAGCAAAATTATTTGCGTCCCGCGCTCCTCATTTAAGTTTCGCTTCCACAGGCAGGGCGTGCAGGTAGCTCCAAACGGATTGCGCCGAAAAACTTTGCGTGTCACTACGCTCGAAGCCGTCACTGGAATTGGCGAAATCGCGCCCTGCAAAATGCCTCTCAATAGAAACTGGCCCGTTTTGCGCCTGCTGAAACCCACGTTGCGTTTGTTGAAAATTGATCGACTGCATGCGCGTATGCAGCATCTCCGCTTGCACATCTGAGCCATCGAGCAATCGTGCATGCGGCAAGCCAGCATGCTGCAAACATCCATGCGCCAACAATTCATGTGCCACAAATTTATGTGAATGCCGCGAAATTCCTACGGTGTTAATTACTGAGGTGGGATCGTTAACGTTTTCCCCCGCACCCGACCACTTCGCCCCCTTCATGCTCATCCGCAAAACCAGCGAAGCGCACGTTTTTGCGTTGGACTCCTGCTCCAGCACCAACAACACCGTGGACGTATCTTCCACCGCGCGCCGGAACCGAAACCACGCATTCAGCGGCACATGCCGCACCGTCTCCGGTGCCACATCGCTAAGGTCCAAAGCAATAAACCCAAATCCCCCGCCCTGAATCACCAGATCCGCCGCCCGCAATGACTGCTCAAGCCCGCGGCAGCGCACCCACAACAATTGCCGCAGCTCCACCCCCGCAGCTTCCGCGCTACGCGGATCAAACGAATCTCGCGCGTCAATCAACGCGCACACTTCCGCCTCCGCCGTCCTCGACGCCAAAGCCGAAAGCAGCACCGTAGTCCGTCCCGAACACGGCGGCCCACAAATTTCCGTCAACGCCCCACGCGGAAAGCCCCCGGCCAAAGCATCAATCTCCGGAATCCCCGTAAGCACCGTCTCCACGCTCTTGCGGTCGCGATACCCGAAAGGGGAAACCACCCGTCCTGCAAGGGAAAGTTCCACATCAGAACGGAGAGTAGCGAGATTGGAGCGCATGGAAGATATTCAGGACCCAAAAACGATGTTCGCTTTTTATTCGCCCTGAGCACATTCTGTAAAATTCCCGCGTCCCTGTCAAGCCCTTTACTTTTACAGGGCGAGTCAGTTTCCCGATTAATGCTTTACTAGGAATTAGGTTGATTTAGCGGTGTGAAAAAAGGACAAATACTAGAAATCAAATTGGGTTCACCAAGGTCGCAGACGTTTCAGTGCCTTAAGTATTAATGCCAGTTCTTTCCCACCTACCGTGATGAATTCCACGCCCATACCTCTGCCCGCTCTGGAATTGCGGACCACCGCCTCAAGTTTTAATTCGCCTTCCACCATGGCAAATATCAGTTTAAGCGGCGTGCCCACGGCAACTACGTCGTTTGTGACAATGAATGCGCCGGAAGCGCTGAAATCTAATACCCGGGAAGTGTGCCTTTGTTTCCCAAATCTCCACGACACCCACATTCCTGTTGGTGTCGGCACACGACGATCTTTCCGTCTTTCGGAGCCGGACGCCGCACTCGAGCGCCGCTCAGCCTTGTCCGTTCTTGCTTTCAATAACGTTCCTCTGATTCCTTAGACGGGTCTCGATTTTACTCGATAAGCCCCGTTATCGGCAGGTGATTAAATCCAAATGTCGTAAATCTCAATTCCCCGCTGCGGCCCCGCCCGTTTCCAATACCACTTGCTGTTCATCGCTCGATTTCACGGTTTGAAAAAAACTTCGTAACGGAACGTAGAATTTCTGGTCCATCAGCACAAAGTCGATTTTCAATTGGCGTTTTATCTGCACCGCGTTGCCGGTTCCGGTCACCGCAAGATCGTATCTCGCCGCCTTCATATCCATGGTCTTAGGCTTAGGCAGGCTCCGCACCTGCCACTGTTCCGGCATTCGTATGTTGATTTCATCCGTCTTCCCGAACGGATGTTCAAAATATACCGCGTAAGTGCGATTTGTGTGCTCGAATATGTGTTTTTCAGAACTGCCGAATAATCCTACCGGGATGATGGCGTGTTTCCCGCTAATCGATGCGCATCCTGGCGCCTTTAAATGAAATTCCGCCACCAGCGTCGGAGCGGCGCTCGTCAAATCCGGTTTATTCGTCAACTCCACTTCTGAACCCGCCGCGACATATTCTTTGACCTTGTCTTCCAAAAACTTCTTCTGCGCTTCCCCATCTTTCAGCATTTCATCAATGCGCAGCGCATAAACCTCTTGCCCGCTGAAGGTCACCGACAGCTTTCCTTCCAACGTCCCATCTTCCGCCAGGTTTAGGTCCGCGACGCGGCGAACCTCTGACATCGAACTATCCTCCAGGCTTGTTTCCATCCACGTGCCACCGGTCTTATCGACTTTCAATCCAGCTACTCCGGTTTCCTCCCATGGAAGCAGCCCATAGGGCGCCATCTCCCCGCCAGGGTCCAGATATATCTCGCGCCCATCGACGTTCACGGCCACGGCGGCGAATCCCAATTCGCTGGTATTCATTCTTTCCTTTTTGAAAAAGTTTTGTTTGCGGTTCGAAAGCAGCAGCGGATAGGCTTCAACTCCTGCGGCCCGCGCCAGCCCCAGAAATAGCCAATCGATTTGGTTCTTGTATCCGTAGCCGTTGCTAATGAGTTCTTCAACATTATTGATAGGCTTGAAGCCCTCGCGTTTTTTCTCTTCGTCCGTTTTCCGCAGTTCGTAACTCAAATTTCTAATTTTTTGCGTTCGTTCGTATAGCTTATGCAGCTTGACCGCCGTCGAGTCCCCCGGAGATACCGTCTCCGCCACGATCTTGTCCAGTACCGCACGCTTGCCGAGAAAGCTTTCTATCTCGTCGTTTTCCTTCTTCGCGAATGACTTCCAGAATTTATCCGGTTCCTTCTCCTGCGTCCCGTTTGAGTAAATAAATAGCACCCGGTACTTCAGTTCCGACGGTGGAGGCATGTAATCTTCCGTCTGAAACGCCGGAATGTTATGCGCCTCCATTCGCACGATTCCAAATGCCTGTATCTCAGGAGGTTTTGCTCCCTCAGGCAAGCCCGCCGGTATGTTCCACCGAACCGAAATACCGTGTTCCGTGTACGGAGTGAAGGAAAATTTTGCTTCTCGAGTGAACAGCGCGTCGCTTAGAACCCACTCCTCGTGGAAGAAACGTCCATTCTGGTAATCTATGTAATATTCGTATTCGAGTATGCTTCCCACTTGCACATCCGGCATTACCAACACCTTTGCCAGATAACTAAGTCCTTTCGATTTCAAGATTGTTCTGTCATAAATCTTCCCGTTAAAGGGAATCACTGTGCCATCAGTGTGTACCGTCTGTCCCCGCAGGCTGGTGATGTCGTACTTGCCCTGCAAAGACGGGATCTCCACATCGCCGTATTTCCGTCCATCCTCGGTTAAAATTTTGATCCGCACATAAACGTGTTCGTGCGATCCGAATAGCTTGTCCTCCCGGTCCACTTGCCGGTACAAAATCACCGCCGGCGCTCCAGGCGCCTCCGGCACACCCGTCATTTTCAATTCCTCTGGTTTGATCGGAGGCCAATCACTACCCCTCACTTGTGCCAAACGATTCGCCGCCACGCCAAGAATTATCGCGAGCAAAATTAAAACACGCCGGTTAGGCACTCATTTTCTCCTGGTTCGAGCTAGATATAGAACTCTGTCTAGTGTCTTCTAAGCCGGGTCGGATTCGCCTGCGGGAGTGTCTCAAAAGGTAGCTGCCGCTCGTAGTCTTCACCGGCATCTTCAATACAGCTTTCCTACAAACGAACTACCTACATGGATGTCGTTATTCCCCCGCGCCAATCGAAATGGTGTATTGCCATACTGCCCACTTATCGCTGCGCCCCTCGTTCGGCCCGGAAGTGGCGTAAAAGCTCCTAGCATCCAGATTTTTTGCTTCAGGAGTCGGAAGGAGGGTCGATGTCGGCTCCCTTGTCCCGTGTGTACCCGGAACACGTCGAGTTGGCCCGCCGAAGCTCGCTGCTCATGGTGGTTCCCGCGGTGATCGTTGTCAGTCTTCTGGGGCATCGCCGGCGTGGGTTTTGCCTGGAGCTCCGCGCTGCGCACCAAGCGCGCTGTAACTGAAAATTACAACTCACTCGAGAAACGTCTCGCCCAAACCGAAGAAACTAGCGCGCAACTCCGCGGCCAACTCAGCGTCGTCGCCGGCCGCCTGCAACTCACTCCCGAAGAGGAAGCCGAAGCCCAACGCATAGCCGACCGAGTCCGCGGAATGGACGCGCGCCAAATCGGCAAGCTCGATGCGGACTTGCGCAACGAAATTAGCGCCCAGGCCAGTGCAAGTGAGCTGGACACCAAGGTCAGCGACACCGACCTTGAGGAGGTCGCGACGAAGTCCCGCAAGGAAGTTGCCGCTGTTCGCAAGGAAGCCGCCAACGCCGAAAAGGATATGCAAACCACCGTGAGCGAACTGAACAAACGGCTGGAGCACAATCAGCAAGAGGTCGAGCTGCTGCGCACCGCCGGCCAGCACACCGATTATGATTTTGCGCTGAACGCCAAAGGAGCAAAAACTACCCTTGCGGGCGTCACCATAGAGTTGCAAGATTCAAATGCGAAGAAAAATCAGTTCAACATGACGCTTCTTTTTGGCACCATACGCTTGGTCCAGAAAAATCGGGTACTCGATGAACCCATTTTCTTCTATCGTCCTAACGATACCGCTCCGATGGAGTTGGTCGTGGATCACCTGGCCATGCATCGCGTCTCTGGCCGTCTCATCGTCCCCAAATCAACTATGGCGGTCAGCAGTGTTTCCGCCAGCACCGCGTCGTCTCATCCGTCTCCGTAACCGCGCGCTTCGAGGGTAAATGTCGCAGTACCAACAACGCATCGGAGCGGACCGCCGCGTACACAACAGGTTTGAGGACTCGCGTGCCAGCCTCGTGGAGTTGGGCGGGAATAACAACGGCATCGTCCTCAATATCAGCGAAGGCGGCATGGCCATCCTGTCCACCGACGAACTGGACCTGGCCGCTTTTCAAAATTTGCGGTTTCAAGCTCCGGAATTTGAGCATTGGATGGAGATCGCTGCGGAAATCGCCTGGATCAGTGATTCCAGGAAACAGGCGGGAATACGTTTTAAGGGCTTAACCGAGACTGCTCGGACTCAGCTGAGAGCGGGAATTTCTATTGCCACCGTGCGAACCAGCCGCGCCAAACAGGCCGAACAGGCAGGCGCCACCATCGAGGCTCCACAAGAAGTAACTGGCTCGGACTCGATCCCGGCGTCATGGGTCGCGACTGATTCGGTAACGAGCGTCGCTTCCGAATCCGAGCAGCTTTCCAACGAAGCGAATACCAATTCATTTGCAGAAGAAATTGGCGAAGATGAAGGCTTGTTGCCCCCAGAGGTACGTCTAGCAGCACCGGATTCTCCGTCGCCGGAAGCACAGCGGGAGATTAAGACCAACGAGAAAGTAATTTCGCCTGGAGAATCAAAGCCATATCCGTGGATGCAGTCGCTCAACTCACCCAATACAAACTCACCCGATACAAAGCCGCAAAAAACATTCCCCTTGGTATCGGGTAACGCGCGGCCGTCCGCACTTACAGCACAAAAAAGTGCTCTTTCAGAGATGCGATTTCGCCACCTTCTCGCAAAAAGTGGAGTCAAGCTCCCCAGCTACGCCCGCGACGGATCAATTCGGGTTTCCTATGGCAAATGGGCTGCAATAGCCGCCATCGCAATAGTAGCCTCGCTACTTGCCTTCCTGGTGGGATGGCTTCTCGGCGATCCCGCCCGCATAAAATTGCCACATTAGACTCCACATCGCGAAGGCAATTGTAATAATGCTCCTCGCCTTTCAGCGAGCCTCAACCAG
>DATHGV010000371.1:0-2302 GCA_035490135.1 Candidatus Methylomirabilota bacterium
GCGCGGTAAACTCGCGCAGATTGCGGGCGACGTTGGCGGCGCCGCCGGGATAAAACGATTCGCCGGAGACCTCCACCACCGGCACGGGCGCCTCGGGAGAAATGCGACCCACCTTGCCCCAAACGAACTCGTCCAGCATCAGATCGCCAATGACAAGCAGGCGTTGTTTGCTGGCGCGGTCGAGGATTTGCTGGAGTCGTTCTGAATTCACAAATCGGAGGGCGGATGCCGCCGCGAGACAGGGTTGATGCGATTAAGGGACGGCAAGACGCGGAGTTGAGCAAAAGTTACTTCCATTTAGAGTTGCATTAATCCTGAATACCGGGTCGAAATCAACAGTCGAAAGCAGCCAATGATTTCAGCACTTAAAATTAACAAGTGGGCGGGGTTTACACTCGCAGTGATAGGGTTCAGCGCGCAAGCCGCGCCAGCGCCCCAGCGTATTGACGTAAAGCAGTACAAGAAAGTGGAAGATGTCGTGGTCCCGTTGCCGAATGAAGTTTTCGCCGCGCTCAACAAACTGGGCCCGGTAAACTGGAAAGAGTTCGTTCGGACAGAAAAAGGGGTCAATTTTAGCGAACGCCCGCGGACCGCGCTGCTTCTGGGTAATGTGATCGCCGATGGATTTATCGCAGTGCAGGCGCAGGACGCGCCCGCAGTAAAAGAGATCGGACAACGTGTGCTTTCGCTGGCCAAGGGGATTGGAGTGGGCGCTTCGATTACACCACATGCAAAAGCGATCACGGAAGCGGCTGACAAACGCAAATGGGATAGCGTCCGCCAGGAGCTGGATCGCACGCAAAGTAGCGTCCAGGGGGCTATGAACGAGTTGCAGGATCAAAAGCTCTCGCAGCTGGTCAGCCTTGGCGGCTGGTTGCGCGGCACCCAGATCCTCACCGCGGTGGTGAGCAAGCATTTCACCCAGGAAGGCGCAGAGCTTTTGCATCAACCGGACCTGCTCAGATATTTCGGCGATCGATTAAACTCCATGCCGGAATACAGCGTGCCCGTGGTGGAAAGTATCAAACGCTCGTTAGTGGAAGTGCGACCGCTAATTGATACCGGCAATAGACCGATTTCGCCGGACGCGGTGAGGAAGATTAACGAAATCACGACGCGCCTCGACGGCGAGATCGTGACGCGTCAGTGATGAATCCGCATCGCCAGGTCATATTCATTCTGGTGGTCGTCCCACTTATCCTGGGCGCGACCGCGATCGCTTCGGTTGACGATGCCCAATCTTTCGCCCTGCAGGCGGCCGAGCCTTACGTCAGGGAAGGGTTTCAAGTGCGGGAAGATTATTGGGGCGGGGACCTCGCCGCGGGCGAAAAGAAGGCTGTGCGCCAGCAACTGTTCAAAGGCAACGAATATTGGTTTTGGCTGGGTACAGAAGTGCGCCGGGCAAAGGTTTCTGTGCATATTTACGACAAGGAAGGAAAATTGATCGAACAACCTGATAGCTGGCAAAAAGGGGCTTATGCTGCTGCCCATGTCGTTCCCACCTCCACCGATAGCTATTTTATTATCGTCGCGATCGAAGAGTCCCCGGAGGAACGCACACATTGGGCGCTGGTTTACGGCTTCCGGTAAAAGTCGTATCCTTATTCGGTATTCTTTACTTCCCCTCTAACCCAACAAACAAAAATCGGATGACGGCACTCCCGATCCGCCGTGCTCGCCGGCTTTTCAAAAAAGCTGAAGGGGATCAAAACTAGGAGAGTTAATCAGTGACCGAGACCCGTACTTTGGAGTTTGAAAACGCACGTGCGTTACAGTCGCTCTACGCCAACGATATCAAGCTCCTGAAAAATCTGGAAGATTCCCTTGGTGTGCGAGTGACGACACGTGAAGGATGGGTGAAAATGGAAGGTGAGCCGGAGAAATTAGATCGCGCCCAGCGCGTCTTCGATCAGCTGGAGGCAGCGCGCAAACGCGGCGTCGATATTCAGAAACATGAATTCAATTACGCCCTTAATTCCGTGAGTGAAGAACGGAGCGACAATTTATCTGATGCCATTTCCGCCCGGATCGTGACTTCGTCGCGCAAGGCACCCGTCATAGCGCGCACGGTTGGCCAGAAAAATTATGTCGAAGCGATTGAGAAACACGATGTCGTCTTCGCCATTGGGCCAGCCGGAACTGGCAAAACTTATCTCGCCGTGGCGATGGCGGTGGCAGCGTTAAAGAAGGAACAGGTGTCGAGGATCATATTGGCTCGCCCAGCGGTGGAAGCCGGTGAGGCCCTCGGATTTCTCCCCGGGGATTTGCAGGAAAAAATCACGCCTTATTTGCGCCCGCTCTA
>DATHGV010000372.1:0-2711 GCA_035490135.1 Candidatus Methylomirabilota bacterium
GTTTTGTTTTGGCAGCGGCGCATATTTTGACAGACGGCACGGCGCTGAATCGCGCCTTCAATGCTTATTCATCACCGGTATCGGTGATGCCGCCCCGCGGTCAGCGACCGCGGCTACAAATAATGGTCGAGCGGAATCGCTGGGAGCGGTGTTGAATAAATGACAAGACTATGTTGTCTTATTAGAAAGGTTAAAATGACAAAGATTCTCGTGGTCGGTCTGGCGGTGATTCTGGCGGCGGCGGGAAGCGGGCGCGCCGACAGCACCACTGGTCAAAGTGGCACCTCGGCAACGAGCGGAAGTGCGGGTTCATCTGGCAGCGGACATTCATCTGGGAGCGCGCATTCATCTGGGAGCGGCGCTGTGCAGCAGGGTGCGGTAGCGCCTGCGCGTTCAAGTGGGAGCGGCGTTGTGCGACCGGGTGCGGTAGCGCCTTCGAACCGGAGCGGGAGTGTCCCGGTAGTCCGCCAATATCCGACTAATGTGAATGTGCAAAACGGTGCGCAACCCAATTTCCCCGCGAACTGGCGCGTCCAACGCCCGCTGGATCGCTCGGAGCTGTTAGCTCGCCAATCATTCTACCATCGGAACTGGCTCAATCTTGCCACAATTCAGGGAATCACCCAAAGCACGGCCAACACCGGGCAGGTCCGCCGCGGCGGGCAAGTCTCAGACGACACCAATCTACGGATGCGGCGTGGTCGCGACGCCCAAAACGCTTCACCGGACCGAAATGCGACCAATGGAGTAAAAACGACTGCGCCTAACACGCCGATGCAGGCAACGAACTCCAGATTGCACACCGGCAAGCCGGTCCTCAGTTTTAACAACGCCAACACCATGAATTTCAACGACGCCTGCTGGCGGCATCGAGGTGAGCACGATTGCAACTGGTGGCGGAACCATTGCCATACCATCATTTTAATCGGCGGCGGGTTTTACGCGTGGGACCTGGGATATTGGTATCCGGCTTACGGCTACGATTCCTACAATTCGAACTACGCTTACGATGGACCAATCTATGGGTATGATGGTCTGTCGCCTGACCAGATTATCGGCAACGTGCAGTACGCGCTGCAACAGCTCGGCTATTTCGCTGAGTCGGTTGATGGCGTGCTCGGACCGATCACGCAACAGGCGATTGCAGATTATCAGCTCGATAACGGGTTGAATGTGACTGGCGCGATCGATCGGCCGACGCTGGTTGCGCTTGGATTTATCGATTAAGGGCGGGGGAGGTGGATCGGCCGCCCGCCGGCAATGCTAAAGAAATGCGGCTTCGCCGCCATGTTTAACATCGAGGTCCGAGCCGGACTGGCACGACTGCTCGATCCGCCTGCGCCGCATGCGCAAGGACGTCTTCGCTTGATTGCCCTGCTTGAATTGACGCGATAAGGTGCGCGCGATGGAAAACGGGGCGCCACAATTAGTCGCACGCGATCTCCGGCGCTCGTTTCGCATGGGCCCGCGCCGGATTGAAGTATTGCGCGGCATCTCGATGGAAGTGCAACGGAGCGAAGCGGTCTTTCTCGTCGGCGCCTCGGGCGCGGGCAAAACCACCTTACTATATACGCTGGCAGGGCTGGAACGGCCGGAGGAGGGGACGGTCGAGTTCGAAGGGCAGCGGCTCTACACCGGGAGTTCGCAAGCACAGGCGCACATTCGAAACACCCAGATGGGTTTCGTCTTCCAGAGTTACTTTCTACTCCCGGAGCTGACGGCGCTGGAGAATGTGATGCTGCCGGGAATGATTGGAGGCAGAGTTCGAGAAAGCGCGGCGGAAGAAAGTTTGCGGTCAGTTGGTTTGGGCGAACGGCTGCAACATTTGCCGGCGGAACTTTCGGGTGGCGAGCAGCAGCGCGTGGCGATCGCGCGCGCTCTGGTAAATGATCCGGCGATTGTCTTTGCCGATGAACCGACGGGTAATCTCGATTCCAAGACGGGCGACACGATCATGGATTTGCTTCTGTCCCTGGCGCGGGAGCGAAAGAAAACGTTGTTGGTGGTGACCCACGATCCGCGCCTAGCCACGCTGGGGGATCGACAGCTGCACATGGTGGACGGCCTGTTGGAATAGGAAGGTTGATGGTTGATTGGACGTTAATGGTGCCGAGCAGTGTAGCTGCCGCCCTTGCCGATTTAGCGGAGTGCAACTCCGCTGGGCGCACAGACTGGAAGTCTCTGTTCCGTCGCAATCTGAGGGCGATGTAAATGCCGCTTGAATTGCCGCCCGAACATCGGAGATTTTTTGGTGCTTACAAAAACTACAGCTGATGGGGAGGGGACAACTTTAATGGAGGAGCCACGCAAGACTGCTCGCCCGGCTAAACCGGCGAACGAATCAGGCCTCGCAAAAGCGGTCAAGCCTTTGACGATTTTTGTCGACGGAGAATTTGTGCCGGAAGAAAACGCGAAAGTTTCAGTCTTCGATCATGGGCTGTTGTATGGCGACGGGATTTTCGAAGGGATTCGTTTTTACAACGGGGGCGTTTTCCGGTTGGAAGAACACTTGGACCGGCTATGGGATTCGGCCCGCTCGATTTGCCTGGATTTACCGATGTCGCGCAGCAAGATGACGGAGGCAGTGCTGGAAACGATCCGCAAAAATGATCTGCGCGATGGCTACATTCGCCTGATCGTGACCCGCGGTGTGGGGAACCTGGGGTTAAATCCGACGCAATGTAAGCGGCCAAGCGTGATCATCATCGCGA
>DATHGV010000373.1:0-3718 GCA_035490135.1 Candidatus Methylomirabilota bacterium
ATCTGGCGATGGAATCGTAAGCCTGACGATGAAATCGGGCACCAATGACCTGCATTTTTCCGTTTACGATTTTTATCGCAATCGCGCGCTCGATGCCAACAGTTGGGTCAACAACACCGCCGGTCAACCCAAGTCGGTCAACACTCAGAACGACTTCGGAGCTACGTTTGGCGGTCCCATCCGAATTCCGCACATCTACAACGGCCGTGACAAAACTTTTTTCTTCGTGGACTACGAAGGATTTCGCTTTCATACGGGCGGCACTTCACTGCAAAGCGTTCCTAACGAAGCGTTTCGAGCAGGGGATTTTTCCGCCTTGCTGCCCGCAACGCAACTTTACGATCCGGTCACCCATGCCGCGATCCCGGGAAATATCCTAACCAACGATCCTAATTTCACGCCCAGTAAGGTGGTGGGCAACATCCTCGCCCTCCTGCCTCCGACCAACGGCGGCCTCACCAACAACGTCGTTGACACCACTGTCTCGAGCACTACGGCGAACCTGTTTGATATCAAGATCGACCATATCATCTCGGAAAAGCACAGAATTTCCGGTGGCTTCGACTACGACAACACCAATACCGGCGGCACGTCCAATCTGGGCCCGCTTTTCGGTTCCACTACGCCGCAGAACACCCGATATGCGCGCATCAGTGACAACTACATTTTTACTCCGTCGCTGGTGAATCAATTTCTATTCGGATTCAGCCGCCGTTACCGCGCTGAGCTCTCCAATAGCATCGGCCAGAATTTCCCATCAAAGATCGGTCTCACCGGAGTGCAAGCGACTACATTTCCGTGCGTCAAGTTTACCAGCACGCCTTATGAAGGGCTGCTGAACAATTGCGGCGATTCGGTATTTGCGGACAATGTCTATCAATTGAACGATTCCGTCAGCTGGGTCAAAGGCAAGCACAATATGAAGTTTGGCGGCGAAGTGCGGATGCTCCAGTTTAACGTGCGCCGGCTCACCCAAGCGTCGGGTGAATTCGATTTTAATTCCCAGGAAACCAGCTTGAATGGCTTGGGCGGGGAAGCGGTAGCCAGTGCGCTCTTCGGCTTGGTTAACACCTCGACGCTAAATTATGGCGCCTTCAGTGGCGTGCGTTACAAAGACTTTTCGTTGTATGCCCAGGACACCTACAAAATTCGGCCGCGCCTGACTTTGAATTACGGCTTACGCTACGACATCGATTTGCCCGCCTCAGAAGCTTTCGATCGCTTTTCCGCGGTTGATCCGAAGCTTGCGAATCCCGGCGCGGGCGGTATCCTCGGTGCCTACACTTATTTCGGAACTGGCACGGGACGCAACGGACAGACGCGCCCACAGGACATTTATACGAAAGCGTTCGGCCCACGCGTCGGCTTTGCCTACAGCATCAATGATAAGACCGTGATTCGCGGCGGCTATGGCATTTTCTACGAGCCACTGAAGGAGGGTTCGTTCGCCGACCAGGATGGCTTGGGATTCTTTAACAGGCAGACGATTACTCCCACCAACGGCGGCCCAATCCAGATTGATAACGGCGTTACACGCATTTTCCCGCCGTCAGGACCGTTTACACCCGACGGCCAAAACGGCAGTAACAGAGTGATTCTGGTTCCCGCAAATAGCGGACGCCCCGCCGACATCCAGACCTGGAATCTCGACATTCAGAGGCAAATCACCTCTAACTTGATGTTGAGCATCGCCTATGTCGGTTCGAAGGGAACTCACCTGCCCGCCTTGAATATTATCCCCAATCAGGTGAATCCCTCTTTCCTTTCGCTCGGAAACGATCTGACGATGAACGTTACATGTCTTGCGGCGGGCACTTGTCCGGCGGCCATAGCTGCCGGTGTGACGCTGCCCTACCCAACCTTCACGGGACAGATCAATCAGGCTCTTCGGCCGTTTCCGCAGTATGGTGACTTCGAGCAGGAAGACAACTCTTTCACTCCCGATCGCACCGGCAACTCCACCTACCACGCGATGCAATTGCAAGCGAACAAGCGCCTCGCTGAGGGTTTGAGCTTTCTGGTTTCTTACACCGTTTCGAAAAACCTTACTGACGCCGACTCTTCGGGACCAGGAGTGGCTGGTTTCATCGGCACCAACGAATTTATCGGTCAGAATTCCTACAATCGTTCCGCGGAAAAAGCGGTCAGCGAGCTGGATACACCGCAAAGCCTCGTCGCCAGCTTTTTCTATGAGCTACCTGTTGGACGGGGAAAGCGCTTCATGAACCAGGGCGGGGTGAGCGATCGCGTGGTGGGCGGTTGGTATGTCGCGACGATTTTAAATTATCACTCCGGACTTCCGACGGAAGTGTACGGCCCATGCAACGGTACAGCCGGCGACGTCTTGTTCGCCGGATGCCATTTCACCGGCGCTGCTCGCGTAAACGTCATCCCCGGCGTCGCTCAGACGAACAAATCTAATTTCAACCCGGATACTATGCCGTTCTGGAATCCTGCCGCGTTCGCTCTTGCTGCTCCTTTGACGTTCGGTAACGAGCCACGATCGCTTTCCAATGCTCGCACCTTCGCAGGTAAGAACGAAGATTTCACCCTGGGCAAGAAGACCAGGCTCTTTGGTGAAAAGGCGGTCATCGACTTCCGCGCGGAATTCTTCAACATATTCAACCGTCACATTTATCAGCCCAGCGTTGGGAATCCACAATTGAACAGCCCGTTTATTCCCTTGGGAGCGCCGGGTTGCAATGGTCCGGATCAAAGATTTGCGTGTGGATTCGGCTCTATCACCAATGCCAGTGGACCTCGAACCATTCAGTTTGCTCTGAAGATCGCATATTGAGAGAGCTATGGCCCGGCATCTCGCCGGGCTTATAACGTTACATTATTCTCGTTCCAGGTTTGCTCACATGAGTGCTCTCAATCGGCGATTCTTTGTCAAGACGCTTCTGGCGGGTGCTGCCAGCGCAGCACCGGCTTGCGCCGCTCTTCACAAGCGGATTGCTTTTCCTGCAACGGCCACCAACGGCAATCACTTTAAACCTACAGACGACTCTGCATCTTTAAATATTGACGCTGGAAATCAGCAGCTGCGGATCACGCCCGTGGGCTCGCCCCTTTCCTTCCAGAATTTTCTTCGTGTTGGTTCCGAGTGGAAACCCGCCACGCTTGCCGGTGTGCCATTTGTTACCGGTGCGTCGTTTCCTCTGATCACCGAGCGCATAAAACGCAACGGATCCAGCATCCGATGCGAGGGAAGCGCCGAAGCTGAAGGCTTTGACGGAAAAAATCTGCACTACGATTGGAATGCCGAGGTCAGCGCTTTAGCCGGTGAACAGTTCTTTCCGTGGATGCGCATTCGAACAATGCTCAGGCTGCCCGCGCCACTTAAGCTTCAACAAAAAAGCGGAGTCGAACCTCAACTAATCACCTGGTTGAGTTCGAATTCGACGTTGATGGAGGGCCAATCCGGCAGCTGGAGACGCGTGCTGCTCAGCCAGCCCACGCGCAATTCCCTGGGAACTACTGGCAACGATCTTCCGGCTGTGTATCTTCTCGACCAGAATATCGGCATCGAGACGATGATGTTTTTCGATATGGACGACATGGGCTGGATGTCTGTTGAAAATTTGCCGCGCTTCCTCGTCTACCGCTGCTCCAGCATTTCTCGCTTCGAGAAAGACGGCACTCAGCGGCAGGGCATTGGGTTGCTAGCCGATCAGGCCACCGGAAATGTTCTACCCGCTGGGGAGATTAATTTCAG
>DATHGV010000374.1:0-5052 GCA_035490135.1 Candidatus Methylomirabilota bacterium
ATGGCAAAAGACATTTTTTCTGGCTCAAAGAAGGGAAGCCCGATCCTCAGGCCGTTCACGTCGGATTTGTAGCGAAAGACCATTCCGAAGTAGATGCGTTCTATAAGGCCGCGTTAGCAGCTGGAGGAAAGAGTAAGGAATCACCTCAAGCTCGTCTCGAATACTATCCTGGCTATTATGCGACCTGGGTGCTTGATCCGGACGGCCACGAGATAGAGGTCGTCAATAAAATCTAGCCGCCGACAGAATATTGTTCACCAAGGTGGGGCAACTTCCTGCTGGCTCAACATCTCTAGATCTCGTTCTCCTTTCACGCCCTATACAGAACATTTGAAGTCAAACCAATTGTGCCGATCGCAATCTGCGTAACCGCTTGAAGAACCGGTTCGCGCTGTCAATATCCCGCGCAATCTGCTCGCGCAGTTCCGCAGCGCCACTGAATTTCTTTTCCGGCCTTAAACGTTTCCAGAATCGCACTTCCATGCGCTTGGCAGGAATCTCCTCGTTAAAATCCAATAAGTGCGTCTCCACCGTCAGCCCAGTTCCATTAAATGTCGGCCGCATCCCTATATTTGTCACCGAGCGGTGACTCCGCGAATCGCCAGGAAAACAGACGCGCGTGATGTAGACTCCGCGTGCAGGCAGCAACTCCTGCTCCGGGGCCAGATTCAGAGTGGGGAAAGTGAACTTGCTCCCTGTTCCCGTGCCGCTCACGACTTCTCCGGTCAAAACAAAAGGCCGTCCGAGCAACCGCCCGGCATGGCTCACATCGCCTTCCGCAATCTCTCGGCGAATAATGGTGCTGGAAACAATTTCTCCGCGATAAACAACGGGCGGAACGATCACCACTTCAAATCCCAATCGCTCGCCAAGTTCGCGCAGCAGTTTTACGTTGCCGGCCTGGCGATGTCCGAAGCGAAAATTCTCCCCTACCATAATGGTGGCCACGCGCAACTCGTTCACCAGTATCTGCTCGACGAAATCTTCGGCGGACAGCTGCGATAGTTCTATGGTAAAGGGCATCACCACAGCCGCTTCCAGCCCCAGAATGCTGCACCACTCCAGGCGTTGAGTATTGGTCGAGATTCGAGGTGGCGCTGATTCCGGCCGCAAGACTTTTAACGGCGGTGGATCAAAAGTTAGTGCCGTTGACACCGCGTTAGTTTCCAGCGCGCGCTCGACAGTAGCCCGCAAAATCGCTTGATGACCCAAATGCAACCCGTCGAAATTTCCAACTGCCAGCACGCTGGAGCGCTTGGGAGCAGAGTAGTGAGCATTCCAGCCCGCGGGTGATGCAAACGTACTTATGCCGACTGCGCGCTTGGGCACAGGTTTACACGCGTCACGATTCTCGTGTTGCGCTTCCTCCGGTGTGTCTACGCTGACATCAAATTGCAATCCATCGTAGGCAAGTTGCACGTTAGGAAATCCCAGGTCGCGTAATCTTTGATTCGTTTCCGCGTGCGACAAATCGTGTGCGATGTGCGTGAACCACGCGCGCTTTGGTGCCAGTCTTTGCACCAGCGCCAAAGCTTGCTCCACAGTCTGATGCATGGGATGAGGAATATCGCGCAGCGCATCAATAATTAAATCATCTAGGTCCTGCAAGAGCGGCACGGACGCTTCCGGCAACGAACTAAAATCGGTCAGATACGCAGCTTTACCGAATCGATAGCCCAGAACTTCCAGGTCGCCATGCGCGAGAGGTACCGGAATAAACAGCACGCCCAGCAATTCAAACGGGCCTGTTACGACGTGCAGATCCACGATGGGAACCGTACTCAACGTGGGTTTGCCGCTGAACACATACGAAAAAGCCTGCCGCAATATGGCGAACGTCTCTTCGTTTCCGTACACCGGCAGCGCCGCCCGCTGGCGAATGTTGAACGGCCGGATATCGTCGAATCCCATGATGTGATCGGCGTGGCCGTGGGTGAGCAAAATCGCATCAAGCCGATCCATGCGCGCGCGCAAGGCTTGCTGGCGAAAATCGGGCGTGGTATCGATCACCACGTTTTGCCCGCCACGCGATAGCTGCAGGGAAGGGCGCAACCTCTTATCATGAAAATCGCGCGAAGTGCACACGCGGCAGTGGCAGCCGGGCGATGGAACACCCATGGAGGTGCCTGAGCCGAGCACGGTTAGTTTTAGCGGTTCCTGTTTCGATTCAGCGGACATAGGAAGAACGGAGTTGTCTAGCGAACCAACGCTGGGAAGTGTGCTCGGAAAATATTTCAGAAAAAATTCCCGCACTGATCAGCCGAAATTAGACGTCAGGGAATTAACGCTTGCTACCGACCTTCGCTTGTTGCGCCACTTTGGCAGCCTGCGCGGCCAGCGCCTGGTTCACTTCCAGATAGGTCATTTTCAATTTGCGCAGCAGATCGAGCAACAAATTTTCTTCTTCGTCCGCCAGGTGCCCCTCGGTTTTTTCCTGCAGCACATCCAACATATCGATCAGTTCACGCGCCGCTTCGGGATCGATCACCGGTTGGCCAGTTCGCGGATCCGCGTAGGCGCCCAGCACCATCGCGGCGTTGCTGCCAATCATGCGAATCAGATTTTCAAACGCGGGTGAAGCTTTGGGTGCATCCGCGGGAGGCTGCGCGTTCACTGCCGTCTGTGGCGCGGCTGGCGGGGCGGGGTGGCGCGCCGCTTCCAGTTGCGCCTCGCGTTCCGCTTTGCGCTCTTCCGCTTCCACCACGTCTTTGCGAATTTCGCCCTCGGCCGTAAAGGGCCGCCGGTCAATTACTCGAAATGCTTCTTCCTGCTTATCTTCTGGCAAAGTAGTCCCTCAATCGTTAATGTGGCTTGTAGTTTATCACGCCGGTTCTGTTTAGCTATCCTGGTGGCTGGCTACTAAGCCGTTCGATCGCGTGGAGGGCATGACGAGTACTCTTGTCAAAAGTTGGCGGCCGCCGTAAAGTGGAAACCCCGCGACAAAGAATTTCTGCGGACACCCGATGCGCTCCCCGACAAAAAAATCATCCAAATCAAAAAAGAAAACTTCTGCGCGCGGTCTTACAACACGAAAATCGGCGCGCGCCAACAGTTTGTCCGCCGGTGAGTGGTTCGAAAAACTCGTCGCTGTGCAAAAGCGTCTGCGCGCTCCGCAGGGCTGCCCCTGGGACCGCGAACAGACTCACGCGACGTTGCGTCCGTACTTAATTGAAGAAGCTTACGAGGTCATCGACGCTCTCGACTGCGGCGACGACGCGAAGTTTGCCGAGGAAATGGGCGATCTTTTGCTCCAGGTGGTTTTTCATTCCGAAATCGCCCGCGAGCAAGAGCGTTTCAGTGTCGCGGACGTGCTTCGCGAAATCCACGATAAGATGGTGCGGCGTCACCCGCACGTGTTCGGTGACACTCGCGCCAGGAATTCCGCTGAAGTTCTACAAAATTGGGAACGCATCAAAGCCACAGAACGTCTCGACAAGAAGTCTTCTGATGAGAACGGCACTTCAAAGCAGCAGAAACCCGCATCGCTGCTTGACGGCGTTTCTCGCGGACTGCCTGCCATGCTGCAGGGCCTGCAGCTAACGCGCAAAGCGGCCCGCGCGGGCTTCGATTGGCGCGACGCCGACGGCATCTTCGAAAAATTGCGCGAAGAAATGGCCGAGGTCCGGCACGCGCTGGCTGAAAAGGATTCCAAAAAGGCCGAAGAGGAACTCGGCGACCTGCTTTTCGCCGTGGTAAATCTCGCGAGGTTCGTGCAAGTCGATCCAGAAATTGCCCTAAAGAAAGCCAACGCCAAATTCCAGCGCCGCTTCATGGAAATGGAGAAGGCCGCGCGGCAGAGTGACCGCACCTTCGACGGAATGCCTCGCGAAGATAAAGAATCGTTGTGGGACGCCGTGAAACACGGCGAAAAGAAGAACGTCGATGCGGGGAAATCGGCGAACGGCGAATCTCAAAGTGTGAAGCCGCAAACTTCCCGTATGAGCGCGTCTAGCGGACGATGACCGGTAGCATCGTCATTCGCAAGTGCCAATCGCTCGAGGAATTTCACCTTTGCGTAGCGCTGCAACGCGAAATCTGGCAGGAAGCGGATCTTGAAATTGAGCCGGCCACAGCCTTTGTAGTAGCGGCCAACACCGGCGGCCAGGTGCTGGGAGCCTTTGATGGCGAGCGCCTGGCAGGCTATACCCTGGCTGTCGCCGGCATCCGCGATGGTCTCCCGTATCTGCACTCGCACATGACCGGCATACGCGCCGGCTATCGCGATCACGGCATCGGAAGAATGTTGAAACTTTTCCAGCGAGAAGAAGCGCTCAGCCGGAATATTCGCCTCATCTGCTGGACTTTCGATCCGCTCGAATTTCGCAATGCCTATTTCAACTTCAACCGCCTCGGCGCAATCAGCAGAATATATTTGCCTAATTTCTACGGCGTCACCAGCAGCCCTTTGCATCGTGGCCTGGCCACCGATCGCCTGCTGGCCGAATGGCATCTCGATTCACCACGCGTAATGGCTGCCGCAGCTGGAGCACCAGTGCAAATTCCCGAATTCCCCGCAGTAATCGAAATGCCGGCTGCCCCCGATGATGGACCGTCCGTAATTCCAGGGCAGTCTTCGGAACAGCTGGTAGGAATACAGGAGCGTCTGCGAAACGAATTTACGAAATATTTCCAGCGGAGATATGCGGCGGTCGCGGTGCGCAGAGATGCAGCAGCTCGCGGATATGTGCTATGTCCTTGGAGCGATTTTTAGGGAGTAGAGAGGACGCAAGCCCCGGCATGAAGATCAACGAAATTACTCTGAGAGAAGTGCCCATGAAGCTGGTCGCTCCTTTTGAGACCAGCATGGACCGCGTCGAATCTCGCCGGGTGCTTCTGGTCGAAGCGAATCTTGACGGTGTGACTGGTTGGGGCGAATGTGTAGCAGGTGAGGATCCTTATTACAGTCCCGAGACGACGGTGACCGCTTGGATCGCTTTACGCGATTACTTGTGGCCGCTGATTAAGGGGAAGGAGTTCAGCTCCGCGTCGGAGGTTTGGTCTCTGCTTTCGCGAGTTCGCGGCCACAACATGGCTAAAGCGTCACTTGAAGCT
>DATHGV010000375.1:0-2608 GCA_035490135.1 Candidatus Methylomirabilota bacterium
GACTTCTACCCCGGCAGGTTTGTCTCCTGCTGAACATGCCAGCCTTCGCTGGACACACAACCGGACAGGCGGATTTCCCGCATCCGGCTCTCGGACAAGACTTCACGCTTTCGCGTGCAACGCCATCTGCAGCTTCTGAACATTTATTGGAGTTGATAGGTTTCCCAATCTCCGAGGTCCTTCACCACGTATTGCGTCTGTCTTGAACTGAGGTCCCTTCCCTCCACCGGCGTTACCCGGCTTCCGCGGTACTACGAACCTCTCCGCCACCCCAGGGCGCCCAGCCTGTCCCTCACCGGCTTCCGGTTGGTCCGCGAAACCGCGTTGCGCCTACATTAACCATGCAAAGAGCTTCTCGCGGCGAAGGCCGAACGCTTAATGAACGTTTAGCATTTTTGCTCAACAGATAGACGATCAGCGCCAACATCATGACGCAGCAAGAAATGCGAGCGGAACCCAGCCTCTAAGGAGGAATTGCATGAGGGCGCTTCTCGTCGTCGCGCTGGCCGCGACCTTGGTCGGCTGTAGCTGCACTTTACCGCCGCAGGCGAGCATCGAAGGATGCACGGACGCGCACGGGTTTGCCTGTTTCGACCGAACGGCTGCCAGTCAGCCGATTGAACCAGAGCCAGCGTTATTCAAGACCGAATCCCCGCCAGCGGAAATCAAGTCCACGATCGCGGTGAAGACCGAAAAGCCGTCGCCTGCTCACGCCCGCGACAGCGCCCATCTCGCCATGAAACCGGCGAAGTCCACCATGATCGCAGCGAAAGTCGAGCCTCCGGCATCTCGCATTGCACTCTCGCCTCGTTCAATAAAGACAAGACTGCAGCCCACCGGTAACGCCGCTGCCGATTCCGATACAACGCGAGCGAACATCGCGGATCCACATCCCAGAGGCGGTGCTGTTGCGAACTCCAATACCAGAATGATACAGGAGCAGGTGGCGGCCCCTACGGCGGTCGCGGAGCAAGTGGCGACCGCCACGCCGGTACCGGTGCCGGAACAGAAAGCGAATAATAAGGACCGTTCCAATCACGCAGTAATCGTGCTGCGTGGCAATGCCGAAGAGACCGCACCTGCCTCGCCAAATGAACCGCCTACCGGAAAACCTCAAAACCAGCCGGCGGATACAGCTTGGGTCGTAAGTGAAACAACTTCCCCCGTGGATTACTCCCCTCTTATCACGGCGGTGATCCGCTCAACGTCCAGCGTGACAGATGCAGCAAACACTCTGGCTGTTCGCTGTCTTGGACTGCGCACCGAACTCTTGCTTCGCATGGAGGGAGCGTGGCGCGCGTCGCGCGGCAGCGAAGTTCAAGTTGACCATCAGATAAACGACCAACCCTTTGTTAGGCGACAGTGGACTGTGTCCGCGGATGGAAAGACTGCTAGTTACAAGGACGATGCAGTTGAGCTTCTGCGGTCGCTACCAGAAGGCGCACGGCTGAAAATCAGCGTGTTCGATAGGCAGCGCCTCGGCCAAGAAGCGACGTTCCAACTTACCGGATTGGATAGCGTCCGGAAGAAAATTGGATTGGCATGTAAGTGGCCATCGACTGCAGACAAAATGTCATCAGGGAAACGATGAACCAGGATGGTCGAAATCAACTTTTTTGGCGTCGCCGTAGTTGGGTCAAAAACTGAAGTCGAGGCTCGTCGCAGTGATGTCGGCTTTAGGTCGGATAGTGTTGCAAAACTCGGCCGGTCCCGATTGCAGAGCTTAGTTATGAGTTTTAACCGGCCCCTTGTGTCGACTTCGGTGTCTATTGGGTGCAGAATCGTCCTGCCCGTTTTTTTGAGCGGCGGTCTTGATGTCCAACGCTTCCTCGTCAGTCTCCGGACACTTTCGAAGGAGGCCAAGCCAACCCTCAGCGAGCCGCAACCAATTAGCGCGTTCGTTGTCGGTTCTGGCCCGACGTGAGCTTTGTTGCGCCTTCGCCGCGTTACGCCGGTACTCGTCGTCTCTGTCCATCGTCGGCTCCAGTGGCTGCCTTGCCAGCTGCGGAAGCTTCGAGAACACTTGGGATCAGAAAAGAGTGAGCGCCGATACCTGTTAGCAACACGAGTACCCGGCTAAGGCCGATCCCAAAATTCGCACAGTCGTTAGTCTTCAACGTCACACGGAAGCAATTCGATCACCTGTCCGGCCTCGGCGAACGACAATTTCGCCCGCAGGAAGGGAGCGAGTTTCTGAACGATCCGATGCCTCTCCAGATAAATCTCCCGTCCGATGGCATCACTATAGAGCCGAATGACATGAACGGTGTCACGCGGCACCTTGCAGGTCACCCGGCCGACGTCCGTCGCAGCCTCGATATAGAGCGCCTGGCCATCCCAATCGATCTGGTTTGAAAATTCCGCCATCACACAACCCCGCCACGACCGAACGAGCAGCCCAGCACGCTTCGTCCAGTTATTCAGTTAATATTTAAATCTTCGAATTTAACCAACAGAGGCGCCCTTTAGACGCGTCCTTTCACAGCCGTCTGTTTAATGGAAAAGCCACCAAAGAAACCACCCCAGCATCGCCCACAGTCCAAGGCTCAACACCATGGCCAAGATCCACGGCTTGAGCGACGAGAAGCCAATAACCTTATTGGGGTTG
>DATHGV010000376.1:0-3287 GCA_035490135.1 Candidatus Methylomirabilota bacterium
GCTCTCGCCGAGGTAGAAGATTTCGTGACGCGCGGACGGGCCTTTGCCGGTAATGGCCGCCGTCTGGTCATAACCATCGAGATGGTTCTTGTAAGTCCGGTCGCCGAGTTTCACACCTTTGAGCAACTGGTTGGTGATGTCCGGGTTGCCCGCGGCTGTGAGGAAGGTCGGGAACCAGTCGAGACCGGAGAAGATGCCGTTCTGCACGGAGTCCGCCGGCACGTGGCCGGGCCAGCGGAGGATGCACGGCACGCGGAAGCCGCCTTCCATGACCGTTCCCTTGGACTGCGCGAAAGGCGTGGTGCCGCCATCCGGCCAGGTGAAGAGTTCGGTGCCGTTGTCGGTGGTGAAGACGACGATGGTGTTGTCATCCAGGCCCAGGTCCTTGAGCTTCTGCATGACCAAACCAATGTCGTCATCGAGTTGGGCCATGCCTGCTTCTTCTTCCGACCAGCCATTCTCCGAGTTGCGCATTTTCTCATACTTCTCCGAGAGATGCGTGACGATGTGCATGCGTGTTGGGTTGAGCCAGCAGAAGAACGGCTTGCCGTCATTTTTGGCTTTCTCGATGAAGGCCAAGGCGAAGTCACGTATCTCGTTATCCACCGTCTTCATCCGTTCGGGATAAAGCGTGCCGGCGTCCTCGACTTTTTGTTTGCCAACTTTGCCCCAACGCGGCATCACAGTGGGGTCGTCCGTGGCGGTCGCCCACGAATGGACCATGTTGCGTGGGCCAACCTTATCCAACAGGTCCTGCGGATAGTTAGGATGCGCTGGGTCTTCCATCGCGTCCAGGTGATAGAGATACCCGAAGAACTCGTCGAACCCGTGGACCGTTGGCAGAAACTCATTGAGATCGCCGAGGTGATTTTTACCGAACTGACCAGTTGCGTAACCCTGCGCTTTGAGCGCGGTTGCAATCGTGCACGCCTCCGCCGGAATGCCTATTTTGGCGCCCGCCTGGCCGACCGTCGTCATGCCCGTGCGAATCGGAAGTTCACCCATGATGAAGTTCGCCCGACCCGCCGTGCAACTCGCCTCGGCGTAGTAGTCGGTGAACAGCATGCCTTCCTTGGCGAGCTTGTCGAGGTTGGGTGTCCGACCAGCCATCATGCCGCGATGGTAGGCGCCAATGTTCCACATGCCGATATCATCGCCCATGATAAAGACGATGTTGGGTTTCTTATCTTGCGCCTGCGCCGGAGCGCCGACGCCGATCGCCAGCCCGAAGGCTAACGTGAGCAGTATTAGTTTTTGTATTCGTATCATGCTTTTGTCTTGTTTAGATTGAAGTTGCAGCGAGGCGGTTCTTGCGAACCGATCACCATTAGTTCAAAACTTTCGCAGGTTTCGTGGGCTCTACGTATGGGACCTTGGTCGTATAGGTCTGACTAAACGGAGCGCTCTGCAGACGCCTCGGGACGCTCCGAAAAAGCTGCAATGAAAAAACTTCACCTTTGCCGATTTCCCGAATACGCGTCTCCCTATTGTGTCTATTGAGCGTATCCCGCACGGCTCTTGGGTTCGCGTCGTCGGAACCCTTCGCTACGTGGACATGACAGTTCACACGCGGTCTGATGGCGTCCGGGTGATGGGGATGGGCTTCGGGTGGATGAATAGCTATGACCGAGCAATCACCCGCATTACTGAATTTCGTCGTGTTGATCGCCCGTGCATCCAACCAATCGATGAAGCTAACGGCCTCATTGCGAGGCAACGTCAACGCGCTTGCCACCGGCCCCGCCCGTGGCTTATCTCTTTTTCGTTAGGCCATTCTCCGTGCGTCCTCCAATACGAATGATTCTCGCCGCCGCTAGTGACCACGGTACACAGGTTCTCCTGTCGCTTTTCATCATGCTGGCTGCGGCCAAGCTGTTTGCGGAGCTGTTCGAGCGCCTGCGGCAGCCTGCCGTTGTGGGCGAGATTCTCGCAGGTATTGTCATCGGCCCGAGCGTCCTCGGTTGGGTCAGCCCCTCAGCGATTACGAGCGTCCTCGCCGAGATTGGCGTTATTTTTCTGCTGTTCACCGTCGGCCTCGAAACCAAGCCCGCCGCAATATTCCGCGTGGGCAAGAGCGCTCTTGTCGTGGCCGTGTTGGGTGTTGTCGTCCCACTTCTCGCAGGTTGGGCACTCATGCGTGCGTGGGGCGGTTTGCAGGTCGAGGCACTTTTCGTTGGCACGGCGCTGGTAGCTACTTCCGTCGGCATTACGGCCCGCGTGCTCTCGGCGTGCGGCGTCCTCGGAGCACCGTCGAGCCGCATTATCCTCGGAGCGGCGGTCATCGATGACATTCTGGGGCTGTTAGTCTTGGCCGTGGTCGCCAGCATGGCCGCCGGACAGATCAACTATCTTGAGATTGCTACGACCTCGGCACTCGCGCTAGCTTTCACCGCCTTTCTCGCCTTCGTGGGGGCTCCCGTGCTCACCCGTCTCCGCCCGCGCCTCGAACGGCTTCGTGTAGGCCATGCTTTTTTTGTCACATCGCTCATTCTGTGTCTTGGGCTATCCCTTGCCGCCACCTACATAGGGGTTGCCGCCATTATCGGCGCGTTCTTAGCAGGCATGGCACTGGCCGAGGCAACCGAGTCAAATCACACTCTCCACGACCAGACCAGCGGCATTACTGAGTTGTTCGTCCCGTTCTTCCTCACGAGCATCGGCATGCAACTCAAGCTCGACATATTCAGCGACCCCAAAACCCTCACCCTTGCCATCCTCGTCACCATCACCGCCCTGCTCACCAAGATCGTTGGCTGCGGGGCAGGCGCCTTGCATCTCGGCTGGCGACAGGCGGCTCAGGTCGGCGTCGGCATGATGCCCCGTGGCGAGGTCGGCATTGTCGTTGCGCAGATCGGTCTGAGTCTTGGCGTCATCGGGGACTCGCTCTTCGGCGTCGTCCTGTTCATGGCGGTTGTGACAACGCTGATTGCACCACCGCTGCTCAAAATTCTTTTCGCGTCACAGACTCCCGGCTCCAATGGCTCCGAACTCAGCCGAATCGCCTAACCAGATTAGATGAGAAGGCGAAGAGCGTCTGAGCGATTGCGCTCAGGTAAGCTCGACGCCGATAAAGCAACAAACCAAGAGCAGTAACATTACGGTAGGATTGGATTTGGGAGATCGTTGGCACACGGTAGCGGTGGCGCGAAAACTTGCCGTGCTGCTACTTAGTTTGTGGAAGAGCCAACAACCCTACCAACCTTTTCCCGGAGCTTGCCTAAATGGCGAGCAAGAGGACCGACGATCTGGAACGATTGCGCTGCATCGCATGGAAGCGACTGATTGAG
>DATHGV010000377.1:0-20893 GCA_035490135.1 Candidatus Methylomirabilota bacterium
ATTAGTGCTAGGTATTCTTTTGCGCCTCATTGAAACATGCGGTTAACAACACTCGGACCGAACTAGCTTATGCTTTTCAAATGCGCTGCGTATTGGGCTTCGATGGCGGGGCCACCAAGACGGAATGTGTTTTGTTAAACGAAGCGGGAAATGTTCTCGCTTCCGGACGTTCGGGCGCGTCAAATCCGGGACTGGTGGGATTTGAACGCGCCATCGAGGAATTAAAAAAAGCAACGCAAGCCGCGACCTTTGAGGCGCGAGTGAAACCGGAAGCGATCAGCGCGTTGTGCGCTGGAATCGCAGGTGTAGGCGCTGCGAAGGTCGCTGAGAGAATGCGCGCACTACTAGCTGCGGCATTTCCCAGCATGCTCATGAAAGTTTGTACGGATCTGGAAATTGCGTTGGCTGCGACGGGTGCGGGTCCCGCCATTGTGTTGATTGCGGGGACGGGGTCGGCGGCCATCGGACGTGGCGTAAACGGAGAAGTCAGGCGTGCCGGTGGGTTGGGTCCGCAGGTTGGTGACCAAGGCAGCGCGCGCGATGTGGGCAGAAAAGCAGCCGCCGCTGCGAAATTAGAACGCGATAGAAGCGGCGAAGAAAGCGCTCTTGGCAAGCAACTCAAACGTCAACTGGGTATTGCCAACTGGCGTGAATTCGAAAATCGTATCAACGCACCTCTCGAACAGGTATATCCGCAGCTGTTTCCAGTCGTAGCTAACGCCGCGGATGCCCGCGACCCGATAGCGCGCGAAATTTTACGCGCCGCCGCCAACGATCTTGCGGCCCTGGTGAAACCACTGGCCGATGATCTTCGTTTGCAACAAGTGCCATTTCGCCTTGCAAAAACTGGCGGGATGATAGGCCACTGCGCGTTTTTCGATGATGAGCTGGACTCCCGGCTACGCGAAGCCACTCCTACCGCCAAGGTTGGAATGCTGCCGATTTCGCCGGCACACGCCGCGGCATTGCTGGCGCTGGAACTATTCTTGGATGCGGACTGACGAAGAATTCCGATGGCTGACATCGACGACCTGACGAAAACGAACGACGCTCGTGACACCACCTCAGGAATGCTGCGCGCGCTCGCAGCCACTGGCGATGAACTTGCCGCACTGCTTCACAGTGATGTCGACGAAATTCTTTTAGCGCTGCTGAAAAATCCGGCGCTCGCCGAGACAGACGTCGCCGTGCTCCTGGCGCGCAAAAATTTGCCTGCCACGGTGATCGACGAAATTTGCCAACGGAGGGATTGGCTCAAAACTTATGCGCTAAAAAAAGCGTTGGCTTGCCATCCGCATACGCCCAGGCTGGTAAGTTTGCGGCTGCTGCGCGAGTTATATTTGATGGATTTGGTGCAGATTGCTCTGCTGCCCGGTGTTTCCGCGGAATTAAAACGCAATGCTGAGGATCAGCTCACCACTCGGTTGCCGCAGCTCCCACTGGGGCAAAAAATTACCTTGGCACGGCGCGGTCCGGCACGCGTGGCTGGCTTGCTCCTGGCGGAAGGTCTTACCTTGGTAGTTCCTGTGGCACTGGATAACACTCATGTGACGGCGGCGCAAATTTTGAAGGTGCTGGCGCGCGAAGGTGTGCCCGAATCCGTAGTGCAAGCGATTGCGCACCATCGCAAATGGTCCTGCGATTACAACGTGCGCCTCGCACTGGTGCGAAATCCGGCGACCACGCTGGCTGCTTCACTCAGCTTTTTGCCAGAACTTACAGTTTCGGATCTCCATGAATTGGCCGCTCCAGGAATCGTGCCGGAACCTTTGCGAAAGTATCTACAGGCTGAAACCCAGCGGCGCATTCGAGCAGGAGAAACGCCGGGGGCAGATAAAGAAGCTCTCGACGATGCTCAACCGTCTAAAGAGGTCTAGCAGCACTAAAAGAGTTCAGGTGGTAGTAACACCTTGTAACGGCAACTTTGGCGCCCAAATCGAAAATTTATCGCCATTGCCGGGAACAAAACATTAGCCATCGCCGTCCTATAGCTATGCCCTAGGAATGACGTATTCTCAGCATCAGACGGAGCTCGACGCTAATCCGTGGCTTGCACTCCTGGCAGGGGGATTCGCCAAGTTTATGGACAACGGAGAAAATTTATCCCGACGGCTGGAACGCCGTTGGGCGCCGCGTTATTTGTTTCGCGCTGATCTCGAGATCGAATGGGGCTCAGCGGTACTGACGGGAAAAACACGCGACATCAGCTCCAATGGCATGTTCATCGAAGCCGCCGACACTCTTTGGATCGGAGCGGGTTTCATGGCTCGCCTGAATGTCCATCCTCCAATGAAAGTGGAATGCTCGGTGAAACGCGTGGAACCCGGCCTTGGAATGGGTGTCTCCATGGCGGTCGCGGAATCCGATCACCAAAAATATTATCAGGATCTTCTAGTCTCCCTCGCAGGCAATCCACCCGGCACCGCCTTATAATAGGCGGTGCGCGTCATATGGCCGGTTTGCGCGCTAGTCTGCGGCGCCGTCATCTTTGCGTTCGTAATCATGGTACAAACCAGCGGTTGCCGGGAGCAGCCCAGTCTGCCAAGAGCTAAATGACCAGATGCCTCAATTGCGGGTCGGAGCGTAAGGGCGACGAGTGCCCCTCGTGCGGCCTTACTTCTTCCATCGCCGAACTGGTGTTTCGCCCGCGCTTCATGAAACGCACCGCGGTTTTTCTGGCGGGCTCGCTGCTCTTTCCGTACGTCAGCCAGCTTTACCCCCCTTTGGAGCTCGACTGGATGCTGGTATTTTTTGGCTTGATATTTTTCATCGGGCTCACTGTGGCGGTATTTGTCGATCGCGGCGCGCGCAATCGCCAGGACATCGAAGTGTTGAAGCGCATTTACGCCGGATTTATTCCACTGCCATGGATCCTTGCGGCCACCCTATTCCTGAACGGCAAACTTGATTCCCCCAAGAATGTCGTCTATTACCCGACCACTGTGCAAAGTCGTTTCAACATGCGTGGAATAGTGCGCGGGAGCAGAAGGCTTTTCGTGCGTTCCTGGCGTCCCGGACAAAAGGTCGAGCGGCTTGCGGTGGATGTTGACGATTACGATCGTTTCCATGATGGTGACGCCGTGGTGGTAGGCGTGGCGCCAGGCGCACTGGGCATCAGCTGGTTTTACGGAATTTACCGCCGATAAGTTTCCTAGTTCGCCTGATGAGCGTAGTGCTCGCCAAAAAAATCTCCCTTATTCCACGTTGGACGCTGCGTGTCTTCAGTAATCAGGAAGCCGCATAGAAATATGAAGCGCGCATATTTCACGGCGGCGTCGAAGTCCAGTCCCGGCTGATCCATATCGTCCTGTGGCTGGTGATAACGCGTCTGTTCCCAGTTCTTAAAAATGTCCGCCGGTTTTATTTTCGGGTCATCGGACTTGAAGCCCGGCACGGGAAATATCGCCGGAACCCCCTGTTTAACGAACGAATACTGATCACTGCGGATGAACACCACTTCATCGGGCATGGGGTCCGGGCTCTCGCTTAGACTCAAGCGGGCCGCAGCTTTCTGGACCACCGCATCGAGGCTGGAATGCTCGGCACCGAAGGCCACGATATCCCGCAAAGGCCAGAGCATCAGGTCTTCATCCATGTTGACGTTGGCGACTACCGAGCTCTTGCTCACCGTCGGATAATGCGCAAAATAGTCGGAGCCCAGCAACCCAGCTTCTTCGCCAGTAACGGACAAAAACAGAATTGAGCGGCGCGGCCGCGTTTTCAGTCCACTGAAGGCCCGCGCGACCGCCAACAAAATTGCCGAGCCCGAAGCATTGTCCAGCGCGCCGTTATAAATGCTGTCGCCCTTGACGGGCTCGCCGATGCCCAAGTGGTCCAGGTGTGCGCTATAGACGATATACTCACTCTTCAACGGAGGGTCACCGCCCTCCAGTTTTGCCACCACATTTCGGCCCGTAACGTCCCGCAATCCGGTTACGTTATGAATCTTCGCCGTAATTGGCATCGCGAATGACAGGGGTTTCCCAACTTTCATGGCCGCGAAGACTTCTTCCGCCGAGTGCGGACTGCCCTCGAAGAATTTTTTAGTCGCCTCCAGGCTCAAAAATGCGTTGCCTTTCAACTCGGGAAAATAATCATTGGGCCGCTGCTGTTTGTCGAGCCAGCGCAATTCCGGGAATGACAGATCCCGCACCTGTTCCTTGAATGAGTACAGCTGCTCAAAGACCGGATCGTCCAGTAAGATGACGCCCACGGCCCCGTGCGCTGCGGCGTTCCGCAACTTCACTTCACCGGACGAATAATGTGCTTTTAGCGAGGACTCAAAATTGGGAGCCAACGCCATTAACGCCACAATTTTTCCGTTCGCATCTATGCCCTGATAATCGTCATAGTTTTGATCGGGCGCGGTCACGCCATCGCCCACGAAGACAATCGGAGCCTCCACCGAGGACTCCGGCAGAACAGGATCGCCGCGAGAAATATAATCTTTACGGAAGGTAAGAGTTTCGGCTTTTCCTGAGCGCTCCAGAACGAGGGTGGTCTTCGTTTCGTTAGGCTTCGCCAAACGCAACGGCACGCTTTGAAAGTAGGAGCCGTTGTCTCCGGCAGGTTGAAGCCCCAGCGATTCGAATTGCGTGGCCATGAACTTCGCCGCGATATCGTAGCCTCGCGTGCCCGTGCCGCGGCCTTCCAGCGCATCGTCTGATAAAAAACGCATGTCCGCGCGAATGGCTTCGGGCCGAATGGAGCTCATAGCCTCATCGGCCGCGTCAGGATTCGCATGCACAGAATAAGTGCACGCAAAAAGAACTAAAAGGATGACCGTGCACAAGCAGAGAAAGCCGGCGCGCATTGAATTCAGCATGTTCATGGATTTTAAAGACTCCTTGAAAAACTTTTTTGACTGAGTTTAATAGGCTGGTTTGCCATCGGCGCGCAGCGGGATTTGCAGTTCGAGGATATGTCCGTCCTTGCCGAGCCGGAAGCGAAGGCGTTCCACGGGACCGACGTTGCGATCTTTCCACTCAGTGATTTCCAGTGGTTCCTTAGGCGTGTCCGAAATAGACCACTGCACGGCGTCGCCTTGCAGTTTGACGGTACGCGGATCGATGTCGAACACCTGGTGCTCCGGGACGTTCACCAGTAGATAGCGTTTCCATAGTTTCACGAGCAACACCCCGCGCTTAGAGGTGTGATAAATATTCCATGAAGCCGGAGCTTCGTCGTTGAAGCGCACAATAGCGAAAGAGACGGATTTCCACTCGACGGGTTTATTGGCTTCCGCGGTCTGAGACCGGGCAGAGCAAGGTAAAAGCGCAATTACCAGCGCAACGAGCACTGAAAGAAAAAGCACCCAAGATCGGGATTCATTAAATCGCAACGCCTGATTTCTAGGTCGCGATGTCTGATGCGGCATGCAACTTATGCGAATGGTAGCGCCATTCTGCTCGTGACTCGCGCGGCTCGATGACCACACTAGCTCGCCTTTACTTCGCTGAATGATTTGTCGAGCAATTGAACTGCATCGTCCACGTCGCCCTTGGTGGTATTCAGCATGGGCGCGAGCCGCAGTGTGTTGCCGTACAGCCCGCCTTTCCCGATCAGCAAACCATTGTGACGAGCGCGCTCCATCACCAGATTGGTAGCCTCGGGTGCGGGTTCTTTCGTCTTGCGGTCTTTCACCAGTTCCAGCGCCTGCATCAGCCCCATGCCGCGCACGTCGCCGATCAGCGCGTATTTGGATTGCAATTCCTCCAGCTTGCCGCGGAAATATTTGCCAACGACGTCCGCGTTTTCGCGCAAGCCATCTTCCTCGATGAGTTCGATGGTCGCACGCGCCGCCACGCTGGTGACTGGATTGCCGCCGAACGTCGCAATGTTGCTGCCCTGATAGCCGCCCGCGATCTCCGGCGTAGTAACCGTAAGGCCGATAGGCACACCGTTCGCCATACCCTTGGCACTGGTAATAATGTCGGGAGTTACTTCCCAATGTTCGATGCCGAACCAGTTTTTGCCGGTGCGGCCCCATCCGGTTTGCACTTCATCGGAAATGTAAAGCGCGCCGTATTTTTTGACGATATTGAAAACAATCTTGAAATATTCGGGCGGCGCGGTGATGAACCCGCCCACTCCCTGAATGGGCTCGGCGATAAACGCGGCAATGTGGCCGCTCGTGCCCGTCTGAATCAGATTTTCCACGTCGCCCGCGCACGCCACGCCACAGTCGGGATATGTCAAATGCAGTGGGCAACGATAGCAGTAGGGATTGACGGCGTGCGAGATGCCCACACTGATGACGCCAGCCCGGCGATACGGCGCGTGTGCAGTCATAGCTTTGGTAAGACTCGACCCGCCTGAGTAAGCATGACGCAGTGCCACTACGTCGTAACTGCCGGTCGACATGCGCGCCAGCAGAATGGCCGCCTCGTTGGCTTCACTGCCGGAACTGGTAAAGAAACTTTGTTGCAGGTTACCCGGCGTAATTTGCGCGATTTTTTCCGCCAGCGCCACGATGTGCTCGTTCGGATAAAGCGTGGAGGTGTGTTGCAACCGATTGACTTGCGCGTTCACTCTCGAGGTGATCTTCGGATTGCAGTGCCCAACGGAAACCGTAAGGATGCCCCCAAAAAAATCCAGGTATTTGTTCCCGTCCAGATCCCAAATGTGTTGCATCTCGCCGCGATCGGCCACCAGCGGTTGTTCAAAGTAGTTGGTGACCGAAGGCCAAAGGAATTTTTTGTGTTTGGCAACAATTTCTTGACTGCGTGATTTTGCTGCGCCCGACGCTGGTGCTGGAGTTACCGGAGTCACAATTCTGTCCTCGCAAGCTCGGTAGGATGCCGAAGAGTGTATGACGCGGCGCTATTCGCGGCAAGCAGGAGGAAGATCAGCCTAGAAGGAAGAGTGAATTAGTTGCTCCCGCGAAGTGGAAGGCTCGGATTTTCCGGGGAGCAACTAAGTTCACGTAGCAACTATAGACAACTGCTCCGATCCAGTTCCGCCAGCCTTTGTTTGCCTTCCAGGCTGCCTTTCCTCGCCGCGGCCGCGAAAAGTCGGCGAGCCTGGTAACAATTCTTCGTGACTCCGTGACCGGTGAAATACATGTTGCCTAACGTGAGCATGGAAATCACATTCCCCTTGGCAACTTCATCCCACAAAGATTTTACGCTTTGCCACCGCGGCGCTGGTTCTTTAGGAACCGGTTCTTTTGGAGCCACTTCTTTAGGACTCGACTCGGTATCGGCTGGGGCAGCTTTCGGTTCTTCCTGAGGGGTGGTTTCAGGTGCCTGCGGCTTCGCGTCCTGGACAGGTGGCTTTGTGTCCTGAACGGGAGGTTTTGTCGCCGGAGCAGGATTGGTCTTAGCCGGCTCTGAAACCGGTGCGGGTTCCACCATCTGTTGGCCCAACCAGATAAAAGCCCCAGCGGCTTCACGCCGAAAGACAAAGAGTCCAACCAGCAGCATCACTAGCACCGCGGTAACAGCAATCCCCGAAGAAGTCTTAATCCTGCCCGGCAGCAATCCCGCACTGTTGGCTTGCGCGTTGAATTGCTCGAATACCGTTTCGGAGCGCCGCCGCAGCTCCATCACATGCGCGTGCAGAATTTCCTGAACCTGCGTCTGGAAGCGATCGAGCGCCTGCTGTTGCGCCCGCTCCAGCAATGACGGATACCGATCCAGCACTTTCACGGATGCGCCCGCGGACGCCACCGCGGATTCCAAGCTCTTCATCTGCGCCTGGACAGCTTCGCGGATAGGAAACAACTGCCGCTCCGAATCACGCAACACCCGCGCTGCGGACTCGCGAAACGCCGCCAGACTGCGCTGCTCTTCATGCTGAAAGTGTTGAAGCAGGGCCTGCGCATGCTCATTGAGGGCCCGCGCAGTCCGATCTTCCAGCGAGACGCGCGCATCTTCACGATCCTGCGTGGATAACTCATCTACTTGTGTGGCCAACCCTGAAGATCCGTTTGATTCCTCGGCCAACTCAAAGTCCCCGGACAGATCGACATCTTCCGCGTTCTGATCCTGACGGTCCACTGCATCAAGCTTATAGGCGGTGGCGGCCGAAAATTCCGGAGCCGTCTGGGCTGCGAGCCGTGGGCCGGGCAGACTTGGTCTTCTCTCCGCACCGACGGCCGGAGGCAGGGAAGCCCACTTGCCGCTCTTGTTTGAATTTTCTGATTGCTCAGACTCCGCGAGCGTTTCTGGCACTAGCGGGAAAGCGACCGTAGAAGAAGGAACCCCGGAAGGAACCGAGGTTATGGATCGCACCGATCTTGCCGCATTTGGCTGTGCACCCCTGTCGCGGCCGTTAGTGCATGGCCCATGATCCGCGAACGCGGAGGATCCGGACCCAGACGAACTCTCACCATTCGTCGCCGTCACAGCGACAGGTACAGGTACAGAAGTGCTAGAACCAGGCCCCGCGTTTTGCATGGGATATTCGACGGCATTCGCCATCCACTTGCGCATTGTGCTCAGAAACTCATCGGAAACGTCGGTGAACTGCACACCTGCGACGCGCCCCTCTTTATCGGACCATTCGAGACGGCCCCGCCCCTCGACACGTCGCTTTTCGTCCAGATTGAACGCGAACTTCACTTCCGTTTTCGGGCGCACCCGTTTGACGGCACGGAAACCAAAACCCTGTTCGGACAAATTAAGAACCATGCCGCCATTGCCCGGCTCTACTTCAACATAGAGGAGGTTCTCAAACCGTTTTCGCGAAGACTGCCGGCGTTCGAGGTTATTAGTCATGCGGGATCAAGGCCCAAGAAGCAGCGAGTAAATCCGTCGTGTCAGACATTCGATGACGGTGCAATCCCACAGCGCCCACTGTGAGGAATGCGATGCTGCCGCCATTACCGCCCTACCGGTAATGAATGGAGTTCATTCTGAACCACCACCGCCTCAATGACAACCCTTAGTTCGGTTCCACTAAGAGTCTTGTTGCCAATGACATGCAGGGGAAATCGCGCAGGCATTACACGCGAGATGCGCGCGATTTAGATGACTCTTGAGTCTTCGCTCGAGTAGCGGCCTTCCCATTTCGGGAATAGATTCTATGACCGGACAAATTCGCGTGGCATCATGTTGAATTTTAAGGAAGCCCAAAGAGTTTGTGGGCCTGCAGCGAAGGACTTGAAATATTTCAACTATGCTTTGCCCAGGATGTCAGGCGGAGTTCGTCCAGATCGACGGCCCGACGCATGAATACATCATGAATACATGTTGTCGTCGCCTGGCTGTTGGGCCGCCTATGGCGAAGTGCTAGCGCGAGGGTTCAGCGACTATCGACTCACGCGGCTTCACCGCCTCACGGTAGATGCGTATCCCGCACAGCACCCCGGCGTGAATGTGCCGGCGGCGAGAAGATCGGTTGGTCTACATCTCTCGCGGTTGTATCTGCTCCTGGAAGGCGGGTGGTCGATGGAGAGGGCCAACAACGCCACGCTTGCAATTACCGAGTTCAAAGACCGGTGCGATTGGCTCGAACCTACCATGATCGGGACCTGAGTGTGCGAGAAGTCTTGCAAGTGGCTTCGAACCAAGAGCACGAGAACCGCGTAAGAGCTTGGGCTGCATCGGTGCGGAAAGCCTGGGCAGTGCACCATGATACGAGTGCGGAAGTGGTGTGCCGGTTTGTGAAGCGCGACCTATTATCGCAAGCGAACGAATCAGTGAACGTAGTAGCCGTTTTTCGCCAGGATCACGTAATCATGCCCCTTTTTACCAAACGATGATTTCAGCCGTACTTCGAGCTTGTGAGGCTTACCCGTGGCCCCGTTCGCCTGCGTGTAATATCCCAGCGTGTAGCGCGTCTTGATCCGTTCGATCAGCGCGTGAAACTCCGCATCCAGGTTGGCCACGTCTTTGACGTCAAACAGCTCTCCACCCGTCTGGTCCATCACTTTGCGTATATTCACCAATCCGGGAACCATGGCCGCATAGAATAACGTCGACGCCGGGTTGTATCCCGGTATTTTCAAATTGTATAAAACCGCGTCCGAGGCGATCGATTCCGTCACGATGTCGTGGGTCCCCTGTCCGCCCGCGTCCGTGCCCACATCATCGCTGATCAAAATAATGACCCGGCGGCCCTTCGGAGGCGCGCCAAGCAGATACTTCGCCGCCACAAAAATGCCGTCATTAATATTTGTGGCCCCGCCGATTTTGAAGCTGCCGAATTGCTCGGCAATCTTGGATTTGTCGTTGGTGAACGGCACGCGCAATTCTGCCTCGGTTGCAAATGTAAACAGCGCCACCTGGTCTTCCGGTTTCAGCGCGCCCAAAGCAGTCGTGGCCGCCTCCCGCAAAGGCCCCATAAACGGACCAATCGAATCACTCAAATCCAATACCAGAGCAACCTCCAGAGGCAGTTCATCGCGACCAAAAATCTCCAGTTTCTGGGGTACGCCATCTTCGCGCACCTCGAAGTCGTCCTTTTTTAAATCGGCCATGATCCGCCCGGCTTTGGTCTTCACCGTGGCGTCCAACAACACCAGATTCACGTTAACGCGAAGCGTGCTGCCTTGGTCTTGACCATCTTGACCCTGATCCTGAGCCACTAGCGGGCTTTGGCACGTCAAGGCTGCAAAAAAAGCCACCGCTAACCATCGCAGTATTTTTGGCTGCAATGCCGGCGTCACCTTCCGTCAGAATCCTGAAAACCCGTTTCTATATTGAATAAAATCACAGCTGGCATCCCGCCTCTAAATTTCCAGTCGAAAAAAAAATTTAACCGCTACCTTATCTTTGCACAGAGTACCTTGTTCGGTGACGGGCATACGAAACCTCGCGCCAGCTTCGTAACATTTGCATCAGTGTAAACACGTAAGTGGAAACACGTAAATATACGACCGCCCGAGTGCGTTACGATGAGCAAAGCAATCACGATTACTGTTCCGGCTCGCTTTCTCCCTCCACCGGAACATCTATCGCTCGATCACAGAGCAATTCAGCGGAATTGCGGCCGATATCAATATGGCATCGAATCCAATTCAAGAAGCATCTGGCGCGCCCGGCGGCATCGAGCGCCGCAGGCACTCCCGTCATCGATTCAACATTGACTTGAACATATCCAGCGAGAATGGCGCCTCGATGCACGGCATGAGCTTTGAGATTGGCGCAGGAGGAATGTCGGCGGCAACATCAGGACCGCTGGAAGTCGGAGAGCAAGTAATTTTGTACCCGGTAATACGGGCTCGCGTAAAGGCTACCGTGCGACGGAAAAACGGCTCAATGTACGGATTTGAATTCCTCGCACCCACAGCTGAATTTCAGGAAAAAACTTCTAGCGTTGTTCCAAACCTTGCCCCTTTTCCAAACCATGGCCGATATTTGAAATAGCCCATCGACACCTTCCAGTTTACTTAGCGAGGTCTTAAGAGCACCTCGTTACTGCGGCATACTCCGGCTTACCTGTTGCTTTCCCAAAGGAAAATGTGACACCCTTCTGTTGGAAACCAACACGGCGGTGCTATGAAACAAAAAACGGATGTCCTGCAGGGTACCTTAGCGCTCATGGTCCTCAAGACTCTCGATGTCCTGGGACCGTTGCACGGTTATGGAATCGCCCGGCGCATCGAGCAGATCAGCGGAGATGTTCTCGCTGTGAATCAAGGGACTCTGTATCCCGTGCTGTTAAGACTGGAGCACGAAGGCGCGATCGCATCCGAGTGGGGCGCCTCGGAGAATAATCGCAGGGCGCGCTTCTATCGACTGACCCGCGAAGGACGCAAGCAATTGCAGGTCGAGACACAGGGTTGGGAACAAACGGCGGCAATCATCGAGAAATTCTTCGCTGTGAAAACGGGAGATTTGTCATGAAATCTCTGAAGCGGTTCTTCAAGCGGCTGTTCAACTCGGCGGCCAGACGCATACAGGAAGAACGATTGAGGGAGGAGATCGCCGAACACATCGCCCTGCAAACCGAAGAAAATCTTCGCGACGGCTTGTCGTCCGTCGAGGCCCGGCGCCAGGCCATGCTCAAGTTTGGCGGCGTGGAGGCCATGAAACAAGACTATCGCGCCGAACGGGGGCTGCCATTTTTCGAGAATCTGCTGGGCGATTTGCGAAACGCACTGCGAACCATTTCCCGCATGCCCGGGCTTGCGGCGGTGATCATCCTTTCGCTGGCCATCGGAATTGGCGTGAATACCACGATCCTTTCGTGGATTCAGTTGATCATGCTCCAACCGTTGCCCGCCGTGAGCGGTGCCTTGAACTTTCTGGTGGTCGAGCCTCGCACGGATACCGGCGGGTATCCAGGCGCTTCATGGCTGGAATATCGCGCCTTGCAGATGCAATTGCCGGCGCTGCGCGACCTTGTGGCGTTTGAGATGGTGCCGTTCAACGTGGGAGAAAAAGGTCAGACTGAGCGGACGCACGGGCAACTCGTTTCAGGAAATTATTTTTCTGCGCTTGGCTTGAAGCCCGCCATCGGACGATTTATTCGACCGGAGGAGGTGGAGCGCACCGGAACTGAGCCAGTCGTTGTGATTTCGTATGATTACTGGCAAACGCGGTTTCGCGGAGCGCCGGAGGTTGTGGGACAGAAGTTGCGCGTTAACGAGCACGACCTTACTGTCATCGGCGTCGCGCCTCGAGGATTCCAGGGAACAATGCTCCCCTTAAAGTTTGAACTGTGGGCGCCGGCCACCATGACGCCTGCGTTGCTTGGCGGAGCACGCGACCTCCAGGATCGCACCAGCCGTGCTTTTTCATTGATCGGAATATTAAGGCTCGGCGCAACGCGCGAGGAAGCACAGACCGAATTCAGTACCGCGATGACTCAGCATGCGCGAGATTATCCTGAGGCCAGTGCCGGAATTACCGGCGAGATTCTTCCATTCTGGAAGGCGCCGCGCGGTCCGCAGCGGATGCTGATGACCGGGCTAGCTATCTTGCAAGGTGTAATGCTGCTGCTGCTGTTGGCGGTCTGCGGGAACACCGCAAACCTCATGCTGGCTCGCGGCAGCACCCGTCAACGCGAGATGGCCGTGCGCGTGGCGTTGGGCGCGGGACGCTGGCGCATTGTCAGCTTGGTGCTCTCGGAAAATATGCTGCTCGCTCTCTTCGGGACAGGACTTGGCGTAGCCCTGGCAGTGTGGGGCACTACTGCTTTGCGCGTTGCGCCCATGATTGGCGCATTTCCGATCCAGTTTCAGACCAGAGTGGATGGACTCACCCTCGCCTTTGCGATATTGCTTGGTGTTGCCTGCGGTTTGATTTTCAGCGCGGCGCCGGCCGTCCATCTGGCACGGCTGGATCCACAAGAGGGGCTTCGCGAAGTTTCTAACACGCCGCCTCGCAGCCGTGCGCGGAAAGTTCTGATGGCAGCCGAAGTCGGACTTGCAATGGTCGTCCTCATCGCGGCTGCGCTCTTCTTGCAGAGTTTTCGCTCAGCGCGCCAAACGGATCCGAGATTCCGGCCCGAGGGCGTTTTGCTGGCCTCCTACGACTTAAGCGGACGGAATCCCAATGAGGCGTCCGAGCGCGAATTTGCCGCGCGCCTACTGGAACGGCTGCGATCCTTGCCGGACGTCGAGGACGCTGCCATCGCAACGAATGTTCCGCTGGACTTGCATGGAATTCCGGCGCGGACTTTCACTGTCGAAGGTCGTGTGCGTACCGAGCCGGGGCAGGACAGAGCCACTACCAACACTGTCACGCCGGGATACTTCAAGGTCATGGGCATCCCTCTCGTCGAAGGAAACGATTTTGCCGAGATGCGGGATAAGGCCGCGCCCGCACAGGCCATCGTCAATGAGGAGTTTGTCCGCCGCTACTTGAATGGCGCGGATGCCATCGGTCGCCGCATCCAGACGCGCGCCGGAAGCTTCGCAATCATCGGCGTAGCGCGCAATGCCGTCTACAACTCATTCGGCGAGCCCCCGCAGCCAGCAGTGTATTTCTCGTACCGGGATGTTCCAGCGATGCAAGGCGAGCTTCACCTGAAGACCCGCAGCGGCAATGAAACCGCACTCACCTCGGAAGCGCGTGCCGTTCTGCGCGATGTCGATCCCATGCTCCCGCTTTACGACGTGCGAACATTCCCCCAGCACATCGAACGAAACCTCTATCTTCGCCGCATTCCCGCGCGAATGTTCGTGGTGCTCGGGCCGTTGCTGCTCGGCCTCGCAGCCATCGGAATCTACGCGGTCGTTTCGTACGCCGTGGCCAGGCGAACGAAAGAGATTGGCTTGCGCCTGGCGTTCGGCGCCACCAGCGGGCGCGTCGTCCTGCAAATCATTCGCGAGAACCTGGGTGTAATCATCTGGGGCACGGCGATTGGATGGTTACTTGCCCTCGTCATTTCCCTTCGCGCGATTCCGAAGGGCGCCGTCGACGTTCCCGTTTTTATCGGTGTACCGGCGATTCTGTTAAGCGTCGCGACATTAGCCTGCTGGATTCCAGCGCGCAGAGCCAGCCGCATTGATCCGATGGCAGCACTCAGGCACGAGTAAAATATTAATCGCAAACTACTTGTGCGGGAGGGGTGCTGAAGTCAAACGTCAAATCTAGAATCGCGAGCGGTTCGTTACGGCGCCCCTCCACAGTTTCCGGAGACGCGCCAACAGGCAGCAGTGACTTGTACTCCTGATAGAAGTCGGCGATGAGTTTTGGATTGACGACACTATCCTTCGCCAGTCGTGCCCTTAAGATTGTTTCTAGCTCTGGGCTAAGACCGATCACCCGAATATTTCCCCAGTAGTCCCTCTGCCCTTGGCTTATCTCCAACACCAGAGCAACAGTCTGGTTCTCGTCGTTCACAGCGAGACTCTGATAGATATTGCAGTCGATGAATCCACGTTCTTTATAGACACCGGCCACCGCAGAAAGACCGGCCTGGTATTTGTCGCGACTATATATTTCGCCGTCTTTTAGCGGCACTAGCTTCCGGAGCTCATTCGAATCGAAAAGTGGCGGTCCCAGGTGGTCGTCGACCCAACGAAACTCAATCTTCTCCAATTTTTTTGGTTGGCGTTCGTCGACCTTCACCGTCACTTGCACATGAAGCAGCCCCTGTTCTCGCCAAAGCGGTTTCCACCACGCTGCGACAGAAAAGCCCAGATATCCTTGATTCTCCCTATTCGGCCAACCCTCGTACTCGGCGCTAACCACGATTTTTTCCAAATCAGCTACCCATTCGGAGCCTCCTTCCCATTCGCGCTCCTTCAATGAGCTCACTAATTGCTCCTGGGCCGCCTTAGGCAAAAGACTGCCTTCCAACTCAACTTCTTCAATGACTACTTTTGGGTGGTCGACGGACGATTGAGCCGCAGCCATCGAGAACGTCCCGACCGGAAAGATGACGGCGAATAGTGAGAGTTGGAAAAACCGCATAGCGCGATAATTACAACACATTTGAGACCGGCACTGCGCCCTCATTACGCAGAGAAATGAAGACACCTGGAATTGACAATCTGCAAGTCCTTTGCGTGCCGCTGCCAACATCCCCCCTGTTCGGAGGGCCAGCGTGACCGATTGGAGTAGTACCGTCCTGTCGCGGCTCCTAACCGCATCTGCGCTGTGGCCTACTGGATGTGAGGCCACGTCCGGCAGCATCTTTTTTACAAGATATCTTCAACAAAGGAGCACGTATGAAAAAGACGCTTTTTGTTGGCACAGTCCTGCTTTTCGGTGTTTCGATTTCTTTAACTGTGGGTGCAGAAAGGGCCGCGGGGCAAGGGCCCGCGGGCGTGGGCGCGTCCGCTGCCGCGCAGGACAGCTCGCCCAGTTTGCATTCCCTTAATCCGATCAAGTGGGTCAAGAAAGATTCCAAGAATTCCACCGATACGCTCGGAAGCAGAAGCGAAGTAGAGAAAAAGCTCACCCCCAGCCTGCAAGCCCGGGGAATTTTGGCAGCTAACGCGACCGCTACTGACGCGTGTGCGCCATTCACGGCGTTGGATGAATGCCTTGCTGCCCTTCACGCCAGCCACAATCTGGGAGTCGATTTCAATTGTCTCCGCGCCAACACAACCGGTGTGCACACCGGTGCGGATGTGTCCGGCTGCAAGGTCGCTGACGGAGAGAAGGCTCAGGGCCTGAACAAGGCCATCCATCAACTGAAGCCGGATGTCAACGCCAAGAGAGCCACAAAAGACGCGGAGCAGCAGGCCAAGGACGATCTGAAGGGAATCGGCGGGTAGCTCCGAACCTCGAGAAATCTACCGGAGACCCGAAGTAGCAAGTCACATCTCCCGTAACTGCGTTTACCAGGGGTTGACCGAAGAAAACAAGCGCACCCCAGGGTTGCCTCTCAAAGCTAGAATACCGACATGACACTTCCTTCTCTGTTCTAAATCGTTGCCGCTCCACTGTGTCTGACCATCCTCATCAGCAGCCCTCCTCCGAGAGTGGTTGCGAGTGAGCTGACATATATTCCAAAGAGCGAAGAAGAGGTGGATGTGGCTTTACGTTGATAGTGGACTCCGAGGTGAAAGCTAACGGCTGGAAGCAAGACGATTTTGTTTGTTTCTCCGTGAATGGATTGGACCCCAGCCCTCAATTGGTCAAATCTCTTCGACGACGAAAGCTGAAAGTACGGAGTTCAGCGGAGTGGACAACAAAGTTCAATTGTGGGTTTGAGCTCCAACTTGAATATCCGCCGTTAGATTCGTCTGAAAGTGTGAAGGTCCGTTCAAAGGTGGTGGACCTTCCTGAAATCAATACGGGCCAGGGTGACCTCGCGTTGCTACAGAACGACGGCGAGTACCTGCTAAAGAAGGAGAATACAAAGTGGTCGATAGGCAGCTATCTCTCTGTGACCCTCACTAGTTGGCACAAAGTTGACCCTGGTCCCGTTTCGATTTTGGCTCCATCTGGGTGGGAGTTTCATCAGTTACAGGGCGTTGATTCTTACGTTGGCGAGTTTGTCGGTGACAGCATTGTACTCAGGTTTGACTTTGGCGGATACTCGAACCCCTTAAAGAAGAGAAGAAACCAGCATATGTCGTCACTTATCAGTCCATCGATGGGCGTCGCGCAAAAATAGTGAGTCCAAGGACACCGGGCCACGGCACCACAGGCGTCTATTTCCACAAAGTCGGTGACTCGAGTGCGCTCACTCTTTTTGGGCAGGACCTCGCATGCACGCAACAGGAATTGGCGCTGAAGATATTTGAGACACTCCGATTCGGAGGCCCGGTTCCCCGGTATCTTGTTTCCCCGCCGCCACCCGCAAGGAACGTGCGGTGACCCCCTTTAGTGCCTGAGTAATCGCGTTACCGGACAATGAGAACGTTTCCGATTAACCAGTTACCCCAGGCATTATCCCGTCAGGCGGTGCAACTCGCTCTCCTTGATCTGCACCAGATTCGGCGATTGTCCATCCGGCTGGGGAACAATTCCGGGATGCATGAACCGAACTGCCTGCCGGCTTTCAGTTTCCAGAGCCTCGGCAACTTGCCGCGCGTAGCGAATGAAGTGGTGACCGGAGAGCGCCAGTTCGAAACCAAGCCGCCTCTTCTGCGGCTCCAGGCCCCACCGCGTCATGAGGCCTCGCATAAAGCGCCAATAAGCTCCCCGATAGCGGGAGAGCACCCCTTGCTTCCAAACAGATTTCAGCAACACCCTCAACAGATACCGCAAAGAAATCGCCGAGCCTTTCTGTGCCGGCTGAGGCTGCCAGCGTTCCAGTGAATCGAGCACCCGTTGATAAAAGCGATGTGGGTCGTAAAGCGCAAGCAGCATACGCTTCGTGCCGTCGAGTAGTTCGGGAAGGGGCAGCACGGTGCGGAAGTTCGGGGGTTCAAAGTTACTCGGCTCGGGCTTGTTTTCAAGGAGTCGGCCATCTTTTTTCATCCGTTCATATAGCGGGGTGGTAGGCGGCGCCTGCAGGATGCCGGTCATGGCCCAGGGGATCGCGGCACGTTGTACAAATTCAATCTGGCGGTCAAAAATATCCGGTGGATCGCTATCAAAGCCGACGATGAACCCGCCCATGACCCAAAGCCCATGCTGCTGAATAAAGTGAATGCTGTCCAATAAGTCGCGGCGGAGATTCTGGAATTTCTTGGTTTCCTTCAGCGACTCCGCGGAGGGCGATTCGATTCCAATGAACACACGCCAGAAATTTGCTTTGACCATCCCGTCCAGCAGCGCCGGCCGCGACGCAAGATCAATGGAAGCTTCGGTGAAGAACCCGAACGGGTAGCGGTTGCGGCGCTGCCACCCTTCCAACTCGTGGACGAGCTCCAGCGCCGCTTTGTGATTTCCGATAAAATTATCGTCGACGACGAACACATCTTTCCGCCAGCCCAGTCGCAAAAGCGCGTCAAGTTCTCCGGTCAATTGCGTCGCAGATTTCGTCCTGGGCCGGCGTCCGTAGATGGTGATGATGTCACAAAACTCGCATGTGAACGGGCAACCTCGCGAAAATTGCACGGACATGAACGTGTATTTGTTCAATGCCAACAAGTCAAAGCGCGGCGCCGGGGTGCGGCTGACATCGGGCTTTTCCACAATATGATAAAGCCTGCGGGCGGAGCCGCGCTCAAGATCCAAGGCAATCTGCCCGAACATTTCATCCGGCTCACCTACGACTACATGGTCAGCAAGCGGCAGCAGTGCGTCCGGATCGCTACTGGCGTAGGGACCTCCTATCATCGTCCGCCGATTCAACTTGGAAGCGCGTTCGAGCGTTAGCTGGACGCCTTTGCGCTGGACCGCCATCGCGCTCACCATCACAAGATCGGCCCACAGGATGTCCTCATCCCGCAACTCTTGAAATGCCAGGTCTACTAAACGAATTTTCCAGTGCGCCGGACAAAGCGCTGCCACCGTGATGAGCCCGAGCGGAGGCACCAACGCTCGCTCCGGAACTATTTGCATCACTTCGCCAAGGCTCCAAAACGAGGCAGGAAAACTCGGCCATACCATCAGAACCTTGATTGCCGGCCCCAACGGTGGGAAAACTCTGGTGTCTTTGGCATCACCGTCCATGGATAAACCTTCCTAACGGCTTCTCCTCTTTGACTTCAAGTTTGATTCGCTGTCCGATGCGAATCGCCTTTTGCTAAGCGACGTTCGTGCGGTCGGAGAAAGCCCCTTGTATTCGCAGATCTATTGCTGGTTTGCTAACAGCAGGCTTTCCATACGGAGGCAATACGAGAAGCCGTCATCTACAGCCGGTGGCCGCAGATTTTAGCACGAAGATGCTCTTAACGATGAACTCGCTTGTTAGCGTCATCATTTGAGTCCGCGCTTTTTGCAATACCACGGCACTCGAAGAATTACTTCAGTCCGCCCGAGAAACCGAAAAGTCTAACTCCCGATAAGTTCTATAAGGGAGAATCAAGTTTCTTAATACGTTTATCGGAGGGTTAGAAACATCGCTTCCGCGCATCAGTCCATGCGCCACGCCGAGCGTTCCGGCCACCGCCGTAATTCTTCCGTGGCCCACGCGGTAGTTTTATCCGTGTGGCACGTCGTGCAAGGATTAGGAATTTTATATTTGTCCGTCATCGCTGGCGTTATAAAAGCAAACGTGTGCGAACGCACCTTGACGTCCGCAATGGTCGTCGCAATTTTTGGCATATGACACGCAATGCAACTGCTTCCCGCCGATCCTTTTTTGTGATGCGTATGCTCTTCGAGCGTGCCGGTGCGCGGGCCGTTCAACGAAAACGACCCGTGACAATCCAGGCATAGCTGGTCGGCCGGTTTTCGCAATTGTGCGTAGTTCTCCGTACCGTGCGTGTCGTGGCAGCTGAAGCACGTCACTCCCCGCCGGTACGTCACGCTCTGCACAAAATCATTCCCTTGCATGCGGTTCTTATGCGCGGTGCCGTCGGGGAAGTGCGTGAAGGTCGTCTCGCCCAGTGTGTGTTCTTCCAGTTGCCAAAAATCCTGCAGATGCAAGCCAACGTAATAGCCAACCGGCCAGTCGTAATATTTGCCCTCAAGGGGACTCACCGGCGGGCGCCCTTGCGAATGGCACTGGATGCACGTGTCGCTAGCCTGGACATAATCCATTCGCGCAGGATTCAGAATGTTTACACGAGATGGATGCTCGACGTGTTCGCTTCCCGGACCGTGGCATTTCTCGCATCCAACATTCCACTCCGCCACCCCTTTTTCGTGCGGATGTTGTAGTCGACCGAATGGCACCCGTCACAGGTCGGGCCAGTAGGCCGCTGCATATTGTCCGGCGGATAGAACGGCTCCCACCAATCCGTGCTCTTGGCCACGAAATACTTCCGCCAAACGTGCCCGGTAATGTCCCACTGCGCCGGCTCCGGAAAGTAGTCATCTCCTCGTTTCGAGAAGTAACGTTGCTTCCAAACGCCGCCGTAAACCAACGCGATATCGTCCTTGGTGAACTTGGCAATGGTATTCGTCGAAAGATCAGGAATGATCGCGTCGGGATGTTCCCGCGGGTCGCGCACTACATTCGCCATCGGTGTCTTGCGCCAGTGCTCGTAAATTTGCGCGTGGCACTTCTCGCATGATTGCGAGCCCACGTAGCGAGCCGAATTTGCCGTGGACACCTGTTCTTGCTGTTGTTCCTTGCTTGGCAACGCCAGGCTGCGGATGAACAGCACCATCTTCCAGCTATCATCGCTCTGCTCGTCGTGCGGGTTCGCGTAGCCCGGCATGCCCGTCAAGCGCACGCCATTGCGAATGATGTAACGGATCTCCCCATCCGTCAGCTTCTGCGTTCGGGCCGAACGTAAGTTCGGCACTTTGGGATAAAGGCTATTGCCGACTTGGGTTTGCCCGGAGCCTTCGGGCCGGTGGCAAACAGCCTCTACTGGCGCAGGATGCCGCCCGGCTGCCGAAAGTGGCGTCACGCTTCCAGCTCACGGTTCGGATCCCTCGGCAGACCCGACGCGTTCGCGTGGTGATGGAAGATCAGGACGGCGGACGGATTGGCGCGGCTGATCTGGACCAAAAAACAATTGCGGCCGCACCTGCGACAG
>DATHGV010000378.1:0-5565 GCA_035490135.1 Candidatus Methylomirabilota bacterium
TCGTGTGACCGAACCGCCCTAGCCTTTCCGTTGCGATCAATTTCTTCATGCTCAATGTGCTCGGAGGCCATGAACTTCTCAAAATTTTCGATTTGCTCCGTCGAGACTTGTCCAGTGCGCTGCACGATATCCGCCGCGGAACACGTCACGTCCCCGGCCACACCGGGCTTGATGGTATCTACATCCGAGGGACCCCATGGACGTATCGGGCCTTCCGCAATCTCCGCGGCTAACGGTTCGCTTCCGGGCGCTGCCATCGCTGCGCTGGCGCGGTTCCTGACTTTCGCCTCCGCTGGTTTATCAATGTCGCCAAGATCGCTTTTCGCCGCCGCCGCCGCCGGGTCCTTTGGATAGTCGCTGATCACCACTTCAAATTCATGTCGCGCCGCATCGCGATTGCCTTCCCCTGCAAGAATTTCCCCCAGTAACGTATGTGCCATGGGAATCTTTTGCGCGCCAAGATCGATGGCCCTTTGCGCGTGCGGCTTGGCGCTCGCATAATTTCCCAGTTGCAAGTATGCCGCTGCCAGGTAGAAATGCGCGCGGTACGACATCGTATTTGCCTGTACCGCTTTTTCCAGCGTGGCGGCGGCCTCCGCCGCATGTTTATTGCGTAGTTGTATTTCTCCAAGCCCCAGCAGCGCGTGCTCATGCGCCGGATACAATGCGATGGCTCGCTCGTATCTTTCGCTCGCCGCATCGATATTCTTTTGCTTGGCCTCCAGCACGCCCAGCAGATATTGCACATCCGGATTTTGCGGCGCGCTTTCCGCGGCTTTCAAAAAATGTTTCCGCGCATCGTCCGCATGATTGTTGCGCATGGCCTCCGTGCCTTTATCCATTTCCTTCAGCACACTCGTCGAAATCGGCGTCCTCGCACTGTTGGCAGCTTCAGAGGCCGAATGCAGATAGACGTATAGATATTGAGGAATGGAGGCTGTGGCTTGGGTCACCACCGCGCGTTCTCGAGAAGTCTTGTAGCCGGGAGCGCTGACTTCTACGAAGCAATCGCCGGCTGGAATATGAGCAAACTCTGTCTGCGCCGTATCTTTGGTGGGACCGCTTACGTTCACATTATTCAGCGGGCACGACAATTTCACAGTAGCGTTTTCAGTAACCGGAAGACCATTCGGTTCGCGAACACTCACATATAATTTAAAGCCCGACGACGCCAGCATTGTGACGTCCATCCCGCTTCCGCGAATGCCTTCGGCCTGCGAAGGCATCGGATTTTGGCCCGATGCAGACCCGAAAAACAACAGTGTCAAGGCCATCGGGCCCGCAACCAGGGAAATCGGTAATCGAATCGTTTGTCTCATCAGCACGGACGTTCGCAACAGCAGTAATGCATGAATAAAGTTTTTCGACGCGAGGTAGGCAGATTATATACGCCCCCGTTACAGTGTCAAAGCTCCAAACGTCGTCACCTATTCCTAAACTGCCTATAATGCGCAAGATAACCCGAGGACGAAAACGCCAGAGACATCCTTAGCGCCACTCACGTATCTTGCATTTACCTTGCCGCGGGAATATACTCTTCTTTCGCTCTGAAGCGGGTCGCACGAATGGGTGGGCGCAAGCCCACTTTTTTGTTGCTCGCGGTTACAGCGCTAGCTGGACCGGCATAGGCCGGGGAGTCTTCGCTTGGATCTGGAAAAAGTCCGCCAGGCTGCCGAGCGGGTAGCGCGTTCGGAAGGTCTGGAAATCGCTGACGTCGAATGGAAGGTTGGAAAACAACGCTTCCTCCGGGTGTATATAGACCGTCTCCCGGAACGAACCGCTGCACCCGGCACCAGCGATGCCACGGACTTAAATGGCACTAACGCTTCCGATGTTGAGGAAGCGCCGCCAAGCAACCCCTACCCAAAAATTACTCACGGGGATTGCGAGCGCGTCAGCCAGCAGTTAAGTGTCATCCTCGACGTTGAGGATTTAATTCCGGGACCCGGCTATGTCCTGGAAGTCAGTTCGCCAGGGATGGACCGGGCGTTGAAAAAAGCGGCCGATTTTGAGCGCTTCCGGGGCCGTAAGGCCAAGATCGTAACCACCGAGCCGGTCGGCGATGCCAAGTTTTTTGAAGGCCGCTTGGCCGGAGTAGCACCCGGTAAAGTTCGCATCGAATTGCAAGGCAAGCAGGCGAAAGTGGTTGAAATTCCGCTCGATGCCATCCGCAAAGCGAACCTGGTTGTCGAATTCTAGATACGCGAATTTGAATCGTTGACGCGCGGAATATTATTCTCGCGTCGCAAGGACTCTTAGGAAGAGAAATGGCGAATCTGCTCTACCAACAGATTGAAATGCTCAGTCGCGAAAAGCACATTGAGCCTGAGGTGGTCGTCTCCGCAATTGAAGACGCCATGGTTGTGGCCGCGCGAAAGTATTACAAGACCGAAGAAGATCTGCGCGCCAAGTTCAACCAGGTGACCGGCCAGATTGATGTGTTTTCCGTGCACATCGTCGTTGAGCAGGTCACCGACTCCAACAAGGAAGTCAGCCTCACCGACGCCAAGAAAAAAAATCCCGAGGTGGAAGTCGGCTCGGAAATTATTCTTGCCAAGCCCACCGAAGTATTGGGACGCATTGCTGCGCAGACCGCTAAGCAGGTAATTCTGCAAAAAGTGCGTGAAGCCGAGCGCGACACCATCTTCACCGAATATCACACTCGCGTGGGCGAGCTCATCACCGTCATCGTCAAGCGCGCCGAAGGTCCCGACTTAATCGTCGACATGGGCCGCACCGAGGCTCGTTTGCCAAAGCGTGAGCAATCCAAGCTGGAGACCTACAACATCGGCGAGCGTCTTCGCGTGGTCATCAAAATGGTCGACCGCGCCGCCAAGGGTCCGCAGGTAATCGTCTCTCGCGCCGACGCCTCTCTGGTCCAGCGCCTTTTTGAAATGGAAGTTCCCGAAATTTACGATGGCACCGTGCAAATCCGGTTCGCCGCCCGCGAAGCCGGAGAGCGCACCAAAGTCGCCGTCGCCAGCCGCGACAAAGACGTCGACCCCGTCGGCGCTTGCGTGGGCATGAAGGGCATGCGCGTGCAATCCATCATTCGCGAATTGCGCGGCGAAAAAATCGACATCATTCCCTACAGCGAAGAAACCGTGGCCTTCGCGCAAAAAGCTTTGAGTCCCGCGAAAGTCACCCGCGTGCAGATCACCGACCCCGAGGCTCACAAGCTCGAAGTCATCGTCGAAGACTCTCAGCTCTCTTTGGCTATCGGCAAAAAAGGTCAGAACGTTCGTCTGGCCAGCAAGCTTATCGGCTGGGATATCGACATCAAGAGCGAAGAAGAAAAGCGCCGCGAAATCGAAGAACAGATGACGCGTCTCACCGCGCCCGCCACGCCGCTCACCTCTCTTGCAGGCGTCGGCGCCAAGACCATCGAAAAAATGGAAGCCGCCGGCATCAACAACGTTGAAGCCCTCGCTGCCATGACTCCCGAGCAGTTGATGGAGATTCCGGGCATCGGCGAGAAAATGGTCGACAAGATTTATCAGGCCGTGAATCGCTTCTACGAAGGCGGCGGCGAAGTCGCGGCTGCGACCGAAGAAGGCGCGGAAGCCGTGGAAAGCGCTGAGGGTTCTGAAGCAGTCGCCGAAGGCGAGCAAGCGTCAGAGGAAGTTGCGGAAAACTCCGAAGCTTCCGCCGAATCCGAAACTAGCACGGAAGAAATTCCCGCGAACGATGACGCCAGCGCGTCGCCCGATAATGAAGCCGCCGGAAATGTAGAAGAGGCCAGCGCCGAATCCACTGGCTCAACAAATTCTGAAAAATCGAAACATGTTACTGCAACAGAGGATGCCTCCGAATCCGCCCAGGGCGATACGGAGCAACCGGAAGAGGCTAAGTCCTGAGCGAAGCAAATCAAGTCCGTATTAACGAGTTGGCCCGCGAACTGGAAGTCAAAGCCAAGGCCATCATCGACCTTTTGCCCGGCTATGGCGTCACGGAAAAGAAGACTCACTCGAGTTCCATTCCTGAAGACGTAGCTGTAAAAGTTCGCGCAAAAATTAAAGGCGCCTCCGACGAGGAATCCGCGGCAGAGTCTGCCTCGAAAGCCGAATCCCAGGCGAAGGACGCAGCCGCGAAAGCAGCACGGACACGGACCGCCCCTACTGCGCCCGCTCCAGTAGCAGCCGCGCCAGCAGCTCCGGCATCAGCTAGGCCGCCGGTTGCCGTCGCCCCACCGGCAGCAGCTGTTCCAGCAGCGAAACCTGTTCCGACCGCGTCGCCAGCCTCAACCACGCCGGCAGCGCCATCCGTTTCCACTGCACCCGCAGCGCCCGCCCCGCAAGCTGTCAGACCCGCCGCGCCGCAGCCTGGTGCGCCTCTTCGCCCATCCGCGCCGCCAGCAACACCGCTTCGCCCGCAACCGCCAGCAGCCCAATCGGGCGCCCCGGCAGCTCAGCGGCCAGCCGCGCCCTCTCCGTCAGGCCTTCGCCCGCAACCGCCCGCTGTCCGCCCTGCAGCGTCGTCTACTACTCCGGCGCGTGCAGGATCCCCTGCATCGCGCCCTGCGATGCCGCCCCGTCCGCCATTGCCCTCAGGTAACCGCGGCCCTCTTCCCAGCACCACACATGGAGCTTCGCGTCCCCTTGGTCAGGGTGCCCAGCGTCCCGCTGGCGGTCCCCGCCCTGGCCAACCCATGCGCCCGCAGCAGCCTGCGCAGGGAAGAACCTTTACGCCGCGTCCTGCTGGAGCTCCCGGCAGTGCGCCAGCCCGCCCCTTTGAACAACGTCGCGGTCCCATGCCCACCGGCACGCGCCCCGGCCCTCGCGCTCCGGGCCGTCCCGGCATGCTTCCGCCTTTCCCGGAAAAGCTTCCGCCAAAGGCCGAGCCTGGCAAGCCGCTTTACACCCGCAAACCGCCTCAGCGTCAACGACCCGTTGCCGATAAGCGCGAGCAGGAAGGCGAGCGCAAGCTTCACCCCACTCGTCAACGCCCGGGCATGGGTGATCGCCGCTCCGCAGCTGCCGTCATTGCGCCGCCGGAGCCGCGCGCTCCGCGCGAAGTCACCATCACCGAAGGCATCACCATTCGCGAGCTCGCCGAAAAACTCGACGTGCGCGCCAAGGAATTGCTCAAAAATTTACTGGATCGCGGCGTCTTCGCCAGCATCAATCAGGCTCTCGACATACCCACCGCCACAACTCTCGCCGAAGCTTTCAGCGGCGTAGTCAGTGTCGTCTCCCTCGAAGAGGAAATGGTTCTTGAAGTCGCCAAGGAAGAGACCAAGGAAAGCCTCAAGCCTCGTCCGCCCGTCGTCACCGTTATGGGCCACGTGGACCACGGCAAAACCAGTTTGCTCGACGCCATTCGTCAAGCCGACGTCGCAGGCGGCGAAGCTGGCGGAATTACGCAACACATCGGCGCCTACAAAATCGTCGTCAATGACCGCAGCGTGGTTTTCGTCGACACTCCTGGTCACGAAGCCTTCACCCGCATGCGTTCGCGAGGCGCCAAAGTCACCGACATCGTCGTGCTGGTCGTCGCCGCCGATGACGGCGTGATGCCGCAAACGAAAGAAGCCATCGATCACGCCAAGGCCGCCAAGGTGCCGAT
>DATHGV010000379.1:0-41280 GCA_035490135.1 Candidatus Methylomirabilota bacterium
GCCATCGCGCTCGATGATTTGCGCCTTGATCTCGCCCACCTTCTCGCTCATCAAATCGCGCCAATCTTTTTTACCGGCGATGATGGCTTCGCGCGCTTCCTTCACGCAAGCGGGGCAGAGCGAATCGGTCTGCCGTGGGAACCCCAGCGTCGGCTTGGTCTTCTCCCAGGATTTGAGCAGCGGCTTATCCGACCACTGCGGCGTGACCGAGGGATTGGGATTGCGCTTGTTGAAATGTTGGATCGTGTTGAAGGTGATCCCGGCAGTTTTGCACAGGACCCAGTCCATCGATCTGAAAATCTGCGTTGCTACTCGATTCGGCATAAACTTCCACCCTCCACTTTCAGACGCTGTTAGGGATTCAGCCCATTCAATCGTTCGAACCCGCTACGAGCGATTGCCCCCGGGCTTCAAAAGTACTACTTACGAGCCTACCATCTTAAGCTGGTCAGACCACTAAGTCTTTGACCTCCTATAGTTTGACTGGTAACTGCTCTCAGTACCAGTGGGTTGCGGCGAACGGTCGGTATCCGGGGTTAAATGGTCAAACCTGCCAGTAAATGGGTGAGGATTTCGGCCGCCTATCCGTGTCAGGGCGGTCCCAAGAACAGCCCATGGCCCGAAGGAATTCGGGCTTTCTTTTTGACAGGGGCTTCCTTCTAAGGTTTTTCCCGCATTGCGCTACTGTGCCTCCTGCGCACATAAATAATCTTTGCAAAAGAGTTCCGCGGAACTCTATTTCTCACTGAGGGCTACATTGAAAGAAGATTCTCCAGACGAGCCGGCGAAAACCGGAAAAAGCGATTCAAGCACTAAGCCTTCTTCGCAATTATCCAGACGCACGTTCCTCGGAAATATCGCCACCGTCGGCATCGCGACCACCGCAGCCCCGCTTCTCCAGGTCGGCGAGCTAGACGCCCAACAGGTACATCAACCGACAACCGATGTCGCTGAGGCACCCCCATCCGCCGGCACCGTACCTGTTTCCCTGAAGATCAACGGACAGACAAAAAATTTACAAATTGAACCGCGCGTCACGCTTCTCGATGCGCTGCGCGAGCACCTCGGCCTTTTTGGAACGAAAAAGGGATGCGACCACGGGCAATGCGGAGCTTGCACCGTTCACGTCAATGGACGGCGCGTGAATTCGTGCCTGAGCTTCGCGATCATGCATCAAGGCGATGAAATAACCACGATCGAAGGCCTCGCGAAGAATGGCGAACTTCACCCGGTGCAGGCGGCCTTCCTGGAGCACGACGCTTTTCAATGCGGGTATTGCACGTCGGGGCAGATCATGTCCGCGGTGGCGCTGCTGAAAGAGCCGTGCGGCAAAGACGATGACGCGATACGCGAGTGTATGAGTGGAAATATCTGCCGGTGCGGGGCCTATACCAATATCGTGGCCGCGGTACGTAGCGTCCGCGGCGGAGCATAAGCAGCTTTAGCACAAGTTGCTGAAAGAGGTTCGGCGTGTACGAATTTCAATATACGAAAGCTAGCGATATAGGACAGGCAGTCGCCAGCGTCTCGCCAGGCGGCGCGAAATTTGTCGCTGGTGGAACGACCCTGATCGACTTGATGAAGCTCGATGTCGAGCGCCCAAAGCTGCTCGTAGACATTAACGGTCTGCCGCTCGACCGCATTGAACCGGAAGGCGCAGGCGGATTAAAAATTGGCGCGATGGTGCGTAACAGCGATCTGGCGCATGACGAAAAGGTGCAGCGGATGTACCCGGTGTTATCCCAGGCGCTCCTTTCTGGCGCTTCTCCGCAACTCCGCAATATGGCTACCACTGGCGGCAATCTGCTCCAGCGCACCCGTTGCTACTACTTCCGGGATGTAAATTATCCCTGCAATAAACGAACGCCGGGTTCGGGATGCTCCGCCCTGGACGGTTTCAACCGCATCCATGCCGTGCTGGGAACATCGCCACATTGCATCGCGACGCATCCTTCCGATATGGCCGTCGCCATGATGGCTTTGGGCGCCACGATTTTTGTGACCGGTTCAAAGGGAGAGCGCAGCATCCCCATCACAAAATTTTATTTGCTGCCCGGAACCACTCCGGAACACGAGAATGTGCTGGCTGCAGGCGAAATCATCACGCACCTAACCTTGCCTCCGCCCGGGCAGAATTCAAAATCCCATTACTTGAAGCGCAGAGACCGCGCTTCTTACGAATTCGCGCTGGCCTCCGCGGCCGTGATCGTCGAGCTCGAGGGCCGCAAAATTCGCCAAGCTCAGGTGGCCATGGGCGGAGTCGGAACCATCCCGTGGCGCTCGCCTGAAGCGGAGCACGAATTGGCTGGCGCCGAAGCCAGTGAACGGAGTTTTCGAAAGGCAGCGGAAGCGGCGCTTCGCGGTGCAAAAGCGCACAAAGACAACAGTTTCAAAATCGAATTGGCAAAGCGCACCCTAGTCAGAGCATTGCAGACGGTTACACAGGCGTAGAGGAGTTCGCGTGGCGGAACAAAGCACGGTCATTGGGAAAGATATTACGCGTATCGACGGGATCCTGAAGGTCACCGGCGCCGCGCCGTATGGCGTCGAATACCCGCTCGAAAATATGGCTTGGGGCGTAGGAATCGGCAGCACCGTTGGCGCGGGAAGAATTGCGCTCATAGATAGTGGCGAAGCGGAAAAAATGCCGGGCGTTCTAGCGGTTCTGCATCACGGAAACACAGAAAAATTATTCCGCGCGGCAAATAGCTTTGAAGAGGGCAGCCGACCCGGAGAATCGCGGCCTCCCTTTGAAGACGATCAGATTTATTACTACGGACAGTTCGTGGCCTTGGTCCTGGCCGATACATTCGAACGCGCGCAGGCCGCCGCTGGCCGCGTGGTGGTGAAGTACGATGCGCGAACTCCAGATGTTTCCACCGCGGAATTGACGTCCAAGGATCCGCCGGCCATCAAGAATGAACGCGGCGATGTGGAAAGTGCATTGTCCAGCGCGCCGGTAAAGCTCGACGTAACCTACGAAACTCCGGTGGAAACGCACAACCCGATGGAAATGCACGCCACCATCGCAACCTGGAACAAAGATAAATTGACGCTGTACGAGACTTCGCAAGGGGTCGTGAATCATCGCAACGTGGCGGCGGAGATGCTCAACCTGCAGCGCGAATCGGTGCAGGTGATTTCACGTTTTATAGGCTCCGGCTTCGGTTGCAAATTATTCCCGTGGCCGCATTCCTGGATGGCCGCCATGGCCTCAAAAAAACTCGGACGCCCCGTAAAAGTTTCCGTTCCGCGCAGCATGATGTTCACCACCGTTGGTCACCGCCCATTCACCCGGCAGCGTATCCAGTTGGGCGCAGACAAAGATGGAAAGCTAACCGCTTTCCATCACGAGATTCTTCAACCGACGTCCATGGTGGACGATTACGTCGAAAACTGTGCTGAAGTAACCTCCATGCTCTACAGCTGTCCAAACGTCCGCGCCGTGCAGCATCTCATTCACAAAAATATTGGAACGCCGACTCCGATGCGGGGACCGGGTCGTACTCCCTCGCTCTTCGCCATTGAATCGGCCATGGATGAATTGGCGGTTAAGCTGAATATCGATCCTGTAGAGATTCGGCTGCGAAATTACGCGGAGACAGACGAAGGATCGAAAAAGCCATTCTCCAGCAAACATCTGCGCGAAGCGTACCAGACAGGCGCCGAGAAATTCGGTTGGAGCCAGCGGAATCCCAAAGTCGGTTCGATGACCAAAGGCAAAGAGATTCTGGGTTTGGGTATGGCCACATGCACTTGGCCGGCGGGTCGCCATAACGCCGAAGTGCGTGTGTCGTTGCTGGCCGACGGCACGGTGCGCGCCTCTTGCGCCACGCAGGACATTGGCACCGGCACCTACACAGTTTTTGCCCAGATTATTTCCGACCGTACCGGCGTCCCGCTCGACAAAATTCGTGTGCAACTTGGCGATACCGCCATGCCTCCCGGACCGACTTCCGGCGGCTCCGCTGCGACGGCCACAGTAATTCCGGCGATCGCCAAAGCCACAGATCAGGCTGTCGAGTCACTGCTGAAGGTAGCAGCGCTGACCGCCGGATCACCATTCGAAAAGGTCGATCCAAAAAGTTTGAAAATGACTGGCGGGCGCGTCCACAAGGCGGGCGATGCCGCGGAAAGTGGCACGCTATTTCCAGACATCCTGAAATTGCGCAAGCTTTCCGGCTTGGATGGCCAGGTAAAAACTGAAGCGGCGCCGGAAGCAAAACAATTCTCCATGCATTCCTTCGGAGCGCATTTCTGCGAGGTGGCCTTCGACCCGGAAATTGCGCGCTTGAGAATTTCGCGCTGGCTCACGGTAATTGACGGTGGGCGCATGATTAACCGGAAGACCTCGCGAAACCAAATTCTCGGCGCCATCGTCATGGGCATGGGAATGGCCATGTTAGAAGAAACAATCTATGACCACCGTAACGGCAAGCCCGTGAATAACAACTTCGCGGATTATATGGTGCCCGTGAACGCCGACATCCCCGAGCTGGATTGCATTTTCCTCGATTTCCCGGACACCAAGTTGAATGAATACGGCGCGCGAGGAATCGGGGAAATCGGCCTGACAGGCTGCGCTTCCGCAGTAACGAGCGCGGTATATCACGCTACGGGCGTGCGCGTGCGTGAATTGCCGGTACGAATCGAAAATCTTCTAAAGACCGCTTAAGAGATTCCAGTCAATAAACTCAATTCAAATTGATGGAGCATGTCATGCCAGAACAGGAATTAATTGAACGCGCAAAGCGAGACCAAGAAGAAGGCAAATCTCCCAGCACCCAGGCCGGCGAATTTGTCCGCGAAGAGATGCACCACATTCGCGAAGGAAAGCATGGCGCCGCCAATACGAAGCAGGCTATCGCTATCGGGCTTTCGAAGGCGCGACGTGCAGGCGTGGAGTTGTCGCAACCGAGTGGACGCAATACATCGGAGCGCACTCGCAAACAGGCGCAACGCGACAGCGAAAAAGGCCGGCAAGGAAATCGAGCTCCGTCCGAAAGACGCTCTCGAGCAGTGTCCAGGGCATTGAAACGCGAAGGGCATTCAGCAGCTTCGCCCGCAAATCTATCGCGGCAGGCTCGAAGCGCGGCGCGAAAGCGAGGGGCGGGAGCACGAAAGGCTGCTGCGCGACGGGCAGTACGGACGAAGGGTTCATCGGGTTTGCGGCGGTCTGCTAGAAAAGCGGCCCGTAGCCGTAAATAAACCCGCAGAAACACAGGAAACACAGCAGGCATCGGCCGCTGTCTGGTTATTCGTTCAGAACCGGTCGCAGCACAGCGATAACGAAGTGCGCAAAGTGGGAAGCGCCTTCGTCCAGTTGCAACCAGCGCACCACGCAGTGCTCCGCAAGATATTTGGGGACGCGCGCTTCGGTAATTCCTAAATGCTCCGCAAGCTGCTTGGTGATCGATTCTGCTCCGCGACGACTGGCGTTTCCGCGCAGAAGGTTGGCCACCGCGATCCGCAGCGTCTGGCAGGATTCCACGTAGTAATAGCTCGTCAAATCAGAATCGGTAAGCACAAAAACTCCCGGTCCCACCGGCGCGTGATTTGCTTCCTCGAGCTTCACGGCTTCACAACTAAGCAAGCGCCGAAATTGCATTTCCAGTAGCGAAATTCGCGAGGACAACCCTGGATCGCCGTAGCGCCCTCTGGGGCCGGGAGTGGTGGACTCTGGAAGCGGCTCGACAGGCAGCGGGGGCATTGAGCGCCGCGTTTTCGGTGGCGGCTCCGGCTCTGAGGGCGTCGCGGATGACGATGCTGAAGATGGCGTTGTTGTTGCGCCGCGACGGGCGTTTGGCGTGCTCGGCAGACGTGACGATCCCGTCGTATCGGCTGCAGAACCAACTTTGCGACGGTTACGACCTCCGCGCCGGCCGCGTCTGCGCCGACGCTTCTCTTCAGAGTCCACGTCCCCCGACGGCACCGTCGTCTCCGAACTTTCCTCCGTCTCAGTGCCAACCCCTCCACCGGAGGGACTTAAAGAGGCGGCCTGTTCGGAAACCAATTCGGAAACCGCGTGGGAGGCGATGGCTTCAAACGCCGCGGCGCTCTGCTCGAAGGGCATCCCGGGCTCAGGTACCGGCACGGGCAGCGACAACGACGAAGCTTCCGCGCTGCTGGCGTTTCCGCCGGGCTCGGCTCCTAGTCGCACCGCAGCTTCCTGGGCTTTGGTTTTCCAGTCGGCGCGTCGGAAGCGCTCCGCAGCAGTGCTATACCATTTTGCGGCGTCGCCATTCATCGCCGAAGTCTCGAAATATTTCGCTAATTCGAAGGCCACCATGGCGTCGTGAGTTTTTTCATACAGCGCCGAGAGCTGGCCCGCCGGATCTTTGGATGTTCTGGCGCGCCGAATGCGCGCTGTGATTTGTTTCCAATCTGCCATAGAGGTGCCTGCATTGTAACAGCGGTAAGGTTCGACGGCCAGCAATGTGCCGCGCTGAACGCTCTGATTAATTCTCCGATATTTGTTCGCCAGATCGAAAAAAATCCAGCAGTTTGCTGGCTAAATTTTGCATCGGAGCCCAGCGGAATAGTAGTACCCCTAAAAACGTTCCCGACGTATTGGTGATGATATCCAGCATTCCGGAATCTCTTCCGGGAATGTATTCCTGCAGGATTTCGATGGTCAAACTGATGGCAGCGCCGCAAAGAATCGTTACGATTGTCGCGTGGTGAACGTTTCGATTCCAGCTTAAATAAGCTGCGAAAACAAAACCGAAGGGAACGAAGCCAAAAATATTTATCGCTATGTCGCGAAGCTCGAGCTTGTCATGGCTTTCTTCCCAAGGCCACATCAGCATTTTTTTGTGCGGCACCTTGAAGATCTCGGGAATATATAAATCGGGCGCAGAACCTGGCTGGCCGTGCACATTCTGTCCACTACCTTCACTAAAAGCGTATTGCGCCACCAGATGCTGTTCGCCGCCCGCTTCCTGATCGGTCTGATTCCCCTTCCTGCTGGCATATTTGTTCGCGATTTCCTGAGACGTGAGTTCACGATCATATATAGCCAAGTCCAAAATGTTTCCTCGCCAGGCGTTGTCAATTACGGCCGAATCTCCTAATACCAATTGGCCGGCAAAATCCTCACAAGAGAGTCCCATTCTAGTTATGCTAACTGCGCGCATTCCATTCCGGTATGCAACGCTTCCATCAGGACCTGAAGTGATTGTGAATAGCACCGGTTCGCGGGTCAGAAAGGCGTGGTCCACGTCGACTTCGGTGGTTTTCGATTGGTGGTCGGCGTCAAGATAATCCCTCCTGATCAGCAGAACGTCGCGCCATTGCATTAACCTGAACTGAGATGGATTTTCAGGTGTGTAAATTCCCAGCAGCGTGCCTGACGCACCCCGTGTGACCACGTCCGGTTGCGTCCGGATTACGAGCGTACAGCCGGAGTCGCGCTTCGGCCCGGTACGTTCGACTGGCTCCCGGCTGAAGACTACCCCGTGCTCCCCAAATTGGAGCCCCTTTCCAGTGGGTAGCCACGTTACCTGATTTCTTGGAAATAGATTGAAGGGCCACAGACCGGCTGTAAATAATGTGCTGACCACGAGTATGCATGCAAATGGCAGCACCAGCTCTGCGGAGGCCACGGTTTTTTCTTTGCTCATCAATGGGTTACAGGAATTTTATTGCAATTCAGTATACGACGACTGACGGAATCCTTTGACGACCCCGCGGTTCATCCATCTGAGCGCCATGTATAGGACAACAAAAGTACTAAGCCTATTGCCGGCGCGAAACAAAATAAATTTTGGTGGATGTTGCTGATTGACTGTTTACAAGTGACTGGGTACTCTTGTGCTGGCCCGTTGGAGTCGGCGACATGCAATATCTGCGTCCCATAGTGGCAGCTGTTCTGGTCTTAGCGATGGGCCTCACCCCCGGTTGGGGTGCTAGTGGACCCGCGTTCGGTACCGTCATAGCCGCTGAGGGTGCCAACGTAGGTGGCGGCAGTTTGTCCGCGGGAACTACGGTCTTTGGCGGCGATAGACTATTTACTACCGGCACCGGTAGTGTGCAGGTACGCGCGGGGGCAGCCCGGCTTCTGCTTTCCGGCGACAGCGCCGCCGTTTTGGGGAAGGACGAAATCTCCCCAGCGGCCAGTTTGACACGTGGAACGGCCGTCTTTTCGACCGCAACCGCAAAAGCATTCTTGATGCATGTGGGCAGCATGGTTATTCGTCCCGAAACGGACCAGCCCACCGTCGCGCAGGTTACCGTGATCGGTCCCAAGCAGCTCATGGTGAGAAGTACGCGCGGGTCCGTGTCGGTTGCCGTGGACGATGATGTGCGCGTTATTCCCGAAGGCATGGCTTACCGCATTGTGCTTGATCCCACCGAAGCGGAATTGGCTGCGTCCGACGCCGCGGATCAAGACCCGCAAGGAGTCGGATCTGGGCGGCGCGCTGGGCGTCCGCGACGAGCCGGGCGAAACCGCTTTGTATGGTTTGCCATCGGGGTAACCGCAATCATAACCGGCTTGGCGTTGTCCGAAGCCCTGGAAAGTCCCGACCGTCCCAATCATTAATTCAGATTCGAAACCAGAAAAGTCTCATGCCCATTTACGAATACATTTGCGACGATTGCGAAACGCCATTCGAACGAATTGTCCTGAGTAAGAATCAGGAAATTGCCTGCCCCAAGTGCGCTGGAAAGAAAAATACCATTCAACTTTCGGTATTTAGCGCGCCGAACGGAAACGGAAATGGCGCTTCGGCCGCGTCCTCGGCACCAATATCTTCGGGAGGAACTTGTTGTGGCGGCGGTTGCGGTTGTCATTGACGCCCCGTAAAACCACGTCTTTGCCCCACGCATAATTTTTGTTTTGACCGCGGTTAAGTCTTTGCCACTCTCTCCTCACTCCTTCGATGACGTGCACATATTCTCGGCGCGAATTTACAAGCAGTGGATCATGCGGTGCGTGGATGTGCCGCGCAACGTTTCGAAGTCATTGCGCAAATTGGCTGGAGAAAACCTCAAACACATTCCTGTACTGGGACAAGTGGAAGGCTTGCCGCTGAAGAGCACGCTATCCCCTCGCGGCGACCGCGCATATCGCTTGCATATACACAGCAATATCTGGCGAAAGTTGCGCATCGATGCGGGCGCCACCGTGGAAGTTATGTTGTTTTTGGATAGCGAACCACGCGACCCGGTTTTGCCTTATGACCTGGCAGGCGGCCTCGCCGACGAGCCCAGAGCTCTAGCAATCTTTAATTCTTTAACCCCCGCATTTCGCAGGCAAATCGTGCGCTATATGGAGCAGGCCAAACACGCGAGCACGCGTGAAAAACGCATTCGATTAATAGTGAATCGCATGTTGCAACGCGCCGCTAAACGCAGGAAGAAGAAAAACGCCTGATTCTTATTATTTAGGAGTTGCAACGGAAGCGCCGCGTTTTTGTGCAGCCAGCCAGGGGACCAGTTGCTTGTCGGCAAAAGCTTCATCCCACACTTCGCTTTTGGTTTTGTGATACTCGGTATAGCGCGGCGACCCGCCCGCTTTTTTGATTTGCCTGACCATCTGGCGCACCAAATCGACCGGCACGGTCATGTCCATCTCTGATTGAAACATCCACAGCGGAACCCGTGTAATGGCGCGCACATTGGTAAAATTATCGTAAGATGAAACCACTATCGCGCCGGCCCACAGCTGCGGGTAGGTTTGCAGCAGCGCCCATACACCGAATCCGCCCATTGATTGTCCTGCCAGATAAATACGATCGGGATCGATAGAATACTCTTTCTGTACCAGCGCAAAGACCTCCATCGCCGACTGCAGTGCGCCGCCCACATCGTTCAATTCGGGATTTCCCCAATTTTCGTTCTGCGGACATTGTGGGGCCAATACGAACGCCGGAAATGTCGCTTGATTGTCTGGCGTAGTCCAGACACGCGAACCTTTTTCGTTTTCATGGGAGATTTGCGCTTCATTATTCGAGCCGCGCCCCGTCCCGCCGTGGAACCAGAAAATTAGCGGGTATTTTTGAGACGAATCGTAGCTGGGAGGGATGAACAGACGATAAGGCATCTTCCCACCTTTTTTGTCCGTGTACATTTTCTTGCGAAATGGCGGCTCTTGTTTCACTACGCCTGGAGGGGCGATCCGTTCCTGACCAACGGCGTGAGAGCTGCAGGAAATGAGAACAAGAAAAATAATCACTGAGCGAACGAACAAGAATTGCCTCTTTCAAGTATTTGCTAAGATGCGTACTAAAATTTTTATTGCGGTCGCGAGTAATTCAGCAAATTAGCGGGTATTGGAAGCTCGGCATTTCCGCGAGGGTCCGGCACCGGCGTTTGCGATACCCACTTGAGCGGAATCACTCCGGTCCATCCTGCCGCGGCGTATTCGTCGCCCTTATCAATGGCAAATCCGGTACGAACCTTGGCCGACGCTTCCACTAGCGGAACAGCTAAAACCATCGTGGCTTTCAACTCCTGTTCGGTGGGCGGACGCACTTCCGCCCAGCGTCCACGGATGACGTATTCGACAAAGTCGCGCATCGCTGCAAGCTTATCTTGCGGATCAAGGATCTGCTCGGCTTTTGCCATCACGACCACCGAGCGATAGTTGACCGAGTGCCCCGTGGCAGTCGGCGAGAGCACAATGCCGTCTAGCAGCGTAACGCTCAAGCAAAATGGCGCGCCGCTGCTGAGCGTGCGCATCAGGCGGCTGGCTGTGGAACCGTGCAAAAAAAGTTTATCTCCGACGCGGACATAATTCGTCGGAACCACATACGGCGCGCCATCGACGATAAAGCCCACGTGACCAACAAAAGCCTCGTCCAGGATGCTGTAAATCGTTTCACGATCATAGGTGCCGCGCTCGGGATGGCGGCGCACTTTTGTTCTGTCCGTAGCAGTGAATTCACTCATCGCAAAAGCCTAGCTCCGAGCATGCCGCGCGGCAAGGGCCAATCCAGATTGGACATAGAACCGATTGACGCGTTGTACGCCCTCACATACGATGCATTCGACTAAGGAATGAAGCGGCCGATTAGCATGGTCATCTGGATCGTTGTAGCACTCGTTGGCGCCGGCGCACTCGGCGGCATTGCTTTTCATCGCGGCGAACCGCTGAATGCCACCTGGTTCGTGGTGGCCGCCGCCTGTTGTTACCTGGTTGCTTACCGTTTTTATTCCGCGTTCATCGCCGCACGTTTGCTGACTCTGGATGACACGCGCGCAACTCCTTCCGAGCGCCACGACGACGGACGCGATTTCGTGCCCACCAATAAATGGATTTTGTTTGGTCATCACTTCGCGGCCATCGCCGGACCCGGCCCGCTGGTGGGGCCTACTCTCGCGGCGCAATTCGGATACTTGCCCGGCACGCTGTGGCTGATCGCCGGAGCCGTCTTCGCCGGATGCGTCCAGGATTTCATTATTCTTTTCTGCTCCATCAGGCGCGACGGAAAAACGTTGGGCGAGATCGCCCGCGAAGAAGTCAGCCAGCGCGGCGGATTCATTGCCCAACTTGCGGTCCTGGCCATCATGGTCATTCTTCTCGGCGTGGTCGCATTGGTAATCGTAAACGCGCTCAAGTCTTCGCCATGGGCCACCTTCACACTGGCGGCAACCATTCCTATCGCGCTACTGCTCGGACTTTATCTCCGATTTTTGCGCCCCGGCCGCGTTCTGGAAGCATCCTTCATCGGCGTCGCACTGGTTTTGTTCGTGGTCGTTGCCGGCCAGTGGGTCGCAGATTCGCCTTCCTGGGCGCATGTTTTTACATTGAGCGGGGTAACGCTGGCGTTTGCGCTGATTGCCTATGGCTTCGCCGCTTCCGCGCTTCCTGTCTGGCTGCTGCTCGCTCCACGCGATTATTTAAGTGCCTTCATTAAGGCTGGAGCAATTTTTTCACTGGCCGCCGGCATCTTGTTGGTGCGCCCGCAAGTCCTGATGCCCCCGCTTACCCGCTTTATCGACGGCAGCGGCCCGGTTTTCGCTGGAAAAATATTTCCATTTTGTTTCATCACCATCGCGTGCGGAGCAATCAGCGGTTTTCATTCGCTGATTTCCTCCGGCACTACACCGAAGATGATTCTTCGCGAAAGCCATGCGCGATTTATAGGCTACGGCGCGATGCTGATGGAATCTTTCGTCGGTGTTATGGCCATGATCGCGGCTTGCGCCATGACCCCCGGGGTGTATTTCGCGATCAATAGCCCGGCGAGCATCGTGGGCGCGACGTCCGATGCCGCCGCGGCAACCATCAGCAGTTGGGGTTATCCGCTGCAGGCGCAAACCATGACCGATCTGGCGCGTGCCGTTGGTGAGCAAACCCTGTTGAATCGCGCCGGTGGCGCGCCTTCGTTGGCGGTTGGCATGGCCCAAATATTTTCGAGCACCATCGGCGGGCCGCGCCTGCTGAGCATCTGGTACCACTTCGCCATCATGTTCGAAGCGCTGTTTATTCTGACCGTCCTGGATGCCGGAACGCGGGTGGGCCGTTTTATGGTGCAGGAACTCGGCGGGCGAGTGTGGAAGCCCTTCGCGAGAACGGGATGGTGGCCCGGAATTTTAATTTCGAGCGCCTTAATCGTCGGTGCTTGGGGATATTTTTTATACCAGGGCGTTGTTGATCCGCTAGGAGGAATCAATTCGCTGTGGCCGTTGTTCGGTATTTCGAACCAATTGCTGGCGGCCGTGGCGCTCGTGGTGGCTACCACAATTCTTTTGAAGATGAAACGCATCCGCTGGATTTGGCTGACGCTCATCCCCATGACCTGGCTGGTCATCATCACCATGACCGCCAGCTACCAGAAAATATTCGATCCCAATCCACGCCTGGGTTTTCTCTCGTACGCCAAAGCTCTTGCGGCACAAATTACAGCGGGCAAAATTCCCGCGGTAAAAATTGCCGATACGCAACGTGTGATTTTCAACCAGCGCCTGGATGCGGCCGTCACAGCGGTCCTGGCCGCAATGATTATTGTTCTGATTATCGAAGCGCTAATGCAGTGGTACCGCATCTTGAGCGCGGATCGCAAATCGGTCTTACATGAAACCGCCTACCTTGCCACACGTTGGCCTGAAAATTTTTCCGGCGCTTCGTATACCGCAACTGCCGCGGAACCCGATGTGCCCGCGATGGAGGGATGAGCAGTGCATTCCGTACAAGTCGAGGCTCCAGGTCACATGGAGCAACCGCATGCTCTCGCGTTGGCAATTTGGATAATACGTTTGGCGGCCAAGCTGTGGCTGGGAATTCGTGAATGGTGCGGCGACAGCGCCTACGAACGTTACGTGCAAGCACAACGAACGAACTCTGAAAAAGTGAGCCTCCTGACCCCCGCGGAGTTCTATGTCGACCGGCTGAACCGCCGATACTCACGCCCCAACCGCTGCTGTTGAAATCTGCGCTTGCCGGTTGCGCAAGAGGCTTCTAGAATGCGACTAAATAAGTTCCCACACGGTCATCCTCCGAGGAGCATCCTATGAGCATCAATCAAGATAAGCTCCATGAATTTCTGGGCAAAGCCATTGTTGATTTTGGCGCCACTTTTAACGCCGCACTGGTTCGCATCGGAGACAAGTTGGGCCTCTATAAAGCCCTCGCGAAAAGTGGACCGCAAACCCCCGCCCAACTCGCCAAGGCCACGAACACATCGGAGCGTTATATCCGCGAATGGCTTAGCGAGCAGGCTGCCGGTGGATACGTCACCTATGACGCTGCGAAAGGAGCTTTTCATTTAAGCGAGGAGCAAGCATTCGCCATGGCCGACGAATCCAGCCCCGTATTCCTTCCCGGCGCTTTTCAAGCGGCGCTCGCGGCCATAAAAGCCGAGGAGCAAATCACCGAGCGATTCAAAACTGGCGAAGGCATGGGTTGGCATGAACATCACCATGAACTTTTCGTTGGTACCGAAAGATTTTTTCGTCCCGGTTACGCTGCGAATCTGATCAGCGCCTGGATACCATCGCTGAAGGGTGTGGAAGAAAAATTAAAAAAGGGCGCACGCGTAGCGGACGTCGGATGCGGGCTTGGCGCATCCACGATTCTGATGGCCAAGTCGTATCCCAATTCCAAGTTTGTAGGATTTGACTATCACGACAAATCCATCGAGACCGCGAAACAGCGTGCCAAAGACGCGCACGTTGCCGAGCGCATCCGCTTCGAAGTTGCCAGCGCCAAGAATTATCCCGGCACAGACTACGATTTCGTGACTTTTTTCGATTGCTTGCACGACATGGGTGATCCCGTGGGCGCTTCCGCGCACGTCCGCAGCACCCTTAACAAAGACGGCACCTGGATGATCGTGGAGCCTTTTGCCGGCGACAAGCTGGAAGAAAATTTGAATCCAATCGGCCGGGCCTTCTACGGAGCGTCCACGCTGCTTTGCACCCCGGCTTCGCTTTCGCAAGAGGTAGGGCTGGCGCTGGGCGCCCAGGCGGGTGAAAAACGTTTGCGCGAGGTGGTCACAACCGGAGGGTTTTCGCATTTCCGCCGTGCCACGCAAACACCATTTAATTTGATTTTTGAAGCCCGGCCGTGAACCGGCTAGTGCCCGGCCGAAATTCTGAACGTAACGAATCTTAATTTAAGCGCGACGCAGGACGATAAGCGTAATCTCCGGCGGCACTCCAATTCGCACCGGCGCCCCCACCGTTCCGAGCCCCCGATTGACGTAAAGTGACGCCATTCCGGTGGGGTTTGCGCCTGCCGGAGACCGTGAAACCCTGGGAGCCTCGGAGTAGCCATCCACGCTTGAATATCGAGGAATACCCAGCGATGGCGAGAAGAGCGGCCGTTGATAAAGCCCCGCGATGTAATCGGTGATGAATCGCGCCGGGCTGAGCCGATGATCGAGAATTTCTACTTGAATCTGCCCGCCATGAGTGTGGCCCGCCAGCGAAAGCTCTATGCCCAGTTCCGTCGCGCGCGGAAAAGAATTGGGATTGTGTGAAAGCAGAATATTGGGCATGTCCCGGCGAACGAGTTGCTCAACATCCGTGAGCGTTTGTTTTTTGTGACCTGCGCTGGTGCGTTCGCGTTGATAATCGACACCGATCAGATTGAATTGAGCGCCCCTAAAAACAAGCTGCGCATTTTCTCCGCGCAACAGCTTCATTCCCGCCTGCGCAAATAACGATTGCGCCAGGTCTTCCACGCGCGCGTAAATTTCATGGTTGCCATTGCAACCCCAGACGCCGAGCGGCGCCCGCAATTGGCGAACTTCCTCAATGCAATCCTGCAACGGGTCGCTCGCGCCGGTGATGAAATCGCCGGTGACTACCGCGAGGTGCGCGCCAAGTTCGTTAGCCATCTCCACCGCGCGCCGTACCTGTGCGCGAGGCATGTAGCCGCTCAGGTGAATATCGCTGATCTGCACGATCGATAGGCCATCGAGCGCGGGATTCAGATTGCAGATGGGAATTTCCTCGCGGCGCACCTGATAGTTAAGGCGCTCGGCCGCATAGCCGTACACCGCACCGAGAAACGGTGCGGCTCCAGCGGCAGCCGTCGCGGCACGGAAAAAATAACGCCGCCCCGGATCGCGAAGCTGTTCTACGCTCGCGGCGCTTGCGAGGCTAACGCCGGGTTGCGTTTCCGCGGTGGCCGGTTGTGCGTACCGGTTCCTGCGAATTCTGGTCCACAAAAGATCCGCGCCGCGCACCAGCTTTACTGCCACGAAGCCAAAAACCGCGCTGAAAAACCACAGGCCTACCAACGCAGGAAGAATTGTGCCCCGCGGTATCAGATGACGATGACCCATGCGCACGCCATCTACAAACGCGGAGACAACCAGAAATATCATGGTCAGCCACAACAAGCGTGCCGCCACGCGCAGCCATTGGCTGCGAAAATTGGCCGTGGAGCGCCAGATGGCGCGATGCCAGAAGCGCTGCGAGAAGAAAAATAATGACAAAATGCCCGCAATAATTACGAAACGAACAACAAAAAAAACCCAGTTCACGAAAGTAATTCCTCGGCTACCTAACCTGATTGTAACACGCTGGTTTTATCGGACTTGTAACGGTACCCGCGGTAGTTTCAGGAGTAAGATGTGGGGCCAAAGCCCGGCGTCCCGGCTAGGTATTTGTTGAAAATCGGAGGATAGGAATGACCAGAATAATGAAGATGGCGATTTTGTTGTTGTTGCTTACGGGATTGTGTGGGTGGCCGTTATTCGCGCAGCAAAAAAACGATGCTGCAAAAGCCATGCCCAGCAGTTCACAGATCATTTTAGCGCAATGGAATGAAATCGGGAGAAAGTTGATTGCCATGGCCGACGATTTTCCCGAAGACAAATACGATTTCAAACCTACGCCACCAATGCGCAGTTTTGCTGAGCAACTGCTGCACGTCGCGGGGTCGATGGAGTACTTTACCGCCCCAGTTCAGGGAAAAACGCCAAGCCAGGAAAGTGAGAATCCTTCGCGTGCCACCTACAAAACCAGGGCGGACGTTGTGGCCTTTGTGAAAAAGCAAGTCGAGGATGGCGCTGCCGCGATCAAAGCAAAAGGCGATAAAGGCATGGCTGATTTGATCGCCGATCCGGAAAGCAAACAGCAAATACACGTCTCCGATTTGGCGTACGGTCTGATCGAGCATTCTGGTGAGCACTACGGACAATTGGTGGTTTATTATCGCTTGTCTGGATTGGTGCCGCCAGAATCGCGTCCCAAGAAGTAGTCGTATCCCAAGAAGTAGCGCCAAAACTTTGGAACAAATGTGAACGGGCTCGACGATTGTGTCGCGTCCGTGTACTTTTCAGCTGATTTTCTACGCGGGCACGGCAGCGCCAGCGGCCCCGTTCTGGAGCAAAGCCGTCAACTGCGCCGCGTCCGTCGCGGGCGGCAAACAACTTTGACCAGTGCAGACAATCGCCACCGGTTTGTCCGCGGGAAAATGCGGAAGAGTTTCTTTCAACGCGCCCGCCAGAGCTGCGAGTTTTGCCCCTGGAGTTACGCGAAGAACCGCTTTGCCAAAGCGAAATACGCGATGCGCAGCCAATTCGAGAGACTGCGCTACCCAATCGTCCGTGGCCCCCGTAACAACAATTTGCATGGGGTGCTGCGCGAAAAGCGTGGCCGCCAGCCCATAGGTTGCGGCGAACAGCCCGTAACGCGGCGCGATACCGGCAAAGGCCTCCAAAGTTTTTTCTGCAGTGACGTGGTAAATTTCGTCGCCGCTGAATGAGTGAAGACGAATTAGAGCAATGGCCGCCATGGAATTAGTGCCGGGTGTCGGCGAATCCTGAAATGGTTTACGCCGCACATCCAGGCCGCCCATGGGCGCAGCATCGCTGGGCCGATCAAAAAAGCCGCCGCCATCCGAATCGCCATAGCGAGCGATCGCCAGGTCCATAGTTTTCTTGGCAACGTCGAAATATCGCGATTCCAGTGTGGTTTCGTATGCGTCCAACAAAGCCAATACACCAAAAATCTGATCGTCGAGCGAGCCTTCCAGAGCCGGACCGCCGACGCGGTGAGCAAACCCACGCGATTCGCTCCACGCTTCCGCAAGCATACGTTCCAGAGTTTTCAGCGCAAAGCGGCGGCAACTTTCGGCTACCACGCCGTCCAGAACGCGCGCCGCCTCCAGATAAGCGGACACAAACATGGCGTTCCACGAAACGTACATGGTCTGGTCTATGTACGGTGTCGGACGTAGCAAGCGCGCCGCAAGCATTTTTGCTTTCGCCTGGGCGATGGTGGCCAGTGCGGCCGCCCCTTCCAACCCGAGCTGCGCGGCGATGTCCGCCGCATCGCGGGCAATCCACAAAACATTCTTAGCCGGATTGTGGTGCATCTCGCCATGGGCTTCGACATCATAATAGAGCTCCATGACGCGAGCTTCCTCGCGACTCAATGCCGAGCGTACCTCTTCAAGTGTCCACGTAAAGTAATCGCCGTCGTCGTTCAATGAATAATCGGCGTCCTGGCTGGCGTAAAAACCGCCATTTTCCTGGTCAGACAACACTTCGTTGACCCACGCAATGATCCCTTCGGCGGTCTGCCGCAGAAACGGGTTCTGGGTAACCTGCCAGCCATGCAAATAATTTCGCAGCAGCTCGGAATTGTCGTAGCTCATCTTTTCGAAATGCGGAACGAGCCACCGTTCGTCCACCGAGTAACGATGGAAGCCGCCCGCAAGCTGATCGTAAACGCCGCCCCGGGCCATCTTTTCCAGCGTGCTTTCGGCCATGGCCCGCAAATGCTTTTCGCCATTTTGCTGGTAGCGCTCCAGAATTAGATCCATCGCCGAAGCATGAGGAAATTTCGGCGTGCTGCCGAAGCCGCCGTTCTTGATGTCGAAGAGCTGAGTGATGGATGCGATTTGCTCGTCCACAACACTCGGATCAAATGCCGCACGAGCGCCGTTGAATACTTCCGCTTGCGCCACTGCCTCCGCTAGCGAACTGGCGGCCCGCTCCAGCTCAGCGCGTTTGCTGCGATACGATTCCGCCACAGCGAGCAGCACGCGTCGGAATCCCGGGCGCCCCATCTGATCCTCAGGCGGAAAATAAGTGCCGCCAAAAAACGGACGCCCATCCGGCAGCAAAAATCCAGTCAGCGGCCAACCGCCCTGCCCGGAGATGGAACTGATCGCCGATTGATAACGCGAATCAACATCGGGCCGCTCGTCGCGGTCCACTTTCACGGCGATGAAATTGTCGCTGATGATCTTCGCGATCTGGGGATTTTCGTAGGATTCACGGTCGATGACATGGCACCAGTGGCACCACACCGCGCCAATGTCGAGCAGCATGGGTTTGTCATCGGCTTTCGCGCGTTCGAACGCCGCATCGCCCCACTCGTACCAATCGATGGGTTGATGCGCGGCAGACCGCAGATAAGGACTGGCGGAATCTTTCAGGCGATTTTCGGAATGTGTCGACAAGAAATTCCTTTTAAGGAGGAGATTGCCAGTTTGTTATGGCATTTGCGCAGGCGCTTGTTGAACCGCGCTTACTGCGCTTACTGAACGATGTCGCTCGAACCAAGATCACGGGGGTCGAGAGGCTTGCGGCCGGCAAAGCCCTCGTCCTGGCGATGATAGAAGCGAATGCGATCCTCACCCAGCTTCCAACACAGATAAACATCCTGATTATCGATGATCGCTGGAAAATCCAGTAAGCCAACATCCAGATCTTTAATCACGCATCCCGTTTCAATAATTTGCGTGAGCGCGGAATTAAATGTCTCCGCTAGTTGGTCATGTTGCAAGCGCACCGCGGCAAGTTTTTCGTACGGCACGATGACGCCGCCCATCATCGCGATGCGTGACGAAACCGCGGACAAATCGCTCTCCAGTCCGGCAAGTTTCTTGCGGCAACCCATCGCTTCCACCAGCACGGGCTCAATTTCCTTGCGAGCGCGTTCCGCTTCCGTAAGAGTGAAGAGACGTCGCGGCGGTTCTGGCGCTTCGTCCTGGTCTTGCTCGTCGTCTTCGTCTGCCATTTGAGAGCCTTGTTCGTTCTTCGACTGGTACTAAGTGTGATGCGGAAAAGAGGCAAAGCTGTTCACAAAACAGCACCAACAATCGTACCCTACACCCAAAAAGGTAGCGGGTCACGCCAACTGTTTCGCGATCAGTTAGCCGCCAATAAAGACCATCGAGCGACTGGGGGGGTGGAAATCCGGTTCGTTGATCCGATGACCTGCTTCCTTTTCGATTACAACCGAAGTGATAGTAGTGACGAGATCTTCGTCACTCGCGCCCTCGCGCAATAATGACCGTAGATCATGATCTTCCTTGCTGAATAAGCAGGTTCTAATTTTGCCGTCCGCAGTCAGTCGTATGCGCGAACAGTGGCCGCAGAACGGCTGAGTCACAGGCGCGATTAATCCGATTTCGCCCGGCGTGCCATCAACAAAGCGATATTTTCGCGCCGTTTCGCTGAAATGGCGCGGAATTTCTTCCAGCGGCCAGCGCGCGTGAATGCGGCTATAAACTTCGGTAGCGGGCACTACCAGGCTGCGGTTCCAGTGGTGATCGGCGTCCAGCGGCATGAATTCGATGAAGCGCATAATCAGGCCACGCCCACGCGCGAAGAACGCGAAATCTTCGACTTCGTCGTCGTTAATCCCGCGGACCAGTACAGCATTTACTTTTGCCGGCGAGAGAGCCGACGCTTGCACCACGTCGATGCCGTTCCTCACCGATAAAAACGATTTAGTACGCGTGATGCGCTCGAATTTTGCGGCATTCAGGGAATCGAGACTGATATTGATGCGCTGCAAGCCGGCGGAAACCAGGCGCGCACAACGCTCCGATAGCAAATGACCATTCGTGGTCATGGAAATATCCTCGACGCCCAAATCTCGAAGGTGTGAAATGAACTCTTCCACGCCGGGGCGCACCAGCGGCTCACCCCCGGTAACGCGAATTTTGCGAATGCCTAGAGTCTTGAAAACGCCGGCAAGACGATAAAGCTCCGGCCAGGACAAAATTTCATCGTGATCGCGATAGTTTTCCGGATCTGCGGACCGACAGTACACGCAACGGAAATTGCAACGATCCGTGACGGAGATACGCAGATCGGTGATTTGCCTTCCGAATTTGTCATGAAGTGCCATGTTATCCAAGGCCCTAAAAAACAAAAAACCCGATCCAGCAAATGGAGTCGGGCGCCGTCCGAAATAAGTCTCGGAGAAGAGCTCCTTTCCAAGTACCGGGAGGCCCGGGCGTTTCCACCCGAACCCTGAGCGATCAGCCGCCGACTCATAAGCATTCGCGGCGTTGAACACGTCGTCCCTGGCGCCATCGGTTTTATCTCCGTTTAGGCGGCGGGGATCGGAGTTACAGCACCAGTCTAATCCTCTCGCGGCCACATCGCAATTCGGGTGTGGTAGAGTTTGGCCCACACCATGCGCATCTTCGTTTTGGGAGCCGGTGCGACCGGTTCACTCCTTGCACAGCTGCTCGAGCGTCAGGGACACGACGTTTGGTGCGGTGACCGCGACCTCGATCGCGCGCGCAAATTCCTAGGCAGGAAAAGCACCATTTCCGTAACTGAAGTAAACGCCCGCAATTTACAGGGTATCGTCCGCGCGGCTCGCGGTTGCCAGCTGATCGTCAACGCTTCCGCCTCCGTCTTCAACCAGATCGTCATGCGTGCCGCGCTGCGACTGCGCGCCCATTACCTGGACTTAAGCTCGCACTTAACGCGCAATCCCTTCAAATCCGAACAATTCGCTTTCGCCGAACGCTTTGAAGCCAAGAAGCGCATGGCCTTGATCAACACCGGAGCCGCTCCAGGCTTGACAAATTTGCTGGTAAAACGCGCCGCGGAAGCGCTCCATGAAGTCGAGTCCGTACAGATTCGATTGTACGAAAGCACCGAAAGCCGTGACCCTATTTCGCAATGGTCACCGGAAGTGTCGTTTGATGAGGCCATCTCCAATCCGCGCGTTTACCGCAACGGAAAATTCCGGATGGAGAAGCGTTTTGCCGAACTGGAGAAATTCAGATTTCCCGATCCCAGCGGAACCGCCATCGTGGTATTAGCCGCGCAAGACGAGGTCACCACGATTCCCTATTTCATTCCCATGCGAAATATGGACGTGAAAATCGGCGGCAACGAATTTGACCGCCTGCGTCGCTGGTACAAACAGGGAAAATTATCAAAATCCCGCGGAATGCAGAAGAAAAACTTCCCGCAGACCTCTTCGCCCCGGATGATCGCTAAATTAATACGCCAGGGCGTCTTGCAAAATGCGCGTTTCGCCGCGGCGGTGCTGGTCAGTGGCGTCAAGCGCGGCAAAAAAGAAGACCTGCATTTGTTGATGCGAACCGATTGCATGTTTCCGACTCTCTACCAAATCAGGCAGCAGGGCCTCTACACAACGCCGGTAGCGTACGCAACCGCGCACGTAGCCGCGTTATTTATCAAGTTTTTCCCGCGGGACCGGGCGGGAGTCTTTGCCCCAGAAATGCTGCCAGTAGAAATGCGGCGGGCCATCGTGGCCGGGATTCGCGCACACAGCGTGAGGATCACCCACAAGACCACAGTGATACGCCGCGCCGGCGACGACGACGAAGAAATCTAACGCTTCGGGGTTTTTACGGCTTGTCGTATCCCAACTGACCAACCGCGAGAGAACCTTCTCCGCGTCGCTGTAGTACCCTACTCTGAAAATGCGTCCGGCCATCCCGAGTTGCGCCAAATCCGCAGCCGCAGGCGAGCAAACCCGCGGCGGGCCTGGTTCCAAAATCGACGAAAATTTCCAACCTGCGGCACGAAATATAGTGTTGTGCTGCTGCCACAGCAGTAGCGCCGTGCAATGGAATAACGTCGAGTGACAGAGAACGCGAATCGCGCGAGCTTTGTTACGGAGGGGACGACGAACCAAGCCGAGGGTTAGAGCCTGGTAATCCAGGTGGGCTGCCTCGTCGCACAGGATGCGCATACAAATCGAGCGTAGCAACTGCGAGCGAGTCGCATCCCGCATCGCCTGGTAGAAGGGCATGGCCAGAACCTCGGCGGTAACTAGCACGGTCGCGCAGACCTCAAGGCCGGCCAGCTTTCGCAGTCGGCGAAACGTACTATCGAGCCATGGTTGCTGAGCCTCGGAATATTCTCGCGATCCAGGAAGCGTCCCAGTATGCCGCTGTGGTGCTGCTCCTCTGCAATAAAAAGCTGCAGCGATGGTAGAAACCATAGGTCGTCGGAGAGGACCGGATGCAGAGACGCTCTCCGCGCGAGCCCCCGGCCACGGGCCCATTCGCCCAACTGAAACTGTTGAATGGATCGAGCAACCAGCCGACACTCGGCAGTGGAATGCAGATAAGAGTCGTGCCATGGCAGGGCACATGGACGGTCGCGCTTCTCGAGAAAATGCCAATACCAACGTTCGTAGAGCGAACTAACCGAAGCCGGAATACCGGTCATGTCACACATCATATCTCGATTTCAAAGTACTTTTCATCACAAAGTAAAGAAACAGATGCGACTCCCATGTAGTCGGCGACGCAGAAGCTATACCCCCCCATGCGGCTCTTCTTCTGAAAGCGGCGGTCACTTGGACGTTTAGCCGCGGAATCGAAACTGACTCACCACTCCTTCAGGCACTCAGTTGCGGCACCCTGAGCCCGGTGCGATACTTCTTATTCGCATCTGGCAGACGGCTTCCGCTTGCTGTGCGGGCGTTTCTGAGGGGGATTTATGGCGTTCCGGGATAAGTGGATCGAAAAGCGCGAAAGCGAGCATTCGTCGGCAAACGGTAACCGTAATATGTCCCAGATGCACTGGGCGCGCCGCGGCGCAACTACGGAAGAGATGCGCTTTGTGGCAGGGCGCGAGAAGGTTGACCCCGAACTGATTCGCGGCGAAATCGCGCGCGGCCGCCTGATTATTCCCGCCAATGTAAACCACCGCAACCTGGAACCCATGGGCATCGGCATCGCCACGAAATGCAAAATCAACGCCAACATCGGCAACTCTGCAACTACTTCCAACATTGACGAAGAACTGAAGAAGCTGCATCACGCCGTGCACTACGGCGCCGACACGGTGATGGATCTTTCCACCGGCGGCGACATCCCCAAAATTCGCAAAGCCATTATTGACGCTTCACCCGTTCCGGTTGGAACCGTGCCGGTCTATGAAGCGATTTCGCGCGTGCGCCGCCCCGAAGATCTGACCCTCGGTCTGATGCTGGAAGTGATTGAAGAGCAGGCCGAGCAGGGTGTGGATTATATGACCATCCATGCCGGAGTGTTGCGCGAACATGTTCCGCTGGTGCGCAAGAGAATTACTGGAATCGTGAGCCGCGGCGGCTCGCTGATGGCCCACTGGATGGAGCATCACAAAAAGCAGAATTTCTTGTACGAAAACATCGATGACATCTGCAAGATTTTCAAGAAGCACGATGTCAGTTTTTCCTTCGGCGACGGGTTACGTCCCGGCTGCATCGCCGACGCCAGCGACGAAGCGCAATTCGCCGAATTGAAAGTGCTTGGCGAATTGACCACCAAGGCCTGGGAGCATGACGTCCAAGTGATGATCGAGGGCCCCGGCCACGTGCCGCTGGACAAGATCAAGGAACAGGTCGACAAAGAGATGGAATGGTGCCACGAAGCGCCGTTCTATACCCTGGGGCCGCTGGTGATTGATATCGCGCCCGGTTATGACCACATCACTAGCGCAATCGGCGCGGCCATGATCGGATGGCATGGTGCATCCATGTTGTGCTATGTGACGCCCAAAGAGCATCTGGGCCTGCCAAATCCGGAAGACGTCAAGCAAGGCGTGATCGCCTACAAGATTGCGGCCCACGCGGCTGACGTAGCACGCCATCGCCCCGGCGCCCGCGATCGCGACGACGCCCTAAGCTATGCCAGGTTCCTGTTTGACTGGAACAAACAATTCGAACTTTCGCTCGACCCGCCGACCGCGCGCGCCATGCATGACGAATCCTTGCCCGACGATTTTTACAAGGAAGCGAAGTTCTGCTCCATGTGCGGGCCAAAATTCTGCTCCATGAACATTACTCAACTAGCGGACGCCGAGGGTGGCCACGACCAATCCGAGCGCAAACAGAAATTCGTCGAATTGCTCGCCAAAGTACAAGCCGCCGGCTAATTTAGATAAACCGAACCTAAGCAGCCGGCCCTGCTTTGCAAAAGCTCACCACTGTCCCAGTTGCCATGTAATAAAACCATAACGAAGCCGTTACCATTTCGAACCACGCGCAGCAACTCGCAATTCTCCCCCAAGACCACTGCTAAAATAGAATAAACAGTTTCCCTCGCACGTTAGGTGGTCGAAATGGTCAGGCCCGCATTAATAGAGCGTGAATTGTGTACGGATGAGGCTCCTGCGCAGGAATTGCAAGTCCTGGTGGTGGACGATTCACCCGTGTACCGCAAGCTTGTGGAGCATGCGTTAGAGGGCAATCCATATTCTCTGCTGTTCGCCAAGAGCGGACGCGAAGCGCTGGAATTATTTGCGGGTCATCTTCCTGCCATTGTCATTACCGATTGGATGATGCCGGATTTCTCCGGACTCGATCTATGCCAGCATCTGCGTTCGGATTTACACCCCGGATACACCTACATCATCTTGCTCACCAGCATCGCCGAAAAGGGCAACATCGTTAAAGGACTGGCTGCCGGCGCCGACGATTATTTAACAAAACCTTTCGATCCCGGCGAGTTGCTGGCGCGCATAGGCGTAGGCCGCCGGATCATTGACCTACACCGCCAAATCGATGCCAAAAACAAACTTCTGGAAGAGATGGCGCACTGCGACTCGCTTACCGGATTGCCCAACAGGCGCGCCATTGAAGAATGGGCTGCGCGGCAATTACGGGCAGCGGCACGCCACGGATTCCCATACTGGGTGGTGCTCGCGGACCTGGATTCATTCAAGAGTATTAACGATACGCACGGCCACGTTGGTGGTGACGCCATGCTGAAAAAATTCGCCGACATTCTGAAAACAGTTGTTCGCGCTTCTGATATTTGCGGGCGCCTCGGCGGCGATGAGTTTGTAATGGTCATCACCCATGTGGAGGCCGACGCCATCTTCAAAACAGTTGAACGCTTCCGAGAACAATTGGCGCAACAGCAATTCGAATTAGGCCTCGAAAAAATCTCCATCACTGCGAGCTTTGGAATCGCGGGCCTTAATGGAAAAGAAAATATCGATTTCACCACGCTGCTACGCGGTGCCGACAAAGCGCTGTACGCGGCGAAACGCGCTGGCCGCAACCTGATCAGGACTGAGCCTGAGCAAGCTAAGTAGTTTGACGAACACGATAGTTACAGAGACGCTGTTGAAACACTCCCACCGCGTCGGCCATCCAGGATTGACTCGCAAACAACAAGTTCCAGCGGATACCCTATATCTCACTGACCTATTCAAGGAGCGCCCATGGCATTTGTGCGCGTAGCGAAGGCAACGGACATCGCTCCGGGTCAAATCCGTGAAATACAGCTCGACGAAACGACCATTGCCTTGGCCAACGTCGCTGGCCAGTTTCACGCGATCAGCAATACCTGCCTTCACCGGGGAGGCCCGCTGGGCCAAGGTGTGCTACAAGGAAACGTGGTTACTTGTCCTTGGCACGGATGGAGCTTCGACGTGACTTCCGGTAAGGTGAGCCCTAACCAAACGGCTGGGGTCGCGTGTTACCCCGTCGAACTGCGAGGCGAAGACGTTTATGTGGACATCAGCGGGCCAACGTAAGTATTCCAGGGCAATTCCGTATCTCCAAGAAAACAAGTACCATAGGTAACCGTACGCGGTCCCGGCACTTATGCCTTCCGGATTAGGCAGATTTAATTGCCCTAAACCCGGCTAACCCTCATATTTTGTTTCGCTTTTTGCCTCGTGCCGTGTATATTGCTGCCCGACTCGAAGCCTCGATGGCAATTCCGACCTCGCAACGACATTATTGGATCTTCGGTGCCGACCCTCACCACTACCACTGGGACACGCTGTTTGTGAAGGGTAAGGAGATGTGGCACGGTGCCGGTTCCAAACCCGACGCCATTCGCGCCCTCAAACAGGTGCGCAAGGGCGACCGGGTCCTGTGCTATCACTCCGCCCCGGAGCGCTCGCTGTACTCCATCGCCGAAATTACCCGCGACCCTTATCCTGACCCGCACGACCGTAAAGAAAAGAACCTGGTGGCCGACCTGCGCGCCTTCGACAAGCTCCCAAGGCAGATTTCCCTTGCAGAGATGCGCGCCAACCCAGCGTTAAAGAAGATAAAAATGCTGAAGAATGTGCGCTTGGTCGTTTCCTCCATCACGGAAGCTGAATACCAGGAAATATTGCGAATGGCCGGAATCGTGGCCACGCCGGGGATACCGCTGCCCTAGCTAAGCTTAATTTTGCGATAGCCGCTGCCGGGGTCCGCTGATCCGTAAGGTTGGATTCATGTCCATAGTGATTCGTACAGCTGTATTACTCTTTGGTGTCGCTGCGTTCATGACCGTTTCTTCCAAAATTTCACCGCAAGACTCGATTTTGCAAGGCATACCGGGCGAAAAAACCCGCGTGATCGATCTTGGCTACGCGATCAACGACAAACTCGTGCCCTGGCCCGGCGACGAAAAATATTTTGAAGCCAAAATTAATGCCACCGTCGAGAAAAATGGCTACTTCACGCGAAGTTTTTGGATGCTGGAGCATTACGGCACGCATCTGGATGCGCCAGCGCATTTCCCGCCCGGCACCGCCACGGTCGATCAAATTCCTGCTAACAAACTTTTTGGTCCCGCAGTTCTGCTGGATGTCCGCGACGAGGCCGCCAAAGACGCGGACTATCGCCTGCCGGTGAGTAAGATCGAAAAATGGGAGCATGCCCACGGACGGATTCCGCCGGGTGCCATCGTGTTGTTGCGCACCGGCTGGGCCTCGCGCTGGCCCAACGTGCAAAAATATCGAAACCAGGATCAGCGGGGGAAAATGCACTTTCCCGGTTATTCGGTCGAAGCTGCCAAGTTGCTCATCGAGCGCGGAGTAAGCGGATTGGGCTGCGACACCCTAAGCGCCGATTACGGAGCGTCCGAAGATTTCAGCGTTCATCACTTGGCGCTCGGAGCAGGCCTCTATCACCTGGAAAACCTATCGGATTTGAGTGCCGTTCCGGAAGCTGGCGCGTTTTTGGTTGTGGCGCCCATCAAGTTGCAAGGCGGATCCGGCGGACCAGTGCGCGTCTTCGCTTTATTGCCTTAAAGCCGGACTATTCAGCAACATTCTGTCCGCTTTATACGTCTGATGGGAGAGAGTTCCGCGTAAGGGTGGTTCATGAAAAAAAATTGGTTACGGTCGGCGACATTCGCGATGGTGTGTGTGGCGTCCCTTAGCTCGGCAGGGAGGCCTGCGGTAGCTCAGGAATTCCCGGTCGCGGAACGCACGCTGAAAAACGGAATGAAAGTCCTGGTACAAAGCGATCACAGCATTCCAAACGTGTCGCTGTACATTTTTTATCGCATCGGATCGCGCAATGAACGGCCCGGCACCACCGGTATATCCCACTTTTTTGAACACATGATGTTTAACGGTGCAAAAAAATATGGCCCGGGCGAACTGGATAAAGTGATGGAAGCGAACGGCGGTTCGAACAACGCCTACACCAGCCAGAACGTCACCGTGTATCAGGACTGGTTCCCGCGCTCCGCAATGCCGCTCATTTTCGATATCGAGGCCGACCGCATCCGGAATTTGAGTTTCGATCCGCAAAAGATCGAGTCCGAACGCGGTGTGGTAGCCTCCGAGCGCCGCTCCAGCGTGGACAACGACAACGGCGGATTGCTGGACGAACAATTGTGGGCCACTGCCTTCATCGCGCATCCGTACCAATGGCCGGTGTTGGGATGGATGAGTGACATTGAACACTGGACCATCGATGACCTCAAGCGTCACTTCGCCATGGGCTATTCTCCCAGCAACGCCACCATGGTGGTGGTCGGCGACGTCACCCCCGAGGAAATTTTTCAAATTTGCGAAAAAACGATTGAGCCCATTCCGTCTCATGCCCCACCTCCGCCGGTTACCACCGTCGAGCCCCCGCAACTTGGCGAACGGCGCCTGGTGGTGCACAAGCCCGCGGAGTTGCCGCTATTAATGATTGCCTACCACGTACCGCCGACCAATCACCCGGACTTTTACGCAATAAACATCCTGCGCACCATTTTGTTCCAGGGTGAAAGCTCTCGGATGTATCAACGCCTTGTCGATAAGGATCAGATCGCGCTGGATGTTTCGTCCTCGGTCGAGCCGGCTTTCGATCCCACAATCGCGATTATCATCGCCCAGCCGAAACAAGGCATCGACCCGCTGAAATGCGAAACGGCGATTTACGAAGAGTTGGAACGCGTGAAACTTTCCACTATCACCGATCAGGAATTGGAAAAAGCTAAAAACATTCGCTTGATGGAGTTTTATCACCAGGTGCGCACTATCAATGGACGCGCCAACACTATCGGCACCTACGAAGTATTTGACGGCGATTACAAAAAACTTTTTGACGCCGCCAAGAACTACGCCGCAGTTACCAAAGAAGACGTCCAGCGAGTCGCGAAAACCTATTTTGGGGCTAACAACCGCACCGTAGCGTCGCTGCTGCCGGAGAACGAGGAAAAGGCCAAACAATGACCGCGTTGAAGAAATGTAGTCTCCTTCTGATCCTCCTCGTTATCAATTTTCCGGCCGCACTATTTGCGCAGTCGATTCACATTCCACCGCACGAGAAAGTAGTCTTCAAAAACGGGCTGACCGTATTACTGCTCGAAAAGCGTGGCGTTCCGATTGTAAATTTCGCTGCCTTGGTGAAGACTGGCGGGGCCGCCGACCCGCCAGGACAGGAAGGACTCGCCTCCGTAACCGCTCAATTACTCCGGAAAGGCACGCAAAAGCGCACCGCGCAGCAATTCGCCGCCGACAGTGATTTTACCGGTGGATCCGTTGAAGCCGATGCGAGCGCGGACTTTTCTACCGTTGCAGGAGAATTTCTAAACAAGGATCTTGCTCGCGGACTGGACTTGTTTTCAGACGCTCTGTTGCATCCGATTTTTCCGCAGGCCGAAGTAGATAAATTGCTGGCGCAGAGTCTGGACGGCGTACGCGCGGCAAAAGACGAAGTGCGCTCCGTGCTCGGCACGTATTACGACGCCTACCTCTTCAACGGCAATGGCTACGGAAGAACGTCAGACGGCGACGAAATCTCCCTCACAAAAATCCGTGGCGATGCCATTGTGAAATTTTATGAAACGTATTATGCCCCTGGAAATATCATCCTCGCGGTGGCTGGCGATTTTCAGACCGCGGACATGAAGAAGAAACTGGAAGAAGTCTTCGGTCAATGGCCGTCAAAGCCGGTCACGCCCGTAAAAATCCCTGTCCTTCCACCGGTGAAGGGCAAGAAACTTTTGCTGGTCGACAAACCCGATGCCACGCAAACTTATTTCGCCATTGGAAACGTTGCGACCGCCGCGGGAGACCCCGACCGTGTGGCCGTCCGGCTGGTGAACACCGTATTTGGCGGCCGCTTCACATCGTTATTGAATGAAGCCTTGCGTGTCGAGTCGGGACTGACTTATGGAGCCATCTCTGCTTTTGATCCGCGCAAGGCCCCTGGCCCGTTCGGAATTTATAGCTACACCAAAAACGAAAGCACTGTGCAAGCCATCGATATGGCGCTGCAGGTTTTGCAGAAATTACACAAGCAGGGGATTACCGGCGACGAATTGGCGTCCGCGAAGAGTTACATCAAAGGACAATTCCCGCCCTCCCTTGAAACTTCCAAGCAGCTGGCGCAGATAATCGCCATCAATGAATTTTACGGCCTCGACGATCGGGAAATTAATGACCTCGAAGCACGCCTCGACGCCGTCACACCAGCCATTGCGCAGCAAGTTATTCAAAAACACTTTCCCACCGACAATTTAGTTTTCACTTTGATCGGAAAGCGCTCTGACATTGCCGCGGGAGTGCAAAAATATGCCGAGAAACAGGATGCGCGAGTCCTCAGTGAGCCAGGTTTCTGGCCGCCACCGGCTCAAAAATAAATCTTCTAACAACAACTCTATTTTGGGAGGGTACATGCGTTTTCGATTGCTGATGGCAGTGGGTCTTTTGCTCGCCTTGGCCGGCTATTCATTCGCTGCAGAAGACACCCCGCTCCTGGTGCAAGCTCCCGCTTTGAACAAGACGGAAATCGTCTTCGCGTATGGTGGCTATTTATGGAATGTGCCACGCGATGGCGGCAACGCGCGGCAGTTGACGACCGGTGGTCACGAATCCGGCCCGCAGTTTTCCCCTAATGGGAAGTTCATCGCCTTCACCGGAGAGTACGACGGCAACATGGACGTCTTCGTGATGCCCGCGGACGGCGGTGAGCCCAGGCGCCTGACTTGGCACCCTGGAGCGGACGTGGTGGTCGGCTGGACTCCCGACAGCAAGCGCATTTTATTTCGATCCGCGCGCGTGTCCTATGCGGATTTCGACCGGCTGTACACCGTGGCTGTAGAGGGTGGTGTCCCGGAAGTATTGCCGATGTGGCGCGGAGAAGCGGGTTGGTATTCGCCGGACGCATCGCGGCTTGCCTATGTTCCAAATTTGAAATGGCAGGAATCGTGGAAGAGATATCGCGGTGGGCAGACCACTCCGGTCTACATCGTTAAATTGAGCGACCTCTCGCTGGAAAAATTGCCGCGCGACAATTCCAATGACTTCGCGCCGGTATGGATGGGCGACACCGTTTATTTTCTGTCTGACCGCAACGGGCCAGTAACTTTATTCGCGTACGACAGCAAAACTAAAACCATCAAGCAGGCAGTGGAGAATAAGGGCCGGGATTTTAAGACGCTTTCCGCTGGGCCTGATGCGCTGGTCTACGAACAATTCGGCGGCATCTATCTGTTCGATCCCCAAAATGGTCAGCCCAGGAAAATAGATATTCACATCGCGGGAGATTTGCCGGCTACCCGTCCGCATTTTGAAAAAGTCGCGGACAAAATTTCAGCCGCTGCTATTTCCCCAAGCGGAGCGCGTGCGGTGTTTGAAGCTCGCGGGGAGATTTTCACCGTGCCCGCGGAGAAAGGTAATACGCGGAATTTAACGCGCACCGCTGCGGTAGCCGAACGCGACCCATCCTGGTCGCCGGATGGCAAGTGGGTGGCATTTTTTTCCGATGAGTCCGGCGAATACGCGCTGCACCTGGTGGATCAGTCGGGGCTCGGAACCTTAAAGAAAATCGACTTGGGGAAACCGGCCTCGTTTTTCTATAGCCCGACATGGTCGCCCGACAGCAAGAAAATTGCCTTCACCGACAAGCGCTTGAACCTCTGGTACGTGGATTTCGAAAAAAACGATCCGGCCCCCATAAAAGTGGATACCGATTTGTACGACGCTTGGGGTGTAATCATGACTCCCACATGGTCGCCAGACAGCAAATGGCTGACGTTTACAAAATTCCTGCCGAATCACATGCGCGCCGTGTTTGTGCATTCCCTCGAAAGTGGAAAGAGTTCGCAAATTACCGACGGCTTAAGCGATGCGCGCTATCCGGTCTTCGATAAGGGCGGCAAAGTTCTGTACTTCGCGGCCAGTACGGACCTGGGCCTCGCCGTCACATGGCTCGACCTGTCTGGATTTCAACGCCCCGTATCGCGAAATATTTATGCCGTCGTCTTGAAAAAAACCGATTCCAATCCCATAGAGCCGGAAAGCGACGACGAAAAGCTGGATGCCGCTAAGTCGGGCGACAAGTCTAAAGACTCTGACAAAAAGGACGAAAATAAAGACAAAGACAAGGATAAAGATAAGAAAAAAAACGAGGCCGATAAGACTAAAGGCAAAGACGACGATAAATCCAAAGACGGCGACAAAAAAGAAGAGCCCGTCAAAGTCACCATCGATCTCGACAATATCGGGCAACGAATCGTCTCCATGCCCATCAAGGCTTCCAATTACATTTCTCTTGATAACGGAAAAGCAGGCGTTCTATTCCTTACTGAGATTCCAGATATCCCTCCGCTAAACGCTCCGCCCGCGGCTACCGTGACGAAATTTGATCTTTCAACTCGGAAAACGGAACCGTTCCTCACTAACGTCAGTGCCTTCACCGTTTCTACCAATGGAGAAAAAGTTTTGTACCACACCGGCCAAGGTCCCACGTGGTTCATCGCCGCCACCGGCGCGGCTCCTAAAGCGGGCGAAGGCGCGCTGAAGTTCGACGAAATGGAAGTGAGAGTTGATCCCCGCGCGGAATGGAATCAGATGTACCACGAGGTGTGGCGCATCGAACGCGACTTTTTGTACGACCCCCATTTTCACGGCCTGGATCTGGCCGCCGCCGAAAAGAAATACGCCCCGTATTTGAAGGGCGCAGGTGGACGCGCGGACGTGAATCATCTTTTCGTGGAAATGCTCGGTGAAGTAACCATCGGCCACATGTTTATTTCTGGCGGCGACATTCCAAAAATCACAGAAGTAAAGAGCGGGCTGCTTGGCGCGGACTATAAAGTCGAAAACGGCCGCTACCGCTTCGCCAAAATATTCAATGGCGAGAACTGGAACCCGCAATTGCGCGCCCCGCTCACGCAGCCGGGAGTCGACGTGAAGCTCGGCGATTATTTGTTGGAAGTAAATGGCGCCGAGGTGCACCCGCCCAATGATGTCTACAGCTACTTTGAAAATACCGCTGGCAAACAGATCCGTATCAAGGTCGGCCCGAATCCGGACGGCAAAGATGCGCGCGACGTAACTGTGGTCCCCGTAGCGGACGAAGCCGAACTGCGGACTCGCGCGTGGGAAGAAGATAACCGCCGGAAAGTCGGAGAACTCAGCGCCGGCAAACTCGCCTATGTGCATGTGCCCGACACCGCGAACGGTGGATTCTTGAATTTCAATCGCTTTTATTTTGCACAAACCGATAAAGAAGCTGCCGTCATCGACGAGCGTTACAATCACGGTGGCGCGATAGCCGATTACATTATCGATTTGCTGGAACGCCCGCTGCGAAACTGCGCCACCACCCGCGAAGGCGAAAAATGGTGTTCGCCGCTGGCGCAGATTTACGGCCCGAAAACAATGGTCATCAACGAAATGTCCGGTTCCGGTGGTGACGCGCTTCCGTGGATGTTCCGTCAAGACAAGATTGGTCCACTGGTGGGCACGCGCACCTGGGGCGGGCTTGTGGGTATCGGCGGATATCCGTCGCTGTTGGATGGCGGCTATGTAATGGCGCCACGCGCTGCGATCTATGGCCTGCACGGCGAATGGGAAGTAGAGAACCACGGAATCGCTCCCGACATCGAAGTGGAAAATGATCCGGCGTCAGTCGCCGCTGGACATGACGCGCAACTCGAAAAAGCGGTGCAGGTCACGCTGGAAGCTTTGAAAAAAAATCCGGTGGTCATCCCAGAGCATCCGCCTTATCCAAATTATCACCAGAACTGAGCGAACATCGGCGCGTGGCGAACGGTCGCTCGCGTTGTGATATTTTCATGAATACTCTTCATGCCTGAACTTCCCGAAGTCGAAACCGTTGCGCGGGGATTACGGCTTACTGTGCTCGGACGGCGGATCCTGTCCGTCACGCTGCGAAAGACCGACTTCATCGATGATCCTTCTTTAATCGAGCGGCACTTGCCAGGCCGCCGTATTGAAGCCGTTGAACGCTACGGCAAATTTATGTTGCTGCATTTGTCTGCCCCGCAGGGTGCAGAGCATTCCGCCACCGGCGACAACGCTCCCGCTGCGTTGCTCGTTCACCTCGGCATGACCGGGCACATCGCGTCCAGTGCTGTCGCGCACCCCTGGGAAAAACACACCCATGCTAGCTTCGCTTTAGACGATGGACGGGAATTGCGCTACACCGACGCGCGTAGATTCGGACGGCTGGCCTACTTGTCCGCGGCATTATTGCCGGCTGAACTGGAAGGCTTCGGCGCCGATCCGCTGGAAGTAACCGCCGATGAATTCGCCACCCGCATACGAGCGCGACATTCACGAATCAAAGCGCTTTTGCTCGATCAAGCCGTGCTGCGCGGAGTGGGCAACATCTATGCCGATGAAAGTTTATGGCGCGCAAAAATTCATCCCGCAAAGTTGGGCGCGAGCATTAACAACAAACAGGCAGGAGTTCTCCATCGCGCCTTGCAGGACATTCTAAAAAGAGCCATTGTGATGCGCGGTTCTTCTATCGCCAATTTTGTCGATGCCGAGGGGAACGCCGGCGAATATCAACAGCATCATCGCGCCTACGGCCGTGAGGGCGAAAAGTGCCACCGGTGTGGAGCAATTATTCGCAGGGCCATCGTGGCGGGACGCAGCAGCTTTTTTTGTCCCAAATGTCAGATTGGCCCGCGCGGTTTTTTGGCGATACCTTTTACGCCACGACCAACACAACGCAAATCGGCGTCTACTAATCGCAAGAAAAACGCCAAATCATCGCCAGGTCGGCCAAAAGGGGCTACCCGCGGTAGGCGGCGGAAAAAATGACGCTAGCTGGAAAAATTGTAAGCACAAAACTGTTGAGGGAGCGCGAATGAACTTACGTCGAGTGATCGCTTTTGCATTTGTGCTGCTGTTGGCGATAGGGGTCCTTCACGCCACAGCTAGCCCCGCCAGCGATGCAAATGATTACGCGGCCGCTGACGCGCAAATACTAAAAGAAATTCACGAGCACAGCGAGGCCATGGAAAATCTGGAGCACTTGTCGGATGCCATCGGCGCGCGCCTGACTGGTTCGCCTCAATTGAAGCAAGCCAACGAGTGGACCGCGGAAATGTTTCGCAAGTACGGCCTGACCAATGTGCATCTCGAACCCTGGACCATCGCCCACTCATGGACGCGCGGTGCCGCGCACGCGCGTATCGTGAAACCTGCCGAGCATCCCTTGACCATCGCGGCGGCGGGTTGGTCGCCAGGTACCGCCGGCATGTTACACGCGCCGGTGGTGTACTTCGATGCAAAGAAAAAAGAAGAGTTCGAGAAATTTCGCGGAAAGCTCAAAGGCGCCGTGGTGATTTACCAGGAGCCCACGAGCTTGTCACCGCCTAAACCTGAAGATTCCAGAAGCGAAGTTGTTCGCGCCATGCAGGCGCCGCCGCCGATGAAGGGCGAACCGCCTGCCCCCTCGCCGTTCGCAGCCTTGCAGGAAGCGGCCAAAGCTCGCACGGCGTTTTTCAAGCAGGAGGGCGTCGCAGCGGTGCTACGCGATTCGAACAAGCCACACGCGCTTCTGAACATGACCGGCATCGGCGGAGAAAAATTCGAGATCGGCGCGATTCCAACTGCGTTTGTGACCGGCGAAGGGTATCGCATGCTTTTTCGCATGTTGAAGCATGGGCCCGTGGAAGTGGAATTGGAGATGACCAATTCGTTTAGCGAAAAACCGGTGGAAGTCTACAACACCGTCGCGGAAATTCGTGGAAGCGAAAAACCAGACGAAGTCGTCATGCTGGGCGCGCATCTGGATTCCTGGGATCTCGGCAGCGGATCAACAGACAACGGTACCGGGTCGATGGCGGTGCTGGAAGCAGCCCGCGCGCTGGCAAAATTGCAGTTGAAACCGAAGCGCACTATACGCTTCGCCTTGTTCACCGGCGAAGAAGAAGGATTATGTGGTTCGGTAAAATATATAGAAACACATAAATCTGAACTCGATAAAATTTCAGCAATCACGGTGCACGACACCGGCACCGGCCGCGTGCTAACCCTCGGCCTACACGACAATTATCAGGATCGAGAAATCGTGGACCAGGAAATCGCGCCGTTGCGTGAATTGAAGTTGCTCGAACCCAGCATGCAGCGCTCCTTCGGAACCGATCATGCTTCCTTCAACGATGTCGGCGTGCCGGGATTCTGGGCCATTCAGGACAGCGCCGAATATTCCAAGACGCACCACAGCCAGTCGGACACCTTCGATAAGGTGTGGAAAGACGGCTTGAATCAAGGTGCGCAAGTGCTCGCGGCGTGGGCTTACAACACCGCGCAGTTGCCGGCAATGCTGCCGCGACGTCCAGCTCCGGCTAAAGCGCAAGTGGCAAAACCAGATGCCAAAAAGAATGAAGAAGCGAACGCCAATGCAATAGACTCTGATATAGAGAGCTCACGCCCCGCAAAACCCGATCCGATCGGCGAAATGGATACGAAGATTCTCGAGCAGGTAAAAGCCGATGAACCGGAGCTGAAAGCAAATTTGGAGTTTTTGTCCGACCATATCGGTCCGCGTTTAACCGGTTCCGAGCAGCTCGACCAAGCCAGTCGATGGATGCTGGCGCGTTTCCAGCAGCTTGGACTCGCCAACGGGCATCAAGAAGCGTGGAGCATCGCCAATCGCTGGACGCGCGGGCCAGCCACCGGACGCGTGTTTTTAAGCGCGGAGGCCAAACCCGGAGAACCACCCGCTTCACTCAACCTCACCATGGCCACAGGTGGGTGGTCGCCGGCCACGGAGGGCAGCGTAAAAGGCCCGGTAGTCGCCGTCGCAGTCGAAAAAGTGGAAGACTTGCAGCGATACAAAGGCAAGCTAAAAGGAGCCATCGTTGTTCTGAACAGACCCGTCGAGTTGCGCGCCCCACAAAATCCAATGTTGACGCCCTGGGGCGAAGAAACAATTCCCATCGCTTTTCCAAAGAGCGACAAGCCATTAGACTTCGCGGGGTATATGAAGTTGCGAACCGCGGAGTTGACCTTTTTTTCCGAGGAAAAAGCTGCGGCGGTATTGATCGGGTCTGAAAAATGGTTTGGGCTGCTGAACATGAGCATCAGCGGTCAAAATTATCAACCAGGCGTGATTCCTACCGCCTACATCGCTAGAGAAGATTTTATGTTGCTGTGGCGTCTCATGGACTCCGGCTCAATCCAAGCCGAAGTGAACATCGGAGGAAATTTCAGCGGAAAGCCCGCGGAAGTGTATAACACCGTCGCCGAAATTCCGGGCAGCGAGAAGCCTGACGAAGTCGTCATCATCGGTGCGCACCTGGATTCCTGGGACTTGGGCACGGGCGCTACTGATAACGGAACCGGCTCAACCGCAGTGCTCGAAGCTGCGCGCGCGCTCACAAAGTTAAACGTGAAACCTAAGCGCACCATTCGCTTCGTATTATTTACTGGCGAGGAACAAGGCCTGAACGGTTCCAAGGCTTACGTCGCGAAGCATCAGGATGAACTCAAGAAAATCTCGGCCGTCTTGGTGCACGATAGCGGCACCGGAAAAGTTTTGACCATCGGGCTGATGGGGAATTATGACGCGCGAGAGACTATCGATCGCGCGATGTATCCGCTTGCACGCGCCAAGGAAATAGGTTTGGCGGAGCCTACGCTGCGAAAAGAAAGCGGCACCGATCACGTGCCATTCGATGAGGCGGGAGTTCCGGGCTTTTGGTGTGTGCAGGAAATTGCGGACTACGATAAAACGCACCATTCGCAAGCCGACACCGTGGATCGAGTGCGCTGGGACGATTTGGCGGAGGGCGCACAAGTGTTGGCGGTATTTGCGTACAACGTAGCTGAGTTGCCGGAATTATTGCCGCGAAAGTCGCCCAAGCCGTAGTCCACGGCCGTTACGGTTCAGACCACACAGGAGAATTCCACATTTTATGCGAGCGGTATTGCAACGCGTGAGCCGCGCCCGGGTCACCGTCGAAGAACGGGTCGTCGCTGAAATCGCAGGGGGGCTAGTGGTATTGCTGGGCGTGGGCACCGCAGACACGGTGGCAACGGCCGCGTCGATGGCGGAAAAGATTACCAATTTGCGCATCTTTGAAGACGACGCAGGCAAGATGAACCGTTCTCTTCTGGATGTACAAGGCAGCGCTATGGTCATTTCCCAATTTACACTTTACGGAGATGCACGCGGGCAAAGGCGGCCGAGCTTCGTGGCCGCTGCGCGCCCTGAACAGGCAAAAATGTTGTACGAAGAATTTTGTTCAGCCTTGGCAATTTTGAATGTTCCGGTGCAAACCGGGATTTTTCAGGCCACCATGTCTGTGGAATTGGTCAACGAAGGGCCGGTCACCATCTTGGTGGATTCCGACAAGACGTTCTGATCGGTTAGAATCTCGGTTAGAGAATAGTCTCCGTATCCAGGTGTTGCCTGCCGTGGCGAAAAAACAAAGACAATCAAATTACCCAGCTGAACAAGCAGGGCTCAAAATACGCACCGCCAAAAGCAGCGACGCCGCACGCATCGCAGACCTTTCCGGCCAATTAGGTTATCCCGCGACCCCTGCAGAGATTGCGCAGCGATTGCGCAAGATCAAGCCGGCATCGCACCACGCCGTACTGGTCGCGGAATCTTCGGAGCGCAAAATTATCGGCTGGCTGCACGTTAGCGTCTCTCCACTAATCGAAGTGGAACTCCGCGCGGAAGTGAATGGCTTAGTAGTGGACGACGAGGTACGAAGCCGCAGAACGGGCGCTCTTCTGTTGCGCGCTGCGGAACAGTGGGCGCGTAGTCGCGGGTGCAAAAACATGTCCGTGCGCTCCAATACCCTCCGCGAACGCGCCCATCAGTTTTACCTGCGCCATGGCTACGAACACTACAAAACACAAAAAGCTTTTCGTAAACCGCTTTGAATATTCGCGAAGCAAACCGGCTCCGCATTTTCCCGCCATTAGAAATTTCGAGTTCGCAGCTGTAAATCTGCAACGCACAACCGTGCCCTGGTAACTGTTGCGGTAATATATCGTATTACGATATAATTTAGACAGTAATGAAAAGCGCTATTTCAGATACGGAATATCGAGCCCTCGCCGAGCTGCGCTATCGCATACGGCATTTCATTCAGGAAGGCGATGCCGCCGCGCAACGTTCCAATCTCGAACCGCAACAATACCTGATGCTCCTGGCCATTCGCGGATTGCCCCAGGGCGCGGTGGCCACCATAAGCACGTTGGCCGAGCGCATGGCCCTCAAGCATCACAGCGCCGTGGAATTGATTGACCGTCTGGAGTCGCATGGGTTGGTGCGCAGAAGCCGCAGTGAAGGCGACAAGCGAGAAGTACGCGTGTCACTGCTGCCTCGCGGCTCAAAGTTATTGAACCGCGTCGCCCGCGAGCGCCTCAGCGAATTGAAAGCCAGCGGTACAGCGCTCGTCCATGCCATCACCGCTCTCGTAGAACCCAGACATCCGTCAAAAAGAATCCCGCAACCACACGAGATCAGCGAGGAACAACGGCGACCAGAACTACGGCGCCGCACAATGTCGCAAAAACGAAACAACAAACCTATGTTACGTGGGAGAAAAAGGAGTGCCTAAGAATTCATCCGCGCAGAAGAACTCCGAGGCTAAGTTGCGGAACGAGACCCTAGGCGACTTCACCACCACTCGCCGGGTCATCCCTATTTCCGCCCTCGCGATGGTGATCGGTCTGCTCTGCGCATTCGTAGCGCTGGCGTTGCTCCGCTTGATCGGACTATTTACGAACTTATTTTATTTTGGACGCTTGAACACCTCGCTGGTTTCCCCGGCCGGCAATCACCTGGGAATTTTTAGCGTGTTGGTACCCATCGCAGGCGCCCTGATTATCGGTGTGATGGCGCGGTATGGTTCGGAGCGCATTCGCGGTCATGGAATACCCGAAGCGATCGAATCAATTCTGCTGAATGGCAGTCGCATCGAGCCTAAGATTGCATGGCTGAAACCAATTTCCTCGGCCATTTCCATTGGCTCTGGCGGACCTTTCGGAGCGGAGGGGCCAATCATCATGACCGGTGGCGCGGTCGGGTCGATGGTCGCGCAGTTATTCCACTTAACCAGCGCGGAACGCAAAACATTATTGGTCGCTGGCGCAGCGGGCGGCATGTCCGCAACGTTCGCTGCTCCAGTAGCAGCGGTGCTACTCGCCGTGGAGTTGCTGCTTTTTGAATGGAAGCCCAGAAGCCTGATACCGGTTGCGTTGGCGAGTGCAGTCGCAGCCGTTGCGCGGCGATACCTGCTGGGCTTCGGACCGCTATTTCCGGTACCGGCGCACCCGCTTTTCATCGGCCCGATGGGACTCTTGGGCTGCGCGCTAGTCGGAATTCTGGCGGGCGGACTGTCGGCTTTGCTTACCGTTTCCGTCTACGCGGCGGAAGATGCGTTTCAACGCTTACCCATTCACTGGATGTGGTGGCCTGCCCTTGGCGGACTCGCTATTGGCGTAGGTGGCTTAATTTTTCCGCAGGCGCTGGGCGTGGGTTACGACACCATCGCAGGATTGCTGCAAGGCAGCGTGACCACGCACGTCATTCTCGGCGTACTGCTGGTGAAATGGTTCATCTGGGCGGTGTCGCTGGGCTCGGGCACCTCGGGCGGTGTGCTAGCTCCGCTACTCATGATGGGCGGCGCATTGGGCGGTCTGGAAGCTATGTTCCTGCCAAACGAGGGCGCCGGTTTCTGGCCGCTGATCAGCATGGGAGCAATTCTCGGTGGCACCATGCGCTCACCATTCACAAGCATCGTGTTCGCCTTTGAATTGACGCACGATGCTAACGTTTTTCTGCCTTTGCTGGTGGGCAGTGTGATCGCCCACGCGTTCACGGTGCTGACTTTGAAGCGCTCGATATTGACAGAGAAAGTTGCGCGCCGCGGTTATCACGTAAGCCGCGAATATGCCGTCGACCCCTTGGAGATTTTGTTTGCTCACGAAGTCATGCGGACCTCTATCGCAGTTTTGCCTGCCACGAGCACGATTGCCCAGATCCAGGCTTCGCTGAATTCCGATCATCGACAGAAACAACGCCTTCTGCCGGTGGTGAACGCCGATGGAACCTTAGCGGGCGTGCTGACGCGAAAAGATATTCGCGACCGCATAGACCAGGAAGGCGACGCAGCACTCCGGCGCACCCTGCGCGAGGTGG
>DATHGV010000380.1:0-21830 GCA_035490135.1 Candidatus Methylomirabilota bacterium
TAGGGGCATTGCAACGAGCCCCACACGGTGATGCCTTGTTGCGGATCGAAAACCGCGATCATCCCGTTGTTTTCGATGTACAGCTGCTCTTGCGCGCCGGTGGTGTATTCCGCTTCGACGATGTAGGCGGCGTTCCTAAACGCGCCTTCCACGTTTCCTTTTTCAATGAGGTAGCTTTTGAAAATGTTATCCGTGCCCCAGATAATTTCAGAAAGCTTCTCGCTGTCCTCGATAGTGAAGACGGGCGGAAGCGGTTCATATTCGATGGAAACGGCATCAACCGCTGTAGCCAGAAGATTTCGGTCTCGGTGCGCTAGCAGAAGAATTGGTTCCTCGGGATGATTGATCAATTCTTGCGCGAGGCAGGGCTGATCGTCGCCGATCAACGCGATGCAATTTTTCCCGGGAATATCCTTGGCGGTAACGACAACAAATTCATCCCAATTCAGCACTGGACGAAAATTGATTGATTTAATTTTGCCTCGCGCGATACTGCTGCGAACCGTCGCACCGTAAAGCATGCCCGGCAATTCCATATCGTCGACGTAACGGGACGCGCCAGTGACTTTGTCGCGTCCTTCCAGTCGCGGAACCGATTTGCCGACGATGCGATGACTAGTCAGGATCATAGATCCGGCACTTTATGCAGGGAGTTCGCGCCCCTTTGATTCTCCGTGGAATGCGTTATCCGCAAAAACAAGCCCGCCGCGAACATACGTAGCCTTCACCTCACCTTTCAATTTTTCGCCCAGGTACGGCGAAAACGGATGCCGGTGATGAAGTCGCTCAGGTGTCACCAGAAATTCGCTCTCCTCATCAAAGACCACCAGATCAGCGTCGTAACCTACGGCAATCTTGCCTTTTTGAAGCTGGCAGCCAATCAGTTTTGCGGGCGCTTCCGCCATCCAGCGCGTAATATCTGTGAGAGAGAATTCGCGCGCGAGAGCTTCGGTATACATCCCCGAAAGCGCCACCGACAAACCTGTAATGCCACCCCATGCCGTTTTAAAGTTCCCCTCCGCAAAGCGCTTCATTTCTGGCGGACATGGCGAATGGTCGGTGGCTACCAGGTCGATAGTTCCATCCCTGAGCGCGCTCCACAACTGTTCGCGATTTTCAGCGCTCCGAATCGGAGGAGCGCACTTGAACTGCGTCGCGCCGCGTGAAATTGATTCGGCCTGAAAATGCAGATAGTGCGGACCAGTCTCTACCGAAACCGGAAGTCCTTCAAGCCGGGCGGCACGCAGAGCGGGAAGAGCTTGACTCGCCGAGAGATGCACGATATGCAAACGAAATTCGTATTCGCGGCAGAGCGATATCAGAAGATTTATCGCCGAGAGTTCCGACTGCTCCGGGCGCGATTGGAGATAGGTTGCATACTGAGTCCAATCGGCTTTTTCCAAATTCTTTGTGGCCGCATCGATATGACCGGGCAGCTCCGCATGCACTAGAAGAGGCAAGCCCGTCTCCGCAACGTAAGGCAAGGCTTGGCGCAACTGCTGTTCTGTGACCATCGTAAATTCGTCGATACCCGGATGGACCAGAAAACATTTGAAGCCCCGGGCGCCCGCGCCTGCAAGCTTGGTGATGTCCTGCTGATTATCCGCTACCACTCCTCCCCAGGCAGCCCAGTCCACCCAGCACCGGCCTTTCGCCGCAGCCCGCTTGGCTTCCAGCGCCGCCACACCAGTAGTGGATGGCACGCAATTCAGCGGCATGTCCACCACGCAGGTAAATCCGCCGGCAGCGGCCGCGCGCGTCGCGGTCTCGAATCCTTCCCATTCCGCGCGGCCCGGATCATTGATATGAACGTGTGCATCGATAAGGCCCGGCAGAATTGCGGCATCCCCGAAATCGATAATTTTAGCTTCTCGAGGAACTTGATCGGACGGTACCACCTCCCGGATTACCGCTCCCTCCACAAGCACGCCAGCCGCGCGAATTCCATCTGGGGTCACAACGCGTCGGGAAAGAAAGGCCTGCAATTCCATGTACGCAGCGAGGCTCCCTGCAACCTGCTCTCAGTTTAAGGTAACTCGCTCAAGGGCATCTGCAGTTTTTCAAATCCCAGCGAGTCATAATTCGAACCGAACAGCGTGCGCTCCGGGCTTATACTTGCTGCGCCAAAGAAGTGCCGGCGAAATTTTGTAAGTCGCTCTGGCTTGCGCCGTGATTTTGATCTATCGCAATCCGGGAGGCCGCAGCGGCAACTTAACATGAACAATCCATTCATGACGCGGGCCATTCAGCTTTCCATCGAGAACGTTCACTCTAACAATGGGGGCCCATTCGGCGCCGTCATCGTACGAGACGGAAAAATTATTGCCGAGAACGTGAATCGTGTCACCTCCACCAACGACCCCACCGCTCATGCGGAGGTGCTGGCCATTCGTCAGGCATGCACAAAGCTCGGAGTTTTTGAGTTGCTCGATTGCGAGCTATACACCTCCTGCGAGCCTTGTCCCATGTGCCTCGGCGCCATTTATTGGGCGCGCATTTCCCGCATCTACTTCGCGAACACGGCTGAGGATGCGGCTGGAATAGGTTTCGATGACGCGTTTATTTACAGCGAATTAAAGCTGCCACATACGCAACACAAAATTCCAACGCGACAGATGATGCGCGAAGAAGCCTTAGCCGCTTTTCGAGCCTGGTCGGAGAAACTGGACAAAATTGTCTATTGAGATTTGGTTTACAACTTCCGTACCCATATCAATATCTGCGGGGACCTGCTCAGCAGTGAATAGCTTCCTGCCAGTTGAGGCCGGGAATCATTGATTGATCGCTATTTTCATCTGACCGAGAACCGCACCTCGGTAAAACAAGAACTCCTTGGCGGCATCACGACTTTTATAACCATGGCGTACATCGTTGTGGTGAACCCGCAAATTCTGGCGCAAGCGGGAATGCCAGCCGACGGAGTCATGTTTGCAACATGCTTGTCGGCCGCGGTAGCGACGCTGGTCATGGGGTTGTACGCCAACTACCCAATTGCGCTGGCCCCCGGCATGTCGCTGAACGCGTACTTCACCTACTCAGTTTGTCTCTCCATGCATGTTCCGTGGCGCACCGCACTCGCGGTGGTATTTTTCTCGGGTGTTCTTTTTCTGATTCTTACTGTCACGCGTGTTCGAGAGCAGATCGTCAATGGCATCCCCGGTTGCCTGAAGTATTCGACCGCCGCTGGAATTGGGATGTTCATCGCCTTTGTGGGAATGCGTAATGCGAAGCTCATCGTTTCCAACTCCGCGACATTTGTGGGCCTAGGTAACTTCGCCGATAAGGAAGTGCAAACCGCATGTTTCGGGTTGGCGTTGACCCTGATTTTGATGGCCAGAAAAATCAATGCCGCCATTTTGATCGGTATCGTGGGAACTGCACTGCTCGGCATGCTTCGCGGTATTTCGAGTTGGCCCGCAGCAATCTTTTCCATGCCGCACCCTTCCTCCACGTTTTTGCAATTGGATTTTCGAGCCGCCATCCATCTCGGCTTTCTGGAGATTCTATTCGCGTTTTTGTTCGTCGATCTGTTCGATAACGTGGGGACTCTTGTCGGCGTTTGCGAGCAGGGAGGTTTCGTCAAGGATGGCAAAATTCCTCGCGTGGGGCGCGTGTTACTCGCGGACTCCATTGGAACGATTTTTGGCTCGCTGACCGGGACGTCTACGGTAACAAGCTACATCGAAAGTGCCGCGGGCGTAGCTGCTGGCGCTCGTACAGGCCTTAGCAATGTGGCGGTAGCCGGACTATTTCTCGGAGCTATGTTCTTCGCGCCGCTGGCCACGGCAATTCCGGCCTACGCGACAGCTCCCGCACTTATCCTCGTGGGCGTTTTAATGGCGCAATCCATCGGGCATATTCGCTGGCAGGAGTTCAGCGAGGCGCTGCCTGCCTTCATCACCATGCTGGTGACGCCCCTTACCTTCAGCATCGCCACCGGTCTCAGCTTTGGAGTTATTTCTTATGCGGTGGTGAAAGCCGCAGCCGGAAAGTTCAAAGAAATAAATACGCTGGTGTGGGTGCTTACCTTTTTGTTCATCCTGCGTTATGTGTATCTTGCTTCGGCCTGATCCAATGTTGACACTACGCATTGCACGATTCTGAGTTGCTTTAGAAGGATTCTCGCGAGCGTCGTGGTCAGCGCGCGTGTTAAAATTTCTAGCTTTTATTTTTCGTTCGAACCCGCGAATTGGAGCGAGAATGCGATCTCCATCCCCTCCCAGATTTTTTTTGGTCTGCCTGCTGATTTTGGCTGGCGCATTCGCCGTATTGGCCCAGGAGCCCAAACCCATCAACTACTCGGATGTATTCGACAAAAAGGAAGTAATGATTCCGGCGCGCGACGGAATCAAGCTGCACACCGAGATTTACACGCCCAAAGGTTCAGGACCGTTCCCCATTATTTTTGAACGCACACCGTACGGAATTTCGGCACCCGACAAAGGTTACAGCCGTTCGTTGAGCCGCTATGCGGACATGATTCCCGAGGGCTACATTTTTGTATTTCAGGATATTCGCGGTCGTTTCGGTTCCGAAGGGCAATTCGTGATGAACCGTCCGATCCGTGAGCCCGCCGACACCAAGGGCGTGGATGAAAGCACGGATGCCTACGACAGCATCGACTGGTTGGTGAAAAACGTAGCGCACAACAACGGCCGCGTCGGCATGGACGGTATTTCTTACGACGGCTTTCTGGTAACCATGGGGATGATCCATCCGCATCCGGCGCTGAAAGCGGTTTCCGAACAGGCCTGCATGGGGGATACATTCCTGGGCGACGATTTCTTTCATAACGGCACATTTCGCTTGAGCTACGGCTTCGAATACGTGGCCTTGCTCGAGAGTTCCAATGAGAATTTCAGTTTTGCGTTTGACCGCTTCGATGTCTACGACTGGTATTTGCGTTTGGGGGCCTTATCCAAGGCGAACGAGAAATATTTTCACGGCGCGATCCCTACGTGGAACGACTTCGTCGCGCACAATAGTTACGACGAGTTCTGGAAAAAACACGCGGTTGCATACGGACTGAAAGAACCCACGGTACCGGATTTGAACGTCGCCGGATGGTGGGATCAGGAAGATTTTTATGGGCCCATCTTCACTTACGAAAACCTGGAAAAATCCGACACCAAACATCTCAATTATTTGGTAGTGGGCCCATGGAATCATGGCGGATGGGGGCACGGGCCCGGAAATACCCTGGGAGCCATACCGTTTGGAAGTGATACCGCAGTTTATTTTCGTCAGCAGGTAGAAGCCCCATGGTTCGCCTACTGGTTAAAGGACAAAGGATCGCTGCCACTCAAGGAAGCGTTACTTTTCCAGACGGGCACTAACATCTGGACCTCTTTCGATGCGTGGCCACCGAAGGAAGCAAAACCGCGGAACCTTTATTTTCGTGAAAATGGTGCTTTGTCGTTTGAGGCTCCGCAATCCGACTCCACTAACGACTTCGACGGTTATATAAGCGACCCCGCGCATCCCGTGCCTTACCGGCACCGCCCGGTAGACAGCACGTATCCCGAGGATCATCCGGGAAGCTGGTACACCTGGCTGGTACAAGATCAGCGCTTCGTTGATGAGCGCCCGGATGTGCTGACCTGGCAAACCGGAGAACTAAGAGAGGACCTGACCATTGCGGGGAATGTGACCGCCAAGCTATTCGCATCGACAACCGGCACGGATAGCGACTGGGTCGTGAAACTAATCGACGTATACCCTGAAAAATATTCGCAGGATTGGAAGCTTTCGGGTTATGAACTGATGATCTCGGATGAAATTTTTCGCGGCCGCTTTCAAAAATCAATAGAGAAGCCGCAGCCACTACAAGCCGGAGCGGTCACCCCGTATACGATTGACCTGCACACCGCCAATCATGTGTTTAAAAAGGGACACCGCATCATGGTGCAAGTACAAAGCTCGTGGTTCCCGCTCTATGATCGCAACCCTCAGAAATTTGTACCTAATATTTTCGAAGCTAAGGCCAGCGATTATCAAACGGCCACGCAGCACGTCTACCGCTCCAAGACTTATCCGTCAAGCGTGGAGATTTCGGTGCCGCCGGCAGGGGTAGGGACTACGCCCGCAAAGCAATAGGAGCTGGGGTCGTTGGCAAATGGCGAGGGAGGAAGGTCTTAACAGGAGGAGAAAGGATCGAAGCCCGCGCCCAATATGAACACCTCGTATCCAGACTTTGGACTGAAAGGTTCATATTGGGCGCGGGGATTCGATGGTTCTTGGGACTATGGGCTTAGAGATATTTTCTCTGAGGCCTCCTTATCGACTCGAAAGGACTACCGGGACATCTCTATTTCGGGAGCGGTCCCAGATGACCGATAAATACGCGAGAAAACCGCGACTGTCAAAAGACCTTCGCGTGAAACTGTTGTGACTCAATAAACCGCCAGGAATAAGCAGGTTACTGTGTTCAATGACCCGGCTGTATGCTATAGTCCCGGTGGTTTTATAGAGGCGATACATTGGAACCGGAAGTTCAACCGACCGTTGGGGTGCGCTTTGGCCTCTTTGACGTGGACCTCGTTCACGGGATCATCACCCGCCAAGGCACGCGGCTGAAGCTTCAAGAGCAGCCGTTTCGTATCCTGACAATGTTGTTACAGCGACCCGGGAAGATCGTTACCCGCGAAGAGCTACGCCAAGCACTTTGGCAAGAGGGCACCCACGTTAATTTTGATGGCAGCTTGAACGCTGCGCTCAAGAAGTTGCGCTCCTGCTTGCAGGACGATGCTGAGAACCCACGTTTCATCGAAACGGTGCCCCGCCAAGGCTACCGTTTCCTTGCTCCAGTACATCAGATTCACCCTCGCGTGAACGTCACGAGCGCCAAGCCCTCCGTTACAGCGACAGGCACAGACGAGGTGGAAATTCACCTTTCGATGCAGCCGGAGTTTTCCGCGGAGCGAGCGGCGGAACTGCAGAAGGAACGACGCAAGGAACAAAGTGCCCGGCGCTGGTGGGACATAATGTTATTAACGATCGCCATCCTTTTTGGCTCGTGGCTATTCTTCTTCATCATTTATCCGATTCCACACCCCAGCGTGCAACGAATGGTACGCATTACCAATGCTGGAGACATCGACGAGACCGGCGGCATCGTTTCCGACGGCAGCCGAATTTTTTTCCGTGAGCGCTTCGGTGAGCGTTGGCATCTGATGCAAACCTCGGTCGAGGGGGGGAACGCGGAAGTGGTCGCGGCGCCATTTGCCAACACCCGGCTGTTTGCTATTTCGCCTGACCATTCAGAATTTCTAATCGGAGAATTTAACCGCCCAGATGACGAAATGACTCTTTGGCTGTGGCCCGTGCAAGGCGGTGCGCCTCGGAGATTGGGCGAAGCTACCGGCCGCGATCCGGCATGGTCGCCCGACGGCAGTCAGGTTGTTTTCGTGCACGAGCGAAGCCTGTTCACAGTGCGCCCTGATGGAACGCAACTTCACGAGATTGCGCGGCCCAATGGGCAGCCACACGCGCCAGCGTGGTCCGGGGATGGAGAAACTATTCGCTTCCACAGCGAGAATGGAGGAAGCAACGGCTCAACTATTTGGGAAATGAATGCTGACGGCAGCAAGCTACATCGCGTTCTTGGCCGCGGAACGCCACCAGTTTCGCAATCCTCCGGTCAGTGGACGGCGGACGGAAAATATTTTTTATTTTCGGGGTGCCAAAACGACGAGTGCAATCTGTGGGGAATGCGAGAAACGTGGAACTGGTTCCGGCGGACCAACCAAGGGCCCGTGCAGCTGACCCGCGGACCCGATTCCCTGCAAGTTTCGATCCCAGCGCAAACAGGCTCGCGAGTGTTCGCCTTCAGCTTACGATCGCTTCGCGAACTGAAAAAGATCGATCCCAAGACCAGTGGCTCAGTCTTTTTAATGCCGACTCTTCGGGCTGATGAGGCGGTAGTTTCCCCAGAAGGACAATCGCTTTTATATGTAGACCGGCCCGGCGGATCGCTGTGGCTGAGCAGGATGGATTCCAAGAAACAATTGCGATTAACCGATGCGCCGCTGGTGGCCGCCGCGCCCCGATGGTCGCGCGATGGCAAGCGGATTTTATTCACGGGCGTACAACCGGGCCATGCACGCCAAATCTATATTTTGTCGTCAGATGGAGGAGGTTTGCGCGCGGTGTTACCGGAAGGACGCGCTGGAGCTTCAGCGGACTGGTCTCCGGACGACACGCAAATTGTGGTCAGTATGCGGGACGTAAAAATCCCGCCAAAGTTTGCAATTTATTTGTTCAAGCCGCAGACCGGTGAATTCACTCTATTGCCGGATTCCCGCGGATTTGCGGAACCGCGATGGTCTCCGAACGGGCGTTATATCGCGGCGCTGGATGAAAGCAAACATCACCTGGTACTTTACGATTTTCAAACCAAGGAATGGCGGCTATTGGCGGAAGGCGGCATGGTCGGTATTCCGTATTGGTCCGACAACAGCGAATCCATTTATTTCCAGGATCAACTTGAAAAGGAACAATCGGTCTACCGCGTAAACGTAGTGGGGGGCCAGCCGCAGCGCGTGTACGGCTTTGGCGATGTGCTGCAAAGCCCGGCGCACTACCTATTCAACGGGCTAGATGCTAAAGGCTGGTTGTATGTAACCGTCGAGCGCGGACTCACCGACATTTACGCCTTGGACCTGGATTTGCCTTAAGCGTCGCAAATCAAGTGAACTGGCCTTATTTTTATCGTGCGGAAATTACCCCATTTTCCACGTTCTAGGTTTTCCCGTCGTCGGGTCGAACCCTGACCAAATTGAGGCATTCTCTCGTTGCCGGAGGGAAAAATAGCCCGCTCTCTTTATCGTGGCTGAAAAAAGCTCCAGTCGCTACCAGGCGCGCCGTTACGGCGCGATGCGAAGTGCTTGTTTTACAACACTCCGGGTGTCGCCCCATTGATTAGCTTGATAGCCTTACTCGGTTTTGGGGCTTCCTCACGGATGGACTATATAGCCTTTAGACGCGAGTTTCCGAGCAATGGCACAGCCGAACTACCTACCGCGCTGTCACATTTGTGTAACATTTCTAAAATTTTAGACGAATAGCGCGGCCCGTGAGTAGAGTGTATCAATCTTCCTAACCAATCCGCTGTATTCGCGCAGAATTTATTAGAGGTGGGAACCTTATTGAAAATACTGCGTACTTTAAAACAAAAGGCGCCACCGTACGTCTATATATACCAAGGGTGATGTCGATGACAACGGGAGTGGTTCCCATGCAGGCAAGCTACGATCCGACCAGCACGGAGAGCACCCTGCTCTCGTCCGGGCGCTATGTCCGCCTGGGCCCATTTCAAATCGACCAACAACGCCAGGAAATTACGAAGAACGGGGAAAAGCTAAAACTGCAGGGAAAAGTGTACCGGGTGTTGATGGCTTTACTTGAGAAGCCCGGCGAAGTGGTTACCAGGGAAGAGTTGCGCCAGCGACTGTGGCCCGCGGAAACTTATGTTAATTACGATGCGAACGTTAACACTACTGTGAATAAGTTAAGACTCGCGCTGGGAGATTCCTCGGATAAGCCCATTTACATAGAGACAATTCCGCGAAAAGGCTATTGCCTGTTGGTACAGCCGGAAATATCCGCTACGCCAAAGATAGTCACGACCTCAGTTTCTGAACGAGGCGAGTTACCGGCAAAACTTTCTGAGAACAGCGCTGTCAGGCCGCACGCGGCGATCTGGAACGTCGCGGCAATAATCGGCCTGCTCCTGGTGGGAATACTACTAGGCGCAACCTTGACGAGAATGTGGATTTCACATTTTGCTCCGACTGGTCCCTGGCAATAAGAATAATAGTTGTTCTTGACCGTTCCCGAAACTCTGCGGGTGCTAAACAGATTTGCTGCGACCCGCTGGCCTTCGCGCGACGATAGTGTCCCCCAGCATTTTTAATCCGTGTAGACTTTTCTCCTTATGCTTACTGCGATCACGCGCGGCGTCAGCCCGGCGATGGTAAATTGCGAACTGACCTTTGTAGAGCGTGCGCCAATCGATCTGGCAAAGGCCGTTGAGCAACATCGAGCGTACGAGCAAGCGCTCGAGAAATTTGGAGCCAGAGTTATTTCTCTTCCCCCCGAACCGGCGCTAGCGGATTCCATGTTCGTCGAAGATCCGGCGATGGTGCTCGACGAATTAGCATTAATTTTCCCACTGGGCACGGTGTCACGACGCCAGGAAGCGGCGTCGCTGGCGAAGGTCTTATCGAAATTTCGCGAATTAAAATATGTGCAGCTGCCCGGCACCGCAGAAGGTGGCGATATCTTGCGTGTCGGGCATGATCTTTTCGCGGGGCTGTCTAAACGCACGAATGAAGATGGCATCCGGCAATTGCAATCGATCGTCGGAGAATACCGCTATACCGTGACGGCCGTTCCAGTCAGCGGGTGTTTGCATCTTAAATCTGCGGTGACGTTTCTTGGGCGGAATACGCTGCTTGCCAATCGGAAATGGTTTGATGCCTCCTGCATGCCCGGCTTCGAGTGGATTGATCTTGCCCCGGAAGAGCCGCATGCGGCAAACGCCCTGGCGTTTGGCGACACAGTAATTTTGCCGGCGTCTTTTCCGTTGACACGGGCGCGAATCGAAGCAGAAGGATTCACCGTGTTGGCCTTGGATATTTCGGAGTTGCAAAAAGCGGAATCGGGGCTGACGTGCTCAAGCCTATTGTTTGACGCGAATATATAATTTGGACAAAAAGAAACGGCCACTTGGCGCTACAGATGGTCGTACACATTTAATTCCCAATCCGCGAAAACAACTAAATCAATCGGGTTTCTTGATGAGCGGGCCAGCTTGCTCAATACTTCCCGGCACGAGAATGGTCTTTACCTCAGTTTTTTGACCGGCCAATAGATTTATTTCGGTGTCATAGGTGCGATAACCCGGCAATTCGACTTTTATCCGATGTTTACCTGGGCTGATGAGCATTGAGCGAAATTTCCCGCCAAACTCACTGGCATGACCCACGAACTTATCATCAAGGAAAACGGCGGCGCGCTTCGGCTCGATGTTGAGCTTTAAAGTTGAGGTAATTTCGGGTGCGGTGGCGCGCGGGCTCTTTAGCAGCACGGCGTTTACGATTTGAACCTGGCCGGGTTCGACCACAACTTTCTTGACGAAGTCATCGTAACCCGATTGCCTGACGATCACTTCGTGTTCACCTGGCAACAGCATGATTTTCTTGTCGCCCTTTAGTTCCTTTAAGTAGCCGACGTAATTTCCGTCGACCCACACTCCCGCGTCCTTTTCTGTTTTTGTTGTGCCTTCGAACCTGACCTCGCCCATCACCTTGTTCTGCGCGCGAGTGAAAAAAACGCCGGCAGAAAATATCGATGCAAAAAATGCCATCGCCAGCACGACGGTAGCCTTGCGGACTGCGTAGCTTTTCACGTTCACTTTTTACCCCCCAAAGATGCCCTGAGCCATGATGCTTCAAACTGGCATGCTCACCAACACTGCTTTTCTTTAGATTACCTCTCAATAGGTATAGTTTCGTGATTATTGAGATATTGCAATTCCTATGATGGATACGCGTGCTTTGCGGTACGACTAAACGCGGTGTCAAAAGCTCCGGCATTCCATTAGAATCGCGGCGCGTTGCAGATTGACTCGGGCAGGAGGACGGATGAGTTTTGGCGGGCGGCTGCAAGAAATCCGCGATGGATTCGAGCGCCCATTCTGGGTAGCGAATATCAGCGAATTATTCGAACGCCTTTCTTACTACGCGGCGTTTGCGTCGCTGGCGCGTTATTTGCACGAGACGCTCAGCTTTCCGGCCGCGCAAGCCAGCAGGCTGACCGGATTGTTTGGCGGCTTGGTGTGGTTCCTCGCCGCATTTGGCGGAACCTTGGCCGATCGCCTGGGTTTCCGGCGATCACTTTCGCTGGCGTATTTCATTTTAAGCGGCTCGTACTTTCTGCTGGGTTCGCTGGGCTCGTCGTGGCTCGCGCCAGTGCGTGCCGCCGTTCCGCTGTGGTTGCTGGTGGGTTTTGTATTGATGCTGCCGGCGCTGGGCATTGCGCTAGTCAAACCTTGTGTGGTGGGAACAACGGCGCGCGCTTCAAAAGAAAACGTCCGCTCCATCGGCTACTCCATTTACTACACGCTCGTGAATATCGGCGGAGCTGCGGGGCCGTACATGGCTTCATGGGTGCACCAGCACATGCGCGTGGAAAGCGTCTTTCGTGTGGCTGCGTTAAGTGTATTTCTGATGTTTTTTGCGGTTTTATTACTGTTCAAAGAACCCCGTCGATCGAATGAAGTTCAAACAGCCAGCGCCGGCGCGGCGTGGCGAAATTTTGTGATGGTGCTGGGCAATCCGCAATTCATGATTTTCCTTTTGATTTTCTCCGGCTACTGGATCGTGTACTGGCAGGAATTCATAATTCTTCCAATTTACGTGCACGATTACGTGAACTCCAGTACTGACACCGAATTAATGCTGGTCACCGGTCCGCTGACGGTGATTGCGTTGCAATTGTTGATGAGCTTTTTAATGAAAAAAGTCGCAGCCTTCAGAGCCATCACCCTGGGCACATTAGTTTCCGCGTTAGCGTGGTTGATCCTGATTGTGCATCCCACACCGGTAATGGCGATTGTTACGCTCTTTGCAGTTTCGCTCGGAGAAATCATCCAATCGCCACGATATTACGAATACATTTCACGGCTTGCGCCTGCGGGGCAGCAGGGAACGTACATGGGATTTGCATTCTTGCCGATTGGTATTGGCTCGCTCGTCGCTGGGCTGCTCGGCGGTCTACTGCTTCGCCATTTTGGTGAAGTGCAACACCAGCCGCAGAGAATCTGGTGGGTAGTGACAGGTATTGGCGTGCTCACTGCGTTGTTGCTTTATGTATATGACCGCATCGTGAAGCCGGGCTCGGTTGCGACTACGACGTAGACCTATGTTTCCAAATTTTCGTTCGATTCTGAATTTAATTCAGTTCACCAGGCGGCGGAGCGAATCCAACGCTTCACGGGCCAACCGGTAGCGAGGCTCAACTTCCAATGCTTCTTCAAAACATCGAGACGCGCGCGCGTACATCTCCTTGCCAAGATAAGCGCGGCCCAAGTTGTAATGAGGAAAATGGCGCGGCTCATATCGTTTGGCTTCAATGGCGCGCTCCAGCCACGGGATAGCGTCATCAAAGCGGTGCAACTCGATCAGATACGCGCCAATATCGTTATAGGGATTTCCGAATTCCGGATCGATATCGATGGCCGTGCGACATTCCGCTATGGCCTGGTCCAATTTGCCCTGAAAATGGTAAGCCCAACCTAGAAACGTATGTGCTTCGGCGGTGGGATGCAATTCGAGGGAGGACTTGTAAAGGTCTACAGCACGTTCGTAATCGCCCTCCATCTGGGCTTGATAGGCATCCTGCAGAAGTTCCCACGCACGCATTAAAGTTTCCTGACTCATGATTTCTGATTGTTAGCACACGGTGGGATAAGCGTCAAAAGTACAAAAGTTCCAGGGCTTCGAAGGGCTACCTGTACTTTGTGACGGGTTACATTCAGGAACTGGAATTAACAGTAATAAAAGTACAAAATAGGGTTCAGTCAATTCACCAGGATTATGGGGGACGCGTGAAGAGGATCCATTTATTTGTTGGCGTTGCGGCTCTAGGCCTATGCGGACTTGCGTTCGCGCAGGAACAGCCGGCGAAGAAGGCAGGTGCTGGCGGAGCCGGCAAAAACGCTGCCGCTGCGGCGCGCGGCAAGGAAATTTTCGAAAAAAAATGCGCGGTATGCCACTATGCCGATAGCGACGCCAAAAAAATCGGGCCTGGATTGAAAGGCATTTCAAAACGCGGAACGTTCACCGTCAACAATAACAATAAAGTCACCGATGAGTCCTTGAGAACGTGGATCGAAAACGGCGATACGTTGATGCCCCCGTTCAAAGAAGTCCTGGAAGCGCCGCAAATTAAAGACGTCGTGGCCTACGTGAAGACGCTCTGACTCCTGGCGGTCATCAGGAGATAACGGGAGCGATTGCTAATCTCGGGCGCAGCGATAGGCTGTTACGCTTAAGGCTCGGATTGTGCCTTGGGAGTGCGGGTATTTTTTCGAGGCACGAGCTTCTTGGGCGGTTGATGGTGTTGGCTGCGGCGCCTCTAATTCTGTGTGCTGCGTCGGTGACCTGATTGGGTTATCGCGTGCTCGGTCTGAGCACCAAACGCCTCAAGGGACCAAGCGGTCCTTGATTCAGAAGCGTTTTCTCCCGCGCTTACCTCTAATCTCTCCACAAAAAGAAAACCTCCGGTCGCGGCGTAAGCCACTTTCCCGGAGGTTTTCCTCTCTGAATCTTTGACCGATTAAGGATTGATGTGGGCCGTAACCGTTGTGGGCCACAGGATCTCGGGCGCGGCCAACCTGCAACGAAATCATTGCCTGTGTTACGCAGATCGTTGCTTATCGAATCGGACTTAAGTCGGGATCTACTTCAGAACGGCGTCTTTAAACGCCTTGGCCGGACGCAAACGAACAACCGTCTTGGCCTTGATCTTAATCTGCTCGCCGGTCTGGGGATTGCGGCCAAGACGCGCCTTGCGATGCGCCTTTACTACGCGGCCGATGTTGGGGATGACAAATTTTCCGGCGGCACCCTTTGCTTCTTTCACTGCAAGTTTGAACAATTCTTCAAAGAATAATACTGCGGTCTTTTTTGATGTGCCGACTTTCTCGGCCATGTGTGAAACGATCTTCGTCTTGCTCAAAGGCTTGGCTGCCATCTAGTCTGCTTATCCTCCTGATTTTTTCGTTCCTATTTCGTTTGTTCCCGAGTTGACCGGGGGCTGGCTGTGAGCCTTTTGTCCTGAACAGCGAAGGAAAAAAGTCCGGGCCGTTGGGCACTATAGCCAAGCTGCCCTTGGAACGCAAGAGGAAACGAGGGAAAATGCAGATAACAAGCGTGTTTTTTTCATTTAGCATGTGAATAACCGCATAAAACAAGGGTTTTGAGCAATTTGACTCGTCCCGAAATGAAGTTTCTCGCTGTGTTATGCTGCAAAAACTATTTCCTGGAGACTGATCGTGAGTGAAGGTAGGAACTGGAAAACGCTGGAAACGAGACTCACGACCGCTGTGAAACTGGCACGCAGACCGGTGGCCGTCGCGTATCTCGACAGCGTCCCAAACGGCGTGGAAAAATTCGAGGGCAGCGAGCCTTCAGGCTGCAGCTTCTGGCGCCTCGCGGCGGATCGCAGAACTTTTTATACCGTGCCGGAAGATCATTTTAATTGCGCCGTGGGAGCATACACACACAACATCACGCTTTCGCCGGAACGCGAGGAGGAAACCGGCATCACATTGAAAATGATGTTCGATCTGGGTTACGTGAGACCGGAAGAGGTACCGTAAATCCCACGCTTGGCAAAGGCCCCGGTGGTGGTGATGTATTCGCCACTCGCTGATGCTCGAGTGGATCCGGACGTGGTCTTGTTTGCTTGTCAGCCGCGATCCGCGATGCTGTTGCATGAGGCTGCCAATCGAGCCGGTGTTGCCAGCGGCGCCCCGGCGCTGGGACGACCAACGTGCGGGGCTTTGCCGGCCTCGCTGAAGCATGGCGCAATCCTTAGTCTAGGTTGCATCGGGAACCGGGTGCACACCGGGCTGGGCGAAGATCAAATGTACTTCGTGGTGCGCGGTCGGGATTTGGAAACGATCGCCGACGCCCTCGAAGTAGTGAACAGCGCGAACGCCGCGCTAAGCGATTACGCGATTGGCCGACGCCAAACGCTTTCCAGTGACTAAGTCTTGGAACTGGACGAAACCAAGATCACTGCGTCGCGAGATCTGCGTAGAAGTGCGCAATGGCCTTGATTCCGCCAAAATAATTTTCGAGCGCTATGTGTTCATCCGGCGCGTGAGCGTTTTCGTCCGGCAATCCAAATCCAATCAGAACACAGGGAACTTTGAAGGTGTCATGCATCTGGGTAACGAACGGAATGGAGCCGCCTTCGCGAATGAAAACAGCCTTTTTCCCAAATCCTTTTTCCAACGCAGTCTGAGCCTTCTTAAAAATCGGCGCCTGAAATGAAGCCGACCAGGGTTTCCCGGTACTGAGCACTTCAAATTTGCAGGTGACCGTATCAGGCAACAACGCGCGCACTTGTTTTTCGACCAGCTTGGCAATCTTGTGGGGATCTTGATTCGGAACAAGGCGAGTGGAAAATTTTGCACAAGCCTTGGAAGGGATCACGGTTTTCGCGCCTTCGCCGGTATAGCCGCCCCAGATGCCATTCAGCTCGAGTGTCGGGCGCGTCCATAGTTGCTCGACAATGGTGTAACCCTTTTCGCCAAAATAACCTGGCGCGCCAACAGCTTTTTCAAACTCTTTTCTTTTCCACGGCAAAGCGTTAAGAACCTTGCGTTCGGCTTTGGAAACCGTGGCCACGGAATCGTAGAAGCCCGGCACGTGGACACGGAAATTCTTGTCATGAAGTCGGGCGAAAAGTTCAGCGAGTATGGTCAGAGGATTCGGGACCGCGCCGCCATAAACGCCGGAATGAAGATCGCGAGCTGGGCCCGTCAGTTCGATTTGATAGTAATTAAGGCCCCGTAAGCCATAAGTGATGGAAGGCACGCCCTTTGCAAGCATGGAAGTGTCGGATACCAGCAGGGCATCGGCTTTGAGCTTTTCTTTGTTTTTCTGCACATAGTTCCACAGGCTGACGCTGCCCACTTCCTCTTCGCCTTCGATGAGAACTTTCACGTTCACGGGAAGTTTGCCGTTGATTTTCTGCAAACATTCGAGCGCCTTCAGGTGAATATGCACCTGACCCTTGTCGTCGGCGGTGCCTCGGCCGAAAAGGTTTCCGTTGCGAACGGCGGGTTCGAAGGCCGGAGACGTCCACAACTCCAAGGGTTCCGCGGGCTGCACATCATAGTGGCCGTAAAACAGGACCGTGGGTTTACCGGGGGCTTCCAAAGATTCGGCGTAAACCAGCGGATGCAAATTGGTGGGAATGATTTCAATCGTTTTAAAGCCAGCGGCGCGCAGGTTGTCGGCTACCCATCGCGCCCCGCGCTCCACGTCCTGCTTGTGTTCGGTTTTTGCGCTAACGCTGGGGATGCGCAAGAACGAACACAGTTCCGCAAGGTGTTCATCACGGCGGCTGTCAATATATTCAGCCAAATTCATAAAATTCCTCAAAGCGCACGAGTCCATCCAATCACGATGCAGAGATTAAAAACAAAACAAGGGCCAAAGCAGGCGAGCGGAAGTGGTCGAAAGAATCCGGTGCCAGTGACTATTCTAGGGCGTATCGCCATCAGGGTACAAGCTATGCACATTTTCGCATTTGCCTTTGCAGCACACCGGGCTGAACGGGTCATTGACGCTGCACCTTGCGACATTCAAGACTTACCTATGAGCCAAGTCACCTCAAGTTCGCAACGGCGCAGCAGCCGCATGTTTCATAAAATGCGCGTGCAGGCACAGGGCCGCGCGCATAATGGGAAAAAATTCCGCGAGACCTGCGAAACGCTGGTGGTAAACGGCCAAGGCGGGCTACTGATCCTCAAACACGAGATCGATGACGGCGCGATGCTGGTGCTCACACATCCGGAAACTTTGGAAGAACAAGAGTGTCGCGTAGTTTTTCTGGGGGAAAATAACGACCGCGGGCAGCGCGTGGGCGTCGAATTTCTTACTCCGGCGCCGCACTTTTGGGGCCTGGAATTCACCGAACCATCAGCAGGTTCCTCAGCTGTTTAGCCCAGCGGCCGCACCGTAGCGGCGTTAACTCTCAGTGTTTTTTTCTTTGAAAGCGAAGCGAATAATCTCCACAGCAGTAAAACCGCCACAATTACCCCGTAAGTTAGCGGCCTGATTACCGCAGACTTTACCAACCAGTAGTAGTGAATCACTCCCAGCGTCGCGCTGAAGTAAATCAGTCGATGAAGCCGTTGCCAGCGTTTTCCGCCGAGTCGTCTAATCCACCCTGCAGTTGATGTTGCCGCCAACGGAATTAGCGACAAAAATGCCGTAAATCCCACAGTGATGTATTTGCGCTTGGCGATGTCCTTCCACATTTCCGATAGATCGAAAAATTTATCCAGCCAGATGTACGTGGTGAAATGCAGGCAGGCGTAAAAAAAGGCAAACAAGCCCAGCATGCGGCGAAAACGAATCAGTTCCGGAAGGTGGAGTATTTTGCGAAATGGCGTAACGCACAGCGTGATGATCAGAAAGCGAAGCGTCCAATCTCCCGTCGCATGGGTGATGAACTCGATCGGATTGGCGGTCAGTTCGCCGTGTAGCGCTCGCCAACCCAAGCCCGCCAGGGGCAATAGACACAACAGAAAGAGTACCGGCTTGCTCCACTTACTGTTTAGCAGCGCATGCATCTAGTTTTAGTAGTTTTTCTTGAGGTCCATTCCATTGTACAGGCCCGCGACCTGATCGCCGTAGCCGTTGAACATGAGCGTGGGACGCTTGAAAATCTCACCGAGGCGCCGTTCTTTCGCCTGGCTCCAACGCGGATGATCGACATTAGGATTCACGTTGGAGTAAAAACCGTACTCCTGGGAAGCCATGCGGTTCCAGGTGGTGGGCGGTTGTTTAGCGACAAAACGGATTTTCACGATCGATTTGATGCTTTTGTAGCCATACTTCCACGGCACAACCATGCGCACCGGCGCGCCGTCCTGGTTCGGTAATGTTTCTCCGTACATACCAACGCCAATTAACGCTAGCGGATTCATGGCCTCATCTAGACGCAAACCTTCGACGTACGGATAGTCCAGGCCGGAATATTTTGCCTGAGGCATTTGCCCAGGATCGAAAAAGCTTTCGAAGGCCACGAACTGCGCTTTGGAAGTTGGCTCAACAAGCTTGGCGAGTTCACTAAAAGGAAATCCGATCCACGGCACCACGATGGACCACGCTTCCACGCAACGATGACGGTAGATGTGCTCTTCCAAAGGAGCAAGCTTTAAAATTTCATCCATGCCGAATTTGCGCGGCTTTTTTACTTCGCCTTCGACCGAGACAGTCCACGGCGAAGTGCGAAATTTCTGAGCATTTTTGGCGGGGTCAGTTTTGTCGGTGCCGAATTCGTAGAAATTATTGTAGTGCGTCACGTCGTTATACGGTGTTTCCTTTTCCGTGGTGCTGAAAGGACTCTTCGTGGCCACATCCAACTTGCTGGTGGCGTGGACTTCGTCGAGAGGCATACCGAGCCGCCACGCAGCGGTTCCCGCAAATGCTACAGCTCCCGCGAGTCCCATGGCCCGCAGGAATTCACGGCGCTGGGTGTACACGGATTTCGGGGTAACGTCGGAATAAGTCAAATCTGTTGGCCGGCGAATAAGCATATCTTTGCCCTCAAACGGAACGAAAGCCTCTCTATTTATATTACGGGAATCCAGGGGTATTGGACGCGCGAAGCTCGTAAAGAGTGCAGGCCACAATTTTAATGACAATTTGGTGACATTTCATTTTTCGAGCCCGCACGGATGCAACTAGCGTGGAAGCGCAACAACCACCATCTGAAGCGTCGACCTGAACAGCCTGGCAGGTCAGCATTTTGGTAAATGTGCGCAATTGATTCTTTGCGTTTTACTTGTTGGTGTAACACTGGCACTTTAAAAGTGCAGTAAGCATCATGTGCGGCGAGAACCACGAAGTTCCCGCCTTACTTTGCAATGCCTCTGGGCAACTAGCTTTGCCTCAGGACCCGACGGTCCTGCCCTGACAAATAAGTAAGAACGGCGCAGTTGGTGAAGTGCGCCCAAATTCGAAAATTAAATTGGAGGACTCAATGGACGCAACACAGAAACGATCACTATCGATGCATTTTGTAGGCCTGGCTGTCACCGTTGCAGCATTGTTGGGAACTGCGTCAGCGTCGCGCTCCCAAGACTTGGTGCGCGGCACAATTACCCTATCGGTCACAACGCGCTTGGGGAATGCCACTTTGGCGCCTGGCAAATATAGATTCGCGGTCGAATCGCTCGAAGAGATTCGCTCGGTGGACGCCCTTCAGATTGGCAACAGCCGCGTGGCTGTGATCGTAAGCAGCTTGAACAAGGATGGTCACGTTGTAAGTCTGGTCGCCAATGCGTTTAGAGCCGACACGCTCAACTCGCAGTCGCGGGACTCCGTCGACTTTGGAGCCGGAATGACCATCCACTCGATCTCCTTAAACAACGCGGGTGTAAAAGTTGTCTTCACCACCAATCGAAACGACCACGTATTGCAAGCAGCAGCATCGCACCGCTCGGCCGTTAGAGGAGACGATTAGTCCACAAAAACTGGCGAGCGAGGCTATTTGGCGTCTCGCTCGTTTTCCCTCGTCGGTTCCAGCGAAAATATGGAACTGAATTACTAGAAACTTGCGTTGGACGGAGATGCGCCTAGCCGCTAGTTTAGAGATTATGTGCTCGGGTGCCAACATACTCGCCGATGAATCCACCGAATTGGATTTACTGCACGATATCGCCAGTCGGATCACGGCAGCGGATTCGCTGCGCGATGCTCTGGGACGAGTGCTTGAGTTCGTCTCGTGGATCGCCAAGTTCGATTCCTGTTTCATCTACGTGCTAGAAGGCAACGAACTGGTTCTGAGGGCTGCGCGGAATTCGCATAGCGAAGTGCTGGACCGCCTTACACTGTCGCTTGACCATGGCATTAGCGGTTGGGTTGCGCAACATCGGCAGCCAGTTGCGGTAGATCGCAATGCATTTGACGATCTGCGATTCCAAAGTTTTCATCAATTGCCGGAAGATCGCTGCGAAGCGTTTTTGTCCGTACCGATTTTGAGCCGTGGAAAAGTGGTCGGCGTAATCAACGTGCAGCAGCGTGAGCCGTACGTTTTTAGCCACCGCGAAATTCGTTTGATTGCTACGGCCGGGTTTCTGGTGGGCGCGGAAATTGAAATAGCGCGTTTGGAAAGCGTCAATTCGCGGCTCTCCGAACAACTGAATACCAGAAAGACCGTCGAGCGTGCTAAGGGGATCTTGCAGCGCGATTTGCAATTAAGCGAAGAAAAAGCCTACTCAACTCTCCAAAGTCAAAGCCGCCAAAGAAGAAAGCCCATGCGAGAAGTCGCCGAAGCCATCGTGCTGAGCGACGAGATTAAGCGCTCTACCGAGTTGGTTTAAGCCTTTTTGAATTACCTAAACCGAAGAATCTGTCTTCCAAAACACAGCACCGTTCACGCTGCGTTATACTCGCACACAATAAATCTCAATTCAAAAAAGCCGCATTGCAAAACGTTGTGACAATTGGTGACACACCAATCACCCCTCAGGAAAAATCATCATTGAACCCGTTAGGTGCTATTGCAAGTTATAATTAAAAACGGAGGAGTGGGTGAGCGGTTGAAACCGGCGGTCTTGAAAACCGTTAGACTCGAAAGGGTCTCGGGGGTTCGAATCCCCCCTCCTCCGCCAGACAGTCAAGCACATTTCTCTCTCTTGGTACCGTTCTGCTATAAAGATCGATTTTGCCGCCCAAAGCGCGCAAGTCTCGCACAGACCATAACGATCTATTTCGCTGGGCCCGGAAATGGCTCGCCCAATTCAGACTGTTACGAAACGAGGGCGATAAAAGAGACTAGAGCGATGTTCCGAGTGCCGGAGCATCGCTTTTTTATTGGGGGGAGGCAAATTCACGTCATCGTCGGTGGGAGCGGGATCAGGTGGCCTGCAGGGCTACATGCAGCTTGCGTCCGCCGAGAATGTTCAACATGCGTTTCAGATTGTAGGCGGCTACGGCCAAGCTGATTTCCGTTTGCGCTCCCCGCAGTCCACGCAGCAGGAAGCGTGGATGTCCGAAGATACGGTATTTCAAATTGGC
>DATHGV010000381.1:0-18842 GCA_035490135.1 Candidatus Methylomirabilota bacterium
TGTGGCGCATGCGTTCCGGTTTGCCCGGTGACCGCCATTTTTGCTCTCGAGGACCTGCCGGAGAAGTGGCAGAGCTACACTCCCGTTAACTCGGATTTCTTCGCCGCCAAGTAATCAGGCCAACGTCATCTGAAAGTTTCCGGGTGCGCTCACTGCGTGCCTTTTTTATTTCCCGCACTTATTAGACCGCGACCAGCAAATTCTGCGCGAACGGCCACTCCTTGTCGATCCACTGGCCTTCGCAACGGAAGCCAGTATCCGCCGCCATCTCCAAGACTTCTTCCTTTTTGTATTTGTGGGAACTCTCGGTCCAGATGGTTTCCCCTTGATTCAGCATCACGCGCAAACTCGCGGCCGGTATTTCCACGGTTTGTTTGCGCAACGAGCAGAGATGCATCTCGATCCGACGTTCGGCGGTGTTCCAGCGCGCTTCATGACGGAATGAGGAAAGGTCGAAATTCGCGCCCAGCTCTCGATTGATGCGCCCCAGAATGTTTCGATTGAATGCCGCGGTTACTCCAGCGGGATCGTCATACGCCAGAATCTGCGTTTGGATGTCTTTTTCCAGATCGGTGCCCAAGAGCAACGCATCGCCCGGAAGTAAAGTTTCACGCAGTTCGCGCAAAAAATTGCGTCCGGCATCGCGGTCAAAATTCCCGATGGTGCTGCCCAAAAAGAGCACCAGCAGGTGATCCGCTTCTTTGCGGCGGTCGGCTACCGCGCGAAGCCCCTCCAGGTACGGCCGTTCGTATCCCACCACGCTTACCAGATCGATCTGCCCCATTTCTTTTTCACACGCAGCCAACGCCGACGGTGAAATCTCGATGGGGTAGTAATAGGTTTTCTGGCGTTGCGACAGCGCTTCCAGGATCCACCGTGTTTTCTTTCCCGTACCGCTGCCCAGCTCCGCCACTTGCAGCGGCGAAGGCAATCGATTCACGATCTCGCGCGCATGATTTTGCAGCAGCCGCGCATCCGCGCGCGTCAGGCCGTATTCGGGAAGCACGCAAATGGCTTCGAACAGCGCCGAGCCCACTTCGTCGTACAAATACTTCGACGGCAGCTCTCGCTGTCCGCCCTTGGTTAATCCGGCGCGGACTTCCGCGGCGAATTCCGATACGTGTCGAGTTGCTACGGTTTGGGTCGACATAAAGGACGCTTTCCTTGTGATTTAGTCTTCCACGCAACGGAACGTTGCGTATACGTAGGGATAGTGGCGCTGAAACCAGTTGCGAAATGACGGCCGCAACATGCACGCAGCAGTGCGCGGGGAGCCGCCCTTCATCACGTAATGCTTGCCATCAAAAAAATTTGCCGAATATCCGGGGTAGAAAGTCATGGCCTTAAATCCTTGGAAGGGTGCGAACTCCGTGCGTGTCCATTCCCATCCGTTGCCGACTAGGTCCTGCACGTCAAAAGCACTCGCTCCTGCTGAATGCGAACCCACTGGTGATGGTTCCCAGGAATGAAAATCAAAATTGCCGTGGCGTTCGGTCGGCGCTTCATTGCCCCAGGGATAGAATCTTGTCGTTCCCGAGGATTTGGGGCTTCCGTATGCCGCGCGATGAAACTGCGCTTCGGTCGGTAATTTTCTTCCCAACCAAGTCGCGTACGCAGTAGCTTCTGCGTGGCTCAAGTAAACCGGCCAGTCGCGCGGCAAGCGTACTTCGCCAAACATTCCGCGGTATAGCCACAAATTTCCATCGCGCCTCCAGAACGCGGGATGCTCCACGTTGTTGGCGTTTTTCCAGCTCCAGGATTCGTCGTCCCACAGTGAACGGTTTTTGTAGCCACCGGCCTGGATGAATCGCAGATAATCGCCGTTGGTTACATTGCACTTCTCGATGGAAAACGCCGGAACGTCCACGTCGTGGGCTTCCATTTCATTGTCCCAGCCGAATTTGTCACCGGTTTCCTTCACCAGTCCCAAGGTCGCGTGCCCTGCGGGAATTTCAACCAGGTCAGGCTTAACTCGCGGCTTGGCCGGCTTTCTTATAATTTCATCGCCAATTTTTTTCTCGCTAGGTAAGCGGTGCAGCATATACGCGAGCGTTTCCGCGTGCATCAAGCGGTGCTCAACGGCTACTTCGAGCATCGTTTTCAGTTGCGGATGGCCTTTGTCCGGCTTGCTGAGAGCTTCGTTAATCGCTTCATCCAACTTCTCACGTACGGCGGCCACGTACGAGGTAATTTCATCGCGCTGCGGCCAGTCCGAGGGTTTATCGGTGGGCAATCCGCTGCCGACCGGATCGATGCCAAAAGAAAACAATTGATCGAAAGTGCGTTGAAAAGGTCTTAAGCCGAATGCTCTTTCGGCGAGGAGATTCCAGTCAAACGCTTCCAGATGGCCGACGTAAAAAATAATGCGGTGGCGCTCGGAAATCGGACGATCGTACATGGACTCCTTTCGCACAATGGCGAACAGTTCATCGGTACGTGCTCGAGCGTCATTTATTCGCGCCGACAGATCATGGCGTAAACGAACTGCGCTGGTTATCGTGCCCATCGTTGGTGGTCCCTGTTGTTCATCGAAATGGTCATGGGACGAGTCTGAAGTCCCAGAGTGTTTCAGATTCAGTTGCGGTGCGGGGAGTTACATGCACTATGATAGGCCCTCGATGCGGCTGGCTCAATAGGCCCCGGGGAACGAGGCTCTCATCTCTTCTGCAACCGCTGACCCTATCATCGAGTTTCGAGAGGTGACATACAGCGTTAAGGGTAGGTCCGCGCCGCTTATCTCTGAGCTGTCCATGCTCGTTAACTCTGGGGAAACACTGGTCTTACTGGGTCGCAGCGGAAGCGGAAAAACAACTCTATTAAGGTTAATTAATCGCATGCTGGCGCCTTGGTCCGGCACGGTTGTGGTGGAAGGAAAATCCACCATCGATTGGGATGCTATTCGGCTGCGCCGCCACATTGGTTATGTCATTCAAGAAGCCGGCTTGTTCCCGCATTTCACCGTTGCAGAAAACGTCGGTTTGGTTCCCAAATTAGAAAAATGGGATCCCGCGCGCATTACCGAGCGCACCGATGAATTGCTGAGAATCGTAGGTCTTGATCCAAAAGAGTTTGCGCACCGGCGTCCCGCGCAACTTTCCGGCGGGCAGCGTCAACGCGTCGGCGTTGCTCGCGCCCTCGGTGCCGACCCCTCCATCCTGCTTATGGACGAGCCTTTTGGCGCACTCGACCCGGTGACGCGGGCGGAGTTGCAGCGTGAATTTTCTGAGCTAGCCCGTCGCCTGGGCAAAACAATTGTCTTCGTCACTCACGATCTGCGTGAAGCACTTCTGCTGGCGTCGCGTATCGTGCTGCTTGAACATGGGAAAATTGTGGCCAGCGCCAAGCCTCAGGAATTTCTGCGCATTGATCATCCGGAGGTGAAAGCGTTTAGCGCTTCGCTTCACACGGTTCCGGGAGTGCCGGCATGACGCCCTGGACGTTCATGGTTACGCACCGCGCGGAAATTTGGAGCGCCACGCTGGATCACGTCGCGCTGGTTTTAATCGCGATGTCGATTGCCATCGTGATTGCCGTGCCGCTGGGCATGTTCATCGTGCAGCGTCCCGCGCTGCGTACTTTTTCTCTCGGCCTGGCCAGCGTTTTTCAGACTATTCCTAGCTTGGCGCTGTTTGGATTTTTGATTCCCATTCCATTTATTGGCGGCATCGGGCCGCGCACGGCGATTGTCGCGCTGGTGCTCTATGCGTTGCTGCCCATTCTTCGCAATACCTACGTAGGACTTACCGGCATTGATCCGGCGGTGCTGGAAGCTGCGGAAGCGATGGGCATGACCAACACCCAAATTCTGACGCGCGTGCGCCTGCCGCTCGCTTTGGGAATTATTTTGGCCGGCATCCGCACCGCGACAGTAATCACCATCGGAGTCGCTACCATTGCCGCAGCCATTGGCGCGGGTGGTTTGGGTACGTTTATCTTTCGAGGAGTCGCCATGGTAAGCGATGCAGTGATTCTCGCAGGCGCAATCCCTGCGGCACTGTTAGCGATCCTCGCAGACGTATTCCTTGCGTTGATCGAGCGGCGCCTGCGTGTCCAATAATTTTTACCCGCATCGCCCTTAACGATCGATCAGAATACTTCGTCCTTCCTCTTTAGTACTGCTCATGAGAAATTAGTGCGCTAATGCACCGGCTCTTTTCCTTCGTCCTTGTTATAACGCTAGCGGTCATCACGTCTTGTCGCGCACCAAAATCTCAAATCGTAATCGGTTCCAAATTTTTCACAGAACAAGTTGTCCTCGCAGAGCTGCTCGCGCAGCACATCGAAGCGCGCACCGGCATTCACGTGGAACGCAAAACAAATCTTGGCGGTACTCTGCTGGTCCACAAAGCCATGCAAGCGGGCCAGATCGATCTTTATGTCGAGTACAGCGGCACCGCGCTCAATGCCGTGCTGAACGAAAGTCCGACCGGCGATTCGTCCGCCGTGTACCAGCGCGTGAAGCAGCTTTACGGCGAGCGATTTAATTTTGAAGTCACCGAGCCCCTGGGCTTCGAAAACACCTTCGCCATGGTCATACGCGGCGAGGACGCTCGGCGGCTGCATCTTCAGCGCATGTCTGACCTCGTTGCCGCCGCCCCCAAGTGGCGCATCGGAGTTGGTTTTGAATTTCTGGAGCGCTCTGATGGTTTTCGTGGATGGAGCGAGCGCTACAACTTGCATTTCGCCCAGCAACCCAGCGTCATGGATCTCGGCCTGATTTACCGCGCGTTGCAGGATCACAAAGTGGACATTGTGGCCGGCAATACCACCGACGGCGTCATCGACTCATTGCATCTGGTGATCCTGGAAGATGACCGCCACTACTTTCCTCCGTATGACGCGGTGCCGATCGTCCGTCGTGCAACGCTTGAAAAATTTCCGCAACTGCGCGGCACATTGACAGAGCTAAACGGCAAAATCAGCGGAGCAGACATACGCCACCTCAACTATCTCGTTGACGGGGAACAACGCGACGTGGCTGCGGTGGTACGCGAGTATCGCCAATCACACAGTTTGTAATCATGTGTTGCTAAAGAAATCGCACCCGCCTTCACCGCATTTGTGTGCACGCAGACTTAACGCTACTATTTCCAAATCGCATGGCCCGGTCATTTATCGCTACATTGTTCTTGTTATTCGCGAGCACCGCGCTGTGGGTTACGCGCGCCGCGGCTCAAGCTAATGAAGGCTCCGTCTACGGCCCGCTGCCCGTTTTTGAATTCCATAGCGGCTTTTGGGTCAATCTTCATCACACCCTTTATCAGGAAGCGAAATTCGGCGGGTCGCAGGACACATCTGCGGCCGTCGACAACGATAAGGCTCCAGGCAAAAACCGCCCTACGCTCAAAACCTCTCCTGGCGCGAAGTCGTCTCTGACGCCCGCGGAGCAGCGTGCCTGGAACGAAGCCTTGAGCTATTACGCGGCAAACTATATCGACAAGGATTTGCTGTTCACCACTGAGTTGATCCTGATAAAAAATCAGCTCGGCGATTTCGACGGCTGCGATGAATTATCTGGAAGGAAAAAAGAAACCTGTAACGCAGGCCTGCCCGCAAATCTGACCCACGTATTGGAGGGAGCCGCGCCGGTCTATCGTGCGCATCAATGGCCCAGCCACGATCTGGCCAATCGCCGCTGGGTGATGCGCGTTGCGCCGCTCGTACGCGAACAAGGGCTGGGGCTCTCGCAGCGGCTCGCGGATATTTATCAAACGAAGTGGCCGAAGGAAAAAATTCGCGTCGACGTGTGCGCATACGCCAATCGCTCCGGCGCGTACACCACGCTTGATCCTCTGCGCGTCACGATCTCCAGCACTGACCCACGAAACCAAGGCGCTGAAGCTCTGGAAGTACTTTTCCACGAAGCCTCGCACGGCATCGCCGAACCGGTGCAGCAAGCGATCATCCGCGAATGCCGCCAGCGCGAAAAAGGCATCCCGCGCGATCTGTGGCACGCGCTGATCTTTTACACCACGGGAGAAGTAATCCGCCCAGTTATCTCTTCCACCACCACCGACAGCGCCTCCGGCAGGGTGTCCACGACGAGCTACACTCCTTACGCGATTCGCGAGGGCATCTATCAAAGAGGCTGGGAAAGTTACTTCAAACTTCTCACACAATTCTGGCAACCGTACCTCGACGGCAATTCCACATTTGACGACGCCATTGCGCGCATGGTCTCCGCGTTATAAACGCCTGCCTCCTGCAATTTAATTTCAGAGTAATTTTAACAATTAGGCAAATGGTCGCGAAATAGGCGAATGGCTTGCTTACAATTGTGCTATTGCTTTTCGCCGGGGGTCTTCATGAAGCAGGTTCTGCCGTTACTGTATCTTCATCTCATTTTTTCCTCTTCAATTCAAGCGCAGGAAACACCCAGCGCCGCAAATGCAAAAAAATCTGAAGCAGCGGCCGAATCACGGACGGTCGCGAATCTTTCCGCGGTGAAACTCCCGATCCGGCAGGTTGTGCTTTACAAGAACGGTGTCGGTTACTTCGAGCATCTTGGACACGTGCGCGGCAGCGAGAGCGTGCACATCGACTTTACCAGCGCGCAATTAAATGACGTGTTGAAGTCGCTGACCGTTCTCGATCTTTCCGGAGGCCGCATCACTGGAGTGGAATACAACTCCGAAGCCCCACTGGCGCGGAGGTTAGCGACCCTGCGTTTGTCGCTCGGCGAACGTCCGACCATCGCGGAGTTTCTTGGCTCGCTCCGCGGGGCGCGATTGGAAGTTCGTAGTGGTAATGGGCCTCCATTGACGGGCAGGCTTCTAAGTGTTGAACGTAAAACGCGCACCGGTGCTGGTCCTGGCTGGACGGTCGAAACGGATGAAATTTCACTGATAACTGATGGCGGCGAGGTTCGCAGCGTGGATCTGAATTCGTCGACGAGCGTGAAAATCGCGGAAAAAGATTTGCAGGTTGAAGTTGGCCGTTATCTGGGTCTCTTGGCTTCGTCGCGCGACCAGGACGTGCGTCGCATGGAGATATCCACGACAGGAACGGGCGAGCGCTCTCTATACGTCAGCTATATCAGTGAAGTGCCGATCTGGAAGACCACGTACCGCATCGTCTTATCTTCGAAAGCGGATAAAAAACCGTTACTGCAAGGTTGGGCAATTGTGGATAACACCGTGGGCGAAGATTGGGATGGCGTGGAACTTTCTTTAGTGGCGGGAGCGCCGCACTCCTTTATCCAGCAGCTTTCGGAACCATTTTACGGAAGACGCCCGGTCGTAGCGTTGCCGGAAAGCGTGCAACTTTCTCCCCAGACGCATGCGACCATGCTCACGGGCGGAAATGGCCGTCTGAGCGGAATGGTGACGGATGCGATGGGAGGCGCGATTCCCGGAGCCGACGTACGTTTGATGGATGAAAACAACGCCGTGATCGCTACAACAAATACGGAGAGCGACGGGCAATTCACGTTCTCGGGAGTATCTCCAGGAACGTATCGCGTCGAAATGGAATCTCTTGGATTCCGCAAAAATCTAATCACCGGACTTAACCTGACCCCAGGCGACAATCATTTGAATACGCAATTGCAAGTCGGAACGAGCACTGAGACCGTGGAAGTGAGCTCTGCCCCCGGAGATTTGAATACGACGTCGGCAAGTGTCGCAGGAAAAATGCTAAGTGGCGTTGCAAATCGCCCGCATGTTGCAACGGGGTTTGGGGCTGGGACAGCCGGAGGAGCTTTCAGGGCAGGTGTTCCAGTAGCAACTCCTCCACCCGCCAGTCTGGAGGAAGCTCGCGCATTAGGCCAAGCCGCCGCCACCGGACAGGATTTGGGCGATTTGTTCGAATACAAATTGAAGGATCACGTGACGCTGAAAAAAAATCAGTCCGGTCTCGTGCCCATCGTGCAGACCGAGATTGAGGCCGAGAAAATATCGCTTTGGAGCGGCACGTCCGGCTCCGGCCGGCCTCTGCGTGGACTATGGCTGAAAAATACCAGCGCGCTCACTTTGGATGGCGGGAGTTTCAGCGTTTTAGATAAAGAAGTGTTCGCCGGCGAAGGACTCACCGATCCCATCAAGCCCGGCGAACGCAGAATAATTTCGTATGCGACCGACCTGGGGCTGCTGGTCGAAGCGGTAAAAAATGGTCAACCGCAGCACGTCTCGCATGTGAAGATTTCACACGGCGTGCTCACGCACACCAGCGAATTGCGCGAGCGTACGCTGTATACGGCACGCAATCAGGGAGACACCGAGCAAACATTGGTGATCGAACATCCCGCTCGCCCGGAATGGCGATTCGCGAAAGGGGCTAAGGAACCCGACGAAAAAGCACCTGGCGTGCACCGGTTCCGCGTCGAGGTTCCACCCCAAGGCACCGCCTCTATGCCAGTCGAAGAAGTCAGAACGCTGGCCACTTCCTATCAGCTGTCCGCTCTGGACGAAAATCAGATTAGTGTGTTTGTCAAACAAGGCTCGATCACCCCCGAAATGGCACAAGCTCTTGCCAAGATTACGGCTCAGAAGGTTGAAGTGGTCAAATTGGAAGAAGACATGGAAAGCCGCCAGAAGGACATCGATCGCATCGTGGAAGATCAAGGCCGCCTGCGCGAAAACATGAAGGCGCTGCGAGGAACCGCCGAGGAAAAGGCGCTAGTGCAACGCTACACCAAACAACTGGATGAACAAGAAACGCAGTTAGATACGCTCCGAAAAAATATTCAGGCCACGGAAGTTCAACGCGATAAAGCCAACGCCCAGCTGGAAAACATGATCCAGGATTTGCAAATTGAAGCTTCCATCTAGACGGAGCGTGCAATCCGTCTATTACTAGGGCAGGCGATAAATCAACTTCTCATGGCGGACCACCCCAAGGATCTTTGCAAAAGGCACTAACGTCGCTGGTGGGATCGCCATTTAGCGCCACAAGATCGGTTTTCCTCCTAGTCGTAAGCTGAACCGCGAGCGGCGTGGCCTCCTGATGCGCCGACCAGAGCGGCCTTTAAGCCGCAGCACGGCCGAGATACGTGGCCAAAAACCACGTGTTGCCGAACGGATCTTTAACTGCGGCTGAACGTTCGCCGTAGGGCTTGGTGGCCGGAGCCTCAACCGAAGTGGCTCCAGCACGCACGGCATCTGCGTAAGAAACGTCGGTGTCCGGCACGTATACGTGCAGATAACATGGCGCTGGCTGAAACTCCCCGTGAGCTTCATCGATTTCAAACGTGGCATGCTCGATTCTTATGGTGGCGTGAAGTATTTTGCCTTCCGGCGACTTCGCGACGCCGAGAGTTTCGGCATGGAAGGTCGCTTGTGCAAACGGAATCATCTTCTCCGCACCGTGAAGATGAAGATAAGGCTGCACGCTGGGCATTCGCTCGGGGCCAGGATCCCAGCCCTTGGCCATTGCGATGTACCATACATTGCCAAATTCATCTTTCGCGCATCCCTGCCGGTCGCCCCAGAACTGGTCGTCCACCGCGTAAATCGATGTTGCGCCGGCCCGCAGAGCCCGCTCGTACGCGGCGTCGGCATCATCAACATACAAATGGATCGTGTTTCGGCGCGGTGGTTGTTGCTCGCTAGCCTCAGCCAACTCAATCACTGAATTGCCAACGCCGACTTCCGCGTGCATGACTTCGCCGTCGGGTCGCGGCACGCGCAAACGCTCTGTGCCTTTAAAAGCGGTTTTGAGGAATTCGATAAACTTGCCGGCGCCCTTTACAACCATGTAGGGCGCGATATTGTTAAAACCGGGCCGCACAAATGGCGGGAGCGTCGCTGAAGTTTCCGAAGATTTCGCGGTTCCCTCGTTCATAGCTTTCTCCTTGCAGAAACGGCTTGCGCAAAGTTAAATCTAGGCGACTAGACGGTGTCAAGTTTCAGATCGCCGAAGACGGCGTCGAATCCGGGCCCCTCCGGGGCGGCACACATAATTCCCACGTGCACCTTTTCTCCAGGCACAAAATACCCTTGACGTACGGACACGAATTTCTGCCCGTCTAGAGAACACAGCGTCTCAATGGAATCTTTTCTACGCACTGCTCGCCACCAGATTTCAGCCGTGTCGGACAGGTCCGGCATCGTAGACCAATCGGAGAAGTCGCGAGTAAAAACTACGCTCGCGTGGCGCCGTCCATCGAAGAATTCAGTCCCGCACTTCATCCAATTTTCAGGGTCGAGCCTGACCATGAGGCCCGCCTGGTCGTATAACGCGGCATATTGGCCATTGACCCGAGCTTGAAACGTAAAATCTCCGGTGGCCTCCAAATAGAACAAATGTCCATTGTCCGTGATGTAACCGTAAAACGTTTTCCTCCAAAAGTCTGTCTTTGAGCGGCTATGCACGACTATCGTTTCGCCCAGTCTTTTGTACGATGCGGGTTCGTTCATCCATCTCATCTGCGAAAAGAGATCTTTGTGGGGTGCTTCAGTGTTGGCTGTTTCTGACGTCGGCGCTCCCATTATCAGCGCCCCGGCAACAGCCAGAGACCGATTAACAAACGTACGTCGATCACAGCGCATGATGAACGCCCTCTCTAAATTTCGTCTCGCAGCAATCTGATCAAAGGCCAGGCACGAAGGCACATGCTGCTAAAGGTTTTGTCACCTTGGCCGATATCCATACTGAGGCACAAAGGTCCTCTTCCTATGAGTCTGTCCATCTATAGCACAGCGCCGGCTGCTCCGGCCGCCAATCTTGCACCAACTCCTGCAGTTAAATCCGCTTCGGACACAAATCAGCATCTCCGAGTCAGAAACAGGCTCCCTCGCAGGCAGCGGTTGCACCAAAAGCCCCTCTAGACACCGTTCAGATCAGCACCGCTGCCCAGACGGCTCTTCAGGAATCCAAAAGAAACTCAGGCCCAGAGTGCCCAGGAGGCCGGTCACGGCGACCGCCAGGCAGTGAAGTTGCTCGCTAAGGAGACTGCAAGCAAGTAATTCGGGCCCACGCAGCAATAACTGATTGTCGGCACTCCCAGGCTGTGGTCGTACCCTAATTTGCAATCATCCCAATCGCATGCCTATAGGAAATGTAACGTACCCGCACGCCTCATTTTAATGCCTAGGATTTAAATCGCGGGAGCCAACAATCCTTAGCGCTGCGAATCCGAATTATTTTTGGTAGGCAAGCCGCTGGCGAGCGTAAGTCGACCAGGAGCTGTCAGGATCGAGCTCCAAATATTTTTCCCAGTGTCGGCGAGCTTCGGGATAGGCGCCGAGTTTGTCGCACACAAATGCCAGGTTGTACTGCGCGTCGGCGTGTTCCGGGTCAAGCTGCACGGCGCGGCGCAAATGGCGGCGGGCCTGGTCGTCGTGCCCGTTTTCTTCCAGCGCGCTCCCCAGATTGAAGTGCGAAAGCATGTGCTCGGGATGGAGCTCCACGGCGTGCCGGAAAAGAGATATGGCATCTTCCAGGTTGCCCTCTTCGTAGGAAAGCGTGCCCAAATTATTCAGCGCATCTACATTGTCCCGATCGGTCTCCAGCGCGGAGCGATAAGCTTCCGCTGCCAAACGGGGTCCAGTCTGCGATGCGCTTTGCTCTTCGCGTTTGACGCCCAGGGCGACCCAATCGTTCGCGCTGCGTTGCGGCATCATGCGAACTCTTTCCGATAATTCGCGGGTCTCGAAATTGAGCATGATTTGCCCGGATATAGGTTCGAGCTGCACGCCCGCACGCTCCACGATGACGTCCCGGCCGTTCGAACGAATGCGTAATTCGGTGAGCGGAGATTGCACCTCGGCGAGTTTTTGTTGCAGCGCCACGATGGAACGCTGCAGCCGTTGCGCTGGGACCCCTTTTTCGATGAGTTGCTTGGCCGTTCGGAGAGTGATGAGGTCTCGGAAGTCGTAGAACTTCTCACCGCTTTTTCGCGGCGCCACCAGGCGCAATTTTTCCCAATAATTTAATTGCTTCTCGGTCACATCGAGCATGCGTTGAAATTCAAGGCGCGAGAATCGATCGCTGGTTGCCATCAAATAAAAACTAGCCTACCGCCTTTTTGCTCGACTTGCGACTCGATTGTGTTGCCTGTAAAGCCGAAGAACCCGAAGAGATGGAGCGCACCGGAGGCTTCTTGCTGGCGCTGGCGGCCGGTTTGGCATTTATGCTCTTGCGCAACGCATCCATGAGATCGATAACCGGAGCGCGTACGGGGTGAGTCGTGGCGGTGACTTCCTGGCCCTTTTGTTTCGCGGCGATCAGCGCCTGCATGCTTTCCATATACTCGTCGCGATATTTTTCCGGCTCAAAAGTCGCTGCCAGGCTTTCGATCAATTGCATCGCCAGCTTCTTTTCCTGTTCTTTGGGCTCCACTTTATCCTGATGGGTGAATTCCGCAACCTCGCGAATTTCGCTCTGATAAAACATGGTGTGCAGCGTCATGCCCTGCTCGCGCGCGCGGATCACCACGATGTGTTCGCGTTGGTGCATAGTTACTTTGGCGATGGCCGCGTAGCCAGAATCTTCCATGGCCTTTAACAACAGCGAGTAGGCTTTTTTGCCTTCGTCTTCCGGAGTCAAATAATACGAAGCGTCGTAATACAGTGGATCAATTTCATCCACTTTCACGAATTCAAGAATCTCCATGGCGCGCGCCGAGTCTGGCTCAATTTTGTCCAGGTCGTCATCGCTGAACAGCACGTACTGGTCTTTCTCGTATTCGTAACCCTTGATAATTTCCGATCGCTCCACTTTGCGGTCGCAAGTGGGGCAGAAGAGCGGCATTTTAATGCGCGTGTGGCAAACCTCATGGAGTTGATTGAGGCTGATGCGTTCACCGCGCGCCGCGGTGAACAGACGAATAGGAATCGAAAGCAGCCCGAACGACAGATAGCCTTTCCAGACCGAAGACGCCATGGTGACTCCTCACGGTTAGATATGTGCCTGCCACGGGATAGCAATCAAGGTTAGACGGGGCTGCGAGTGTGCGCAAGGCGAATCGAAAGCGAAGGTCATCAAATTCGCAACCCGGGAGCACGTTTCCTCTAGGTTGGACAAAATAAACGGAACACTCTGAGCTATTGCAAGCCTGGGTCGGAGGCCCTGCCGACTGCCCCGCCATGATCCGCGCCGTGCCATCCGCCTTCCGTGTCGCGGAAGAAGGAGCGCTTACCTGTCCGGCCATAGGACGATGGGATGGCGGACAGTTGATATTTGGCTGGAGCTCCCAAAGTGTCGGCGCCGGCGATGATGATACGAAATTCATAGCCGTCTTTGTTGCCGCGGGCGAGCTCTTCGTCAACCAATCCGGCGTGCTCGCGAGTTGCGGCAAGCGTTTTCGCCTGGCTATTTTTCGCGGAAGCAACCGGAGGTGGTGGGCCCAGGCTAGCCAGCGATTCGGGCAAGCGAAAATATGTTCTGCGATAGGTCTCCACGGCGTCGGCAAGTCTTCTGAGATTTCCGAGCGCGGTGATTTCGTTGGCTTCGGCTTCCTCGGCATCCCACTCCACTTCCAATGAAGGGAGATCGAGGAGCAGAACACCAATGGACAGCAATCTCCACTGGCCGTCTTCACGCACCAAGCCCATGCTTATCTGGCGCACGTTTGCTCCGGTCGAATCGGTAACGTCGCGCAACTCCATGGGCAGGAATGCCAGATTATCGCGCGCGTCCGTTCCCCCGATGGACATCTCCGTGGTCACGTCTGGCGTTTCGCAGCGAACGATCGGACGGCCCGCCGGATTCGCGGTGGCGGTGGCTTTGCCTGGCACGTTCAGCAGTACAAAGCGTTTCATCAACGCAACTCGCGCCGCCGGTGTAAGCCGCTCAAAAGACTCTTTGCTGCGCGCCGTAAGATATCGCGAAAAATCGCCCGCGTTTTGCGAGCATGCGGCTTGCAAAACATCGCGAAGCGCGGCGGCTGGGCCGCTTGCCGCAAGCGGTGGCGTCGTTGTGTCGTCCGCATTTTTGACCGTAGGCATGCTAGGCAAACTGGCTGGGTTTTTCGAGGCGTCGCCGGGCCGAGAAGAGGATTCCTGCGCCCAGACATTCACATTTGTGACCAATGCCGTTATCGCCAACACAAATGCAATGAAACCGAACGTCAACGGCGATGCCCGCTGTAAAGATGTGTGCGACAATTTCATTCAAGCCTTCGCGGGACTCAATATTTCGGCGAGATTTTGTGTGAAGCTCGACCGCGGCATGACCTCGTCGCAACCCGCATTCCTCGCCTGCTCGGCCAATTCTCTTTGCACGTGAGAAAGAAATGCCACCACGCGAATGTCTTTCGATGCCGCACGCAGCTTCACTATGGCGTCGATAGGCTGATTACGCGCGTTGAGGTCAACGATTACCAGTTGCGGACGCGGTTCCAGCAGCCCCAGGAGCGCGTCTGTGTTGGTGGCCACCTTGAATTCAATGCCGAGATGCTTGGCAGTTTCCGCAACCTTCATCTGAAAGAAAATGTCGTCCATCAACCCTACCACGCGGCCCATAGAATCGATCCTCTGGCAACTATTATGCCTGCTTATTTGTCGGCCGACTCGCAGCCGGCAGCTATCACCGGGTATGATGCATTTATGCACTCGGACGATTACTGCTCATGAGCGACCTGGGACCCAAACGAGCCGCCGACGCAGCGACGCAAACGCGTCCCGGCCCAGACGTGACGCTGTATAGCAAAGCTGGTTGCCACTTGTGCGAGGAAGCTAAGACAGCGATCGCTCCACTATTGCGCGAATTCCGCGCCTCGCTTTGCGAGATTGACATTGAAGGAGACGCCGCGCTGATGGAGCGCTTCGGTTGCGACATTCCAGTAATTTATATTGGGCGCAAAAAAGCAGCCAAGCATCGCGTCAACCTGGAACAGTTCCGCCGGCAACTCCACGACGCATCCTGACGGATGAATGAATCCCGCCCCGGGTGTTCAATTGCTAGATTGGCGAATATTTTGGGAAATCAGCGCGAGAAGCGAGAATTAATGCCCGACGTTTGGATTGTGCGCGCCTACGGTCTCGTCGGGAACATCGCCCGCGCGCCCTTTTACCCGGTCGTACACGCTCAGCTGGCTCACGGAACCAATGGCTTCGTTATAGAAAGTTGGCACGCCTAGCGCGGTGCGCAACTCTTCGTTAAATTTGCGCAGACCTTCGAGATGGCTCGCCAGCGCGGGGAACTTTAAACCGTCGTCGGTGAGCAAAAATTTCTGATAGCCGGCATCCCACAAGCGTGTGAATTTCCCGTTCAGCATAATCGTGGGAATGATGGTGAGCCGGTATCGGCCGTCGGGGTCCTGGCGAAACTCCGCTCCAGCGCCATATTTCTCTACACGCACAACGCCGCGGGTACTGCCCACAGCAAATCCCAGTGCGGCGAGTTGTTCTATGGCCTTGGGAGAAAACTTCTCTTCAATGTTCCACATGATGACATTCAGATTACGACGTGAATGGCAAAGCTGTAAAGCCGCGTGGTGCGGTTAAACTTCTGTCTGATTCTTACGTCCCACGTAATCGAACTAAAGGGGCAGGACAGGAAAACACAAAGATTTCTTTCTCTTTTCAGCGATGAGCAGCGCTGCGGGACTCGACCTCCGCGTACGTTTGTGCGGAGCTTAGATAAGTTTTTGACAAACGGTCGTGCCAGGTTAATTGATCTTCGTCCCACAGAGCCCATAGGAAACCAATCAAACACATTCCGGCCGACAGCATATAACCCACGCTGCGAAGCAGCAGCTGTCTCGGTGTTGGGGGCTCACCGGAAAAACTCATCACTTGCAATCCACGAAACATCATGCCCGGTGTCGTGGCGCCAAAAACCGTGAAGAGCGCGAAGTATTGAAAGTACACCACGCTCAAGGCCGCCAGGTATACCGCCGCGTTCATTTTGCTTAGTGTGAGCTGGCCGCCAAGGGAGCCGAACAATGCGACAAAGCCACCAAACGCAAAAAGCAAACAGGCTGCGTCTATGATTCCTGCAAGTTGCCGGTCTCCCAACGGAGCCACGGGATACAAACCCGCGTGAGCTCGTTCCGTTAATTCACCTGCCTCCTCCCCCGAAGCATCGGCATCGGTTGAATTGGACACATCGATCATCAAGCGTCCGTCCGCGGTGTGGGGTTTAGAGGCAATGCGGCCAATGGCGATGGTGAAGGCAAAATCGTCGTCGCCGGATTGGGACGAAGATTCGGGAGATATTGAGTATGGTTCGGAAACAGCGGGAGTGGGTACCTCCGCAATCGGGGCCGTTGCAGCGTAAGTTGCCGCTACAGCGACCGCACGCTTGGCTACCACCGGCTCCGCGAATGGTAACTGCGCTTGCGCGGCGTTCGGAGACACTTTGCGGCGCCTGAGGCGATAAGCTTCTAGGCGATTGGCCAGTTCACGCCGCCACGCATACGTTTGATCGGGGTCAGGAGCGCTCTCCGCCGAATTTTCCGGCGAGATACAGATCCCCCCGCCATTTGCACGGAGATCGGCATCCGCGGCGCTCAACTCGGCACCGTGCCGGGGAAGGACAGAAGCCCTCTCGGTGGCACCTCTGGGTTGGAATTGAGAATCACAGAAACGGCAAGCGGATATGCCCGACGGCAATATCGCGCCACACTGCAAGCAAGTTTTATTCACCGGTTGTTTTTGCGCTGCGGACGCATCCACTCCGGCGAGGAGAGGAACAACACGAGAATATCACGGGGAATTTATTTGAGCCAAAAAAGAAGGTGGCTGTTTCGAATAAGACAGCAGCAAAACCCTGTGATTCTTGGAAGCAGGAAGAAAATTACGCGGACATCTGTTCGGCGAACATATCCCGGTTGTGAGCGATACGACGATCTAGCGCCACGGCGGCAAAGTAAGCGCACTGCGAACGTTCCGATTCGGTCCAGACCTGTAGCGAAGGAAGCAGCTTCCCCATAATCGTGCCGACGGCACCGAGCAACCGGAAATAAGCGCCGATGGCCTTTATGCCATTGCGGTCTTCTCGCCGATCTTGGCACAAATGCAGATATTGCATGACGCGGTCAAAATCTTCGCCACTCGCACCTCGCCTGATGCCAATCACGTCCTGAACATCGGACGACAGCGCGCGTCGTGCTGACGCGGCGATCAGCGATCTGCAGTACGACACAAAAAATTGCATCAGCGCCGCGACCGAAAAAATAAAAATTATAGCGGCCATCATCGAGGCACCGCCGCGAGGCGTGAAGGCGCCAATCGCGCTTCATCATCAAACCGCATGAAGGCGTAAATCCAGGCAACGGGAAGAAACATCCCGGCAGCCGGAGGCAGGAACGCCCAGACAAACCGCAGGTCAGGATATGCGTTACGCAGCGCATAACTGGCGGCATTAATACTGAAATACATACCTAGGGAAAGCACTATCTGAATTACACGTACGCGGCTCTCGCGCAGCTTAAGAAGCGCGGCCCACAGTACGTAGGTCAAAATCAAACCAACGAAGTATAGGTTTTGAGAGATTTCAATTACGTAACGCGTGAGCATTCGCGACTCGGATTGGTGCACCACGCTGTAGGAAAAAAGCGTGGTCCCAATGAGCAACAACATCATAAAAACCCGGAGCCGCATGGTGACTTCGAGTTCCTCGAACACAATCGCGTACAACCCCATCAGCGCGAAGTATAAACAGATGGTGAGAATCGCGTCCGAATAGTAATAGAAATAAACATATTCAGACGACGTCAAACCATGCCGGCTAAATTCCACGTATCGGCCCGCACTCACCAGCACCGACATGACCATATAAAGATTTAGAGTGAAGTAGCGCCGCAATGGCGCGCGAATCAAAGAACACACCACGACCGCGGCCTCTAGCAGAGCGCCTAACAACCAGATCGTGTATCCGAGTGGGCCAACCACGTTTTTCTTTCTAACGTCCTGGCCGTCATGCGGGTTTTATCCGCGTTGAAGTTAGCTTACCAGGGCGTTGCTTAAATCAGAGCCGACGGCGGAAGCGGTGGAACTGGTGCTGTTCCGTTCTTCGCCATCGTCGGCGGAAGCGGCGGAACTGGTGCTGTTCCGTTTTTCGCCGTCATCGGCGGAAGCGGCGGAACTGGTGCCGTCCCGTTCTTCGCCATCATCGGCGGAAGTGGCGGAACTGGTGCTGTTCCATTCTTAAAAAACGCTGGCGGAAGCGGTGGAACCGGTGCCGTTCCGTTCGCCATCAACACGGAAGAATCTCCGTGGGTGGTTACTACTGTTTTTAGGCCCATTGCTCCAGTTAAGATGAGCATGGCCAGAACGATTGCGGATGAAATACGGGACATAGTGCCTCCGGGGGAATGGTTACCCAGAGCGCACTCTATCCTTTACTAGGGCAAAGTCAAGTGTTTACTGTATCAAATTGGCACACACCTCGACGGCCCCTCATTTGATAAGCTTTTGCCTATCCCACAAGGGAGCCAATGCCCTACATCTCGAAGGGTAGGGGGGTGGGGGGCTACGGTCAACGGTACCTTGGTACCAGTTTTTATAGGACTAACCCATGCGCTTCCCTTCGGGTGCCGGTTGGCAGGGAAGCACACCATCCATTGTCTCGCCTGTGACTGCGCGTGACTGCGCGTGACTGCGCGTGGCTTGACACCACCGTGACCGTATCCGTAGCATGATGGTCCCGTGCCGGCGTAGCTCAGTGGCAGAGCGAGGGTCTCATAATCCCTAGGTCGGGGGTTCGATTCCCCCCGCCGGCACCACTCAAATAAGAACTTAACGAAGTTTTTTTGATCCCGCGTAACCGCCGCGTAACTTTGCCTGCCAGAAAACAAAAAGCCTGCCAGAAAAACGAAAACTCCGAGACTCGATAGCGATCCAAACGAGAATAAAAAATAATCAAGAAAGTGGCGCTGAATATTAAAAAGCGCAAAACGTCGATCTTGAACCCGAAAATTAGCCCGGCCGTTCAATGTTAGATGCCCTACCGTATTA